>NZ_DALZVG010000014.1:62454-104204 GCF_032012665.1 Scandinavium sp.
CTCCTGCTCCTGCTCCTGCTCCTGCTCCTGCTCCTGCTCCTGCTCCTGCTCCTGCTCCTGCAACAGTTTTGAAAAACACTGAGAGAAAGGAAAGTATCAGTGAAAAAATTGCTGAACTCGAACTACGACTCAAAGAAGACAGAAGAAACGAAATCGTAGAAAAGATTCTTCAAAAAAACTCAGTACAACAGCAAAAGCATCTCAGGCTTATCGGCTGGATTCCATTTCTCAGAAGGCTCGCAGAGCTTCTCAGAAGCTATGGGAAGTCCATTCTTCACAAAACCCACACACACTTCTCAAAAATTCATGTAATCCAACCTTTAAACAAGGCGAGAAAAATTCGTTTATAGACAGTCAATTACACCCCCCCTCGTAAACGCACTCTATTACAGAGTAATAAATTTGTGTTTAGTCAAGAAAATATTGATCGTTATTACAGATCGATAATGTAATTATGATAGACTAGACCTATCAAGCAACAATCATCGATCGGTACAAGCAATTTTACTAAAGCGAGCCGGTCATCGAGAATCCCTACAAACAGCATTTAATCTTCCAGATTGGGATAGCTATGAAAAACGAAATAATAAAGTGTCCATTTTGCTTTAAAGAGAGCCAGTTCGGAGTACGTGTCTGCACTGGCTGTCACGCAACAATTAACTATGGTGTTGTTTCACCGTGGCTTGCTTTACTAATAGGAATTGTGCTGTTAGCGATTGCTTTCCTCATATTCGCTATCAGTCAAAGTTTTATATTAACTGTCGTTATCTATTTTGCATCAGCAATTTTTTTAAGATTTTATTTACGTAAGAAATTTGCACACAGAGCCGTTTTCACACATAAAAGTTAACCCTGTCCAAATATAATAAGGAAAATAAAATGAAAAAAATTATTGTCACCTCCTTTTTCATTGCAATATTTTCAATTTCTGGCTGTTCTACATCCGGCAACCAAAAAATCAAAAATGAAACGGCACAGAGCCTACAATCAAAAATAATTAAAAACAAAACAACTAAGGCAGAGCTACTTGCTCAACTTGGTGAGCCTGATACCAGAACGACTCTTGACGATGGCAACGAGCAATGGAGATATTTCATGTATAACAATCAGTTCAATGCCTCGACTTTTATCCCTGTTGTCGGTTTGCTAACTGGCGGTTCCCAGACTCAGTCTAAAACTCTCGAAATCGACTTCAATAGAGAAACCGTAAGCAAATGGACATTCTCTACTGATAATAACAATACAAAATCTGGCATTCTTAATTAATCGTTTCCTGGATAAGAAAATGAAAACATACTCAATTCTCGCAGTTCTCCTTTCTACTTTTCTATTAACAGCCTGTAATTCCGAACCTTCTAAAAAAGACATATACAATGCTTTCAAAAGTGTTGTAGATAGATCAAATGCAAGTATGAAAGCTCTGAACTCAAGTATTCCCGAAAAAGATCTTTTAAGAATCGATTATGTGAAGAAAGTAAATTGCACAGAAGAAGCAAACAATGTTTATAACTGCATTGTTGATGCATCCATCAGCAATATGAAACAGACAAAGCCTGTTAAGCTTGTGAAAACTGATGGTGTCTGGAAAGAAGTTCAGTAGTATTCTATATCAAGAAGTCTCTTTTAGCCCCTGCATAGGGGCTTTTTTTATTGCCTATAACCTGACGGCTCTCACGCGAACTTCATGGGTTAACTCTCCCTCAATTACTTTCATTTCATATTGTGCTCTGACAGTAGCATAGATTTCTTCAGCTTTTTCTTGATTGTTATCAATATAGTTAACGAGAGAATTTAGCTCCCTGATAACAGCCTCCTTATTGTTTAATCGCTGTAACAAAGTACTTGTAAGACATTTGTATACAGTACTGAACATCGTCATAATGTTGTCTATATTTCTATTAGAACGAGTATATTTTTGTTTAGGATAGAAATACTTTAAATGATAGCCAACAAAAAGCAGGTATAGCTGGTATGAGAAACTTTTATCATTCGGCTGATATCGCTTAGAGATAAATTTATCAACGATAATAATAAGCTGTTCTTCCAGTGGTTCCACTGGAAAGTTTTTTTGTTTGTCCATAGAATGCGTCCTTGCATTATTGAAATAGTCTTCCTGACCATACATCTATATTTATCGCATTTATTTAACTTGTCAATAGGTGTAACCTATCAATTGTTATTTTTTATTAAACGGTCTATTCAATTGTTCCATAGAAAGGCCATGTCTATAAGCATTATACTGCCAATAGCTAAATTGCTCTTTGTATCTATTGTTCTGTTTTTTCAACATTTCGTTTTCGGCTTTAAGGTTTATTATTTGTTGTGCCGCAATAGTTAAGTTAGCTGGTTTCTTTAGACCAGATTTTTTCAAATTGGACAAATTTTTCTTTGTTCTATATGCTTCAACAACTTCATCATGCGCACTTAAAGATTGCCTTGTGATAGTTCTGTTTAGATTCTTATAAACTGATTCACATAAATCACTCCATGTGATTTTACCATCCCAAGTCAGTATAATGTGTTTAATTGCCTTTATTTCACTCCTGTTCAAATGTTTTGCCATAAGTATCTCCTGTTTTAATTATTCAAAAGCTTATTAATTCTTTCCAAATTTTTTTCATGGTGTTGCAACCATTTGTCTGCACCATAATCACCATTTTCATAAGCGATCTGAGTTATTCTCTTTAATTGCATTACTTTTTTTCGGATAGATTCCAGTCGAATTCTACCTATTGATTTCATGTTCAGTGTTTCATTATCACACTCAACAAACTGATTAATTTTTGCACAAGGCTTAACTAAATAATCATGTACACAGTAACCAAATTCTGTTAAGTGTATTGCACCTTGTTTAAGGTTATTAAAATCAATTGTCAATTCATTTGTGGGTATTGAGTCCCTTTGACAATAATTATTCCTATTCAATTTAATAGCTTTGATTTTATCTAACATATCTTCTTCCGATACGTGATTATAAACTCTGTTCTGATTCACATTGACACGACCAGACCATTTAGCAATATCCAGTTCAGACATTTCACCATAATGAGCTATTGTGTTTAAAAGGTGCCGTGGTTGGTGTGACCGGATAAGTAGTGGCTTACCTTCAATATCATAATATCCGTATCGGGCGAAAATATTTTTAAATCCAGACTCATTACGCATTTTATTTTGTATATCATTAAAAAAGAATCCTTTGGTAGGTTTGTATAATGAATAGATATCACTCATTTGGGATAAAGAAAATTGGCGAGGATTCAATAAACATAATGCATTACTAAATCTTATAGATTTTTCTTTATCATACCAAGGAAAGTCTCTGCTAAAACCAGAGCTAATCATTTCCCATAGCTCACTCAATGAATAGTTATAATCATTGGAGTTTAAGAAACTTTTCCCACCATCCAAACTCGTTCTTTTAATTTTTAGAACGCATGATTTATGATCATGTAAAGGGTAGCCAAGTGCATGACAAACCTGTAAAACTGTCAACTTTAATTTTTCATCAACTTTTGGGCAAAGTTCATGTCGGTAAAATTTATCAGGGTATTTTTCGCACCATTGAGCAAATGCCCTTGCATTTTGTGATAAGGAAAGCAATCTTCTAATCGCTTTCTTCGCAACTGGTATCATAACCTGTGGAATCCACTTGATATTAGGGCCATACCCCTTAACCGAATAGAATCTTAGACCATATCTTTCGATACCCTTCTCATCTTTTTGTGTAATCTCACAATCAGCAGGTAAGGCTAAAATCTCAGAAATTCTGCTCGGACAACAAAGCAGGAGTGCAAATACTGCACTGGTGAATTTATCCCTTGGACTCAGTAGCTCATCATTTTTAGAAAAAATATCAGCAATCGCAAGTAATGCTGTTTCATCTGGTAACTTATCGTTTCTGTGATAGTCCTCAATCTCAGGAAGATAGTTGTTTTTGACCTTCTGCTTCACATGGTTTTTCCAGGATATGTATCCTGATTTTACAAGGTTATGTTCACATATAAACTTTGATAATTTTTCAAGCTGTATCCCACATTGAGCAAGAACATTACCTTCAAAATATCTACTTCCGATCTGCATTGCCTCATCAAAAACAACGGCTGTAACATTATAAATGAGACCACTATTCAGAACCTGCAAAAGAGCCTGTTCGAGACATCTCAAAGCCATCATTATGGCCCCATAATTTTTCAAGGGTTTCAATGAGTGCTGATATCTAATATATGCTTTGGCAAAATCGAGGAAATCTTCATGCATTGCATCTTTGGAGTTAAATACTTTATGTCCAACCCCTATCTTTCTAAAGGTTACATACCCTTTCCAAACATATTGTTCCCAATCCTGAGTTTGGGTTAGCCCAGATAGTTGATAGCGACAAAATTTTATGAATTCATTATAATTGTTTTCTGCCGTAAGTTGTTTTTTAGACTTAAATAAAATAATATTGTTCATTGGGCATTTACCTCATCAATATCAACTGGCATAAAGAAAGCACATTTATCACAAGGAAAACTTACATTTAAATTCTGACTTTCGCATTTTCTCGAAGAGCAAAATTTGAAATGTTTTTTCTCTTTAGACTTTATTCCATTCATAAAAATATCAGCGACAAATGACAATTGTTCTGAAACAGCGGAATCAATCCTTTCAACACTCCCAGCAAGATTTTTAATATAAATACCAGTACTTGAAGTAGAAGAATGATCCAATAATTCAGCTATAGTATTGGCATTATGTCCCTCCCTAGCCAGCATAGTTGCTATCGTATAGCGAAGCCTGCGAGGAGTAGCATTGAGTAGAGAACCTGTACGATTTGAAATTAAGTTCTCAGTAATAACAATATTCTTTAATGCTGTCTTAGCAATTGTTGGTTTTGCAAATATTTTATTAGACTCAAGGAAATCAGAATCTATTATGGCTAAATCAAGCAGTTTTTCCTCGTTCAAGAAAACTGGAACCTTTCCTTTGGTATAATCATCAAGAGTTTTACCAAGGGTTTGCTCAACAAACCTCACGGATTGATTAGCTTGCAGTTGAATAATTGATGCAACTTCTGAGATCATTGCCAGTTCTCGATATTGTAGTTGTTTACCTCGTTGTTTAACTCGTGGTACTGAAATTAAATATTCTACTTTACCATTATCTAAGTTCTTTTGAAGAAGGTCTTTATATTTCAACATAACTAACTGCTGAGGTCTTCTGCCTGTCAGACTCACTAACAGCGATATTGCATAATCTGACAGTGACAGTACACCTATTCTATATGCATGATTCATAGCCTTGATCAGGGAAGTATGTTCCTCTTTAGTTAGTGGGCCCCCTGTTGGATCATCTTGTAACACAGACTGACCAGCTTTTTTTATTTTTAGGTCCAAATGCTTTAACAGTTCTACTGCACTTTCATCTATTCCAGGATATCCAAACTCAAACCATTTAATCAAAAATGGTCGTAAAACACGAAACGATGCTGGGGATTTTGATAATTGCTTATTTTGATATTCAATTAGAACCTTATCATCTATATGAGTAGGAGATAGTTTACAGATAAGACTCTCCATATTTCTAACAATACTTTTCACATACAAATAGCTGTTGCTATTAAAATAATATTGTACTGTATATACAAATCCACAAACCAATTTTTCATTCATAACACATATCAATTCTCTAATGTTGATTCCATTGTTTTCAATCGAACTGACGATTTTATGTTCATGCAAAGACATTTTATCAGAGTTATATTTAATTAAATTATTCATCAAATCCTCCTTTGAATAGTTGCTCTTGTTGTTCAAGTGCAGTTTTTTTCGATAGCTCAAAAATATGTCTGCGATTATAAATTATTGAAGTATCTGAACCAGGTCGCCATCCCATGAGATAAGAACGGATTTGCTGTTCTTTTTCATCGGATATATCTTGGGCATTGTCTATTGTTTTTGAGAACTCATAATTCCATGTGTGTCGTAATTTATGACCTGTTAATCCACTTAGAAGTGAGGATGATTGACGAACAACACTCACTATCTTATGGTATGAGGAAAATGACAGAGGTTGCCCTTGGGTCTTCCCTTCCTTATAGGTAATAAACAGAAAATCATGCTTATTAGCATTTTTAACTTTCCTACGATCATTCAAAATATAATCCGAAATTTCATATATAAGTTTTGTGTCAGCAATTAATTTTCTCTCACACGTCTTCACTAATGGCTGATAAACTCGTGGATCTGTTTTATCATTTGCTCTCCTTCTTATTGCGATTGTTGATTCTGCAAAATCAATATCGCCAATACGCAGATTCAAAAGTTCACCTGCTCTCAAACCAAAGCAATGTAATAGAAGGAATATTAGATTGTTTCTTTGTTGCACTTTTTCCGTAAACGGGTTCAAGTTACTCCCTGGCGAAAGTATGCTGAACAAAGAATCTAGTTGTGCTTTGTCTAAGCTTTTTTCGATTTCCATATTATATTTATCATTATTCCTTGGTTTCTTTCTTTTTATGTTATTAATGAAAGCCATTACTTCCCTGAGAGTATTTTTCTGCCCTGCATGTGAAAGAAGTATTTTGCACAACCATTCAAGATAGTTAGCGACTGTTGTAATGCGAAAATACTTAGTTGGTTTTTTGACATTTGAAACCCTAAAATTACCATCCCCTCCATCTCGGAAATTTAATGAAGTGAATTCAATCAAATCCTCAATTTCATGAGGAGCGAGAAACAGCTTCTTCTGGATTCTTTCATCAATATTGATATTTTTTCTCATAAAGAATCGATATAACAATGAAATGCTACCGGCAATAACCTTCATTGTTGATATAGACTCTGACCGATTCCTGACTTGTGTTGTTATATACAAGTTTGGATAATACAATGGCTCACCAGTATCTTTATTTACGACATGACAATATCTCTCACCATTTTCGAGCATAAAAGAATCCACACAAATACTGCACATATTTTCCTCCTAAACTTTACAAAAAGTATAATTCCAATATATTAATAATAAGCATTTCGTAGATTTACAAATTTATTTGGACCGATTAAGATATTTATTTAAATTAAAACAGTGAGATAGACGATTATTCTTGTCAAATTATCATCTGGTAGATCTAGTTTATATTATGTACACCTAATACTTCGAAAACTATCTCACTGCCTTGCTAATAAACGGCAACCAAAATAATGTAAGTTATTTTGTAAGGTTTTAAGCAAAAATATGGGGCAAAACTTTACATTTTTACAAAAGAGTTTTCAGCCCAATCTGATATTGAATTACTCGCTTTGAAAGATTTTTCATTTCAACGGGACATTTAATTAGCGAGAACCATGTTTCATACACATAAAACTGTTCGAAGATATTAAGCTCAGAGATCGAATCTAACGGTTCTCTTAGATTCCCCACTAAATACTGGCTTAACCAGTAAACAATCTTTCTGTTAAATTCATTATCAGGTAAATCGTAAATCGCTCCGGGTTCGAAGATTTTACAGAAAAGTTCCTGGCCCAGATTACACATATGGTTATCTTCACTCACAAATTCTTCGATATTCATAACATGTCTCCCAAAATTAACTAAGCAACATTATTTCGACTTGTTTCGATTACAGACTGAATCCAGGTATCAATCTCACTTTCAACGAAAGCTACTGCACGACTTCCAATTTTGACAGGAGCAGGAAACTTGCCATCGTTGATCAGACGATAGATCCATGCTTTTCCGTAGCCAGTTCGTTCGAGAACTTCTGGTAGGCGTATGAGGCGGGTTGGTTGATTGTTCATTTTGTTTTCCCTTGTCGTTGCGGTGAAGTCACTATACGAACACTTGGGAAAAGAAAGGAGTGAGACTCCTGAAGCGGAGGTGCCTTGCTGCTATGCAGGATGGTTCTCTCGAAGTTGGTGCCGTACAGAACAGGGGAACTTGAGAGTAGCTGAAATTCCCCTGTTTTATAGCAAGTGGCAAAATGGTCGGTTTAAAGTAAAAATCGCAAAAAAAGCATCATTTAAAATGATGCTTTGAGTTTCTTTTTATAAAGAAAAACAAACGGTTATGGATATAAACTAATCCGATAGTTTCATTACATCAGCGACTTTCATTTGCTTCAAATGGCTATTTTTGTTCATGAAGTAATGGAATTGTCGGATAAAGTCAGTTGTGCAGGATTTAAGAGCCAAAGGCCTGTCGGTATCTTTGATTTGGCTGGACTGCCTCATTTCGCTTTCTTCGTCATCGTCTGTATATAGTAGTCTGGATAACCTGTCGTCAGAGACACGGATTTTTTTAACGGCTGCCCACACCAGGATATCCAGCATAGGTATTACACGATAACTGATGAGTTTCTTGATAGTTCCGTATCCAAAACGAACAGATTCCAATGGGTTTTCATCAATACCCTTTACTTTACGCCATTGCGGTAATGCAGCTTTAAGCGACTCTGCAATCTCTTCGTCTGTGCCACTTGCCAAATCAATCTCGAACATGACTGTTCGTGTAAACTGATCTGGCATAATGTCTGAAAGTGATTCCTCTCGAAGCTCTGCATTTATAGAATAATTGTCACCTTCATGCCAAAGAAAACCTCCACGTTGCATTGCAATAATGCTCGTTTCAGCAAGGCGATCAAGGGTTGTTAGAAAAAAATGGGGTGGCTGGAAAAGTTTGTTAGCAGGAGTCATGTATCCCAGTTGCCCTTCTTCGATTAAAAAAGGGTTGCCGCTGAATATCTTTGAGAAGTAACCCATAAGAGTTCTGCTCTCAAACTCTTCTCTATACTCCTTAAAGAACAAGTTTCGGGCCCATATCTCATGGTAGAACTGGATCAATGAGAGGTCTTCAAATTTACGATATGTATCAATCTTAAACCAACTCTTGATGTCTTTTGTATGCTCTGGTGACCAATTGTTCAAAATTCATTCTCCACCTATGCTAGTACTGTCCTACGGGTACAATTCAGTTATGCTGAAAAACTACCGTATACACTAATCGGTGGAAAGCAGATCCTGCTTACGCAGTTCAGCTACCAACTGGTAGTTGAACTGAGGATTGGTTATCTTTTGATACAATTTGCCAATCAGCTAATCGTGAGAACTCATACCATTAAGATTTATGGTTCCTTTTTAGAACCACCAATAAAATAAAAAGTCAAAATAAATATATAAATCATTGGATTGAATAACTAATTACAAGGACGCCAGCCCGATGAAGTCCTAAGAGCCCGCACGGCGCAAGCCCTGCGGGCTTTTTTGTGCCCTCAATTTGTCCCGCGAAGTCTGATTCCAACTAATTAAATCCGAACCTTTTAGGTACCTTGTTAGGCACCTCATAGAGCTTTATTGTTTTCGTTGGGCCTAAACGCATAGAGACTATCCATGGCAAGAAAAAAAGATCAGTATATTAAATAAAACAATGTGTTATGTTAAATAGCAGTCCCTTTTTTCTTTGGCAGTAACGGCCAACTGATATCAGCCCCCCCTCCATAGTCTGTCCTGCCACCCTTCCAGTTAAAGAGATAAGCACATTAAGGGTATCTGCTTCTCAGGACCTTCTGCAAAATAAACCAACCGCTCCTGCCTGAATAAAAATAGCAAGGTACTTAACGACCGCTGAAAAAAACTTGTATTGGAGATTGTTCATAATAGAATTGAGTTCCAATACTTATGCCAGAAATCAATCATGGATGATATCGAAATTAAAATTCGAGAATTTGGGTTCACTGATAAAGAACTCAAAAAATTTCACGACTATCAGCAACGAGATGATAAAGGAACAGTTATTTATCAATTAAAAGGACTAAAGCGTGGGTTTTATATCATGGTATTACTTTATTCCCTGCTTGCGATAAAATGGGGCTACTCATTAGTGACTGGCGATAAAAGCTCAATTATAGCGTTCTCTTTTATATTGCTACTCTTCGCATTTGCTCTGTACATAGCAGCCCCATTCAGGCTGACATTTAAGTCTGTCCGCTTTTTAAAAAAACACAAACTTACTGGTTATCTTTGATTGATTTTAATGCCATACCGTCATTATACATTTCAAGAACTAAATCCGCTCTACTCATCTTTTTAAGGCCACGGACATAGTCACTGGGAATATAATGGAATAAACGCCAGGAGCTGGATTTAAGAGTTAACCTGGCGAGTCCATAACCCGACAGGGTAAGATCCATCACGCTGAAAGCCGTTGCGCCAGCCCATGTCTGAAACCCAGCAAACTCGGCTACGGCAATGTAGCCTTCTTTCATAAAACCAACGGTATCATCCCTACTTCCAACAATGTTAACGATTCCCTCATGAATTGCATTAGCGCCATGTAGAACAAGCATAGAACCAAACGCCATTCCTATTATATTTCCCGGAGCAGATGCAAAAACAACTGCTACACCACCAACTATCTGAAGCGTGCCCGATACGATGCTTATGCCATCTACAACATAGCTCCAGACGCCTTTTTCATGTTTAACCGTAATAGAAGTATGAATTTTGGCCATTCCATGGCGTAGCCGACTATCCTGTTCCTTAAGATTTTCAGTCTCTTGTTTTATATTCCGAAGAAATTCTTTTCGTTCGTTATCTGTTTTTGCGTTTTCAATTGCCCTTAAGTTCCCATTGATAAAAAACCTGATTTCAGACTCAAACCTATCGCTTATAAAAAATCTTTAAAATACCTTACAGCCACGCTTTTAGCCGTATCCAATAAGCGATCGGCTTCGAGTTTAGCCATAATTAAAAAATAATTTTAATTACTTCCTGAGTTTAAAATAAGATCCATATTAAAAGCCTTTAGACACCCCAAAGTGAGAATGAATCTTAACAATCGAGCAGTATAAAACGGGTGTTTTTATAAACTTTGGGATTTCAGAGTGAGCAAAATTCCCAAATATTAAATTGCGGATCCGTGATGTAAAAATACAGGCGCGTATGTCGCTTTCCTGGATATCTCATTTAGGGATCACCGCGCCTCTGGCGGGTGCACTGGCGGGAAAATGGGGCATTAACGCAGTCTATCTGGCGAGTGCCGGGGCCGTTGCGCTGTCGGTGATTATGGCGCTGTTATTAATGGCAGGACGCAAAAATCAAGCCTGACAGACCCGACATACTTAAAGATTTATGCTCATCCTGAATGTCGTTAACGTTGGGCTGACTCGTCTGTCGTGGCGAGTCAGCCCAACCTTCCGCCCTGTCTCACCTTCCTTTTTCTCATCAAAATGGGAAAAAACTATAAAAACACTTCATCAATAATGTCCTGCCGCTTCAGCTCCCTAAAACTCCCCTCCTCCAGATACACAACCCGATCCGCAGAAGCGATAGTTTCCGGGCGATGGGCAATCAGCAGAACGGGAAGCCCCAGCCGGCGCAGCGTCTGGCTTATCTGGATCTCACTTTCTACATCGAGATGGCTGGTCGCTTCATCCAGCAGCAGTAACCCCGGCTTCTTATACAGCGCCCTGGCCAGCAGAATACGCTGCTTTTGCCCTCCGGAAAGCCCTCCGCCGGTTTCACCAATTAATGTCTGGTATCCCATCGACATCGCCATAATATCGCCGTCGATAAGCGCCAGCCTGGCGCACTGGATCATCCATTCATGGTTGCGATCGTCGCTGAAGAAAATAATGTTATCGGCAACAGAACCGCGGAACAGATAATCATCCTGCAGCACGGTCCCGATTCGCTGGCGAACCTGAAAATAATCCGGATGCGTATGCGGTATACCCAAAGTCCGAATCGTTCCCTCATCAGGGGTGTGAATGCCAAGAATGAGCTTCACCAGCGTCGATTTGCCACAGCCAGATTTACCCGTAATGGCCACGACCTCACTGGCATGAAGCGTCAGCGACAATCCTTTGATTATCGGTTTATTCCCGCCCTTGTGGCAGAAAACAATGTGCTCAAGTGAGAGTGAAGAATGCACATCTTCAACCCCAACGTTCCTGTAGACGAAAGGAACCACAGAGGAGCTGTTATCCTCCGTCGAAGGCGGCTGATGACCCTCGGCTGGCGTCAGAACGATATCGGCCAGGCGTTCGTTATAAACATCAAGCATACGCCAGGAGAAAAAGTTGTCCGTCAGCGTGCTGATGCTGGATGAAAAGCGCCCCTGATAGGAGAGATAGGCAACCAGCATGCCGACGGTAAAGGTGCCGTTCAGCACTTCGCCTGCGCCTTTCCACAAAATAACCGCCGATACCACGCTGCTGGTCAGGGTATGCGCAATGTCATAGCACATCAGCAAGCGGCTCTGGCGAAGCTGCGTATTTCTGCGGATGACGTTGAGATTCAACCAGGCTGCCTCGCGGTGCGCCGTCACGCCGTTAATTCTCAGGCTCATGATACCGTTGAGCGTTTCCAGAAAATGCCCGGACTCGCGCGCATCGGCATCCCAGACATCCTCCGCAGAGCGTCGCAGAGCCGGGTACCACAACGCTCTTAGCAGGCCATAGATAACGGCGGCCAATACCGCTATCAACGTCAACTCCGTGCTATAGAGCAGCATCATGCAAAGTGCGGTGACAACGAGCAATACGTCCAGAATCCCTTCCAGAACCTGCGTAGTCAGCGCCTGCTGGATGTTATCCACTGCGTCAAAACGGGCATTCACGCTTCCTTTACTGCGGGCATCAAACCAGGCGAGAGGAAGGCGAACCAGATGATGGAAAACCCGGGCCGTCCACTGCATATTGAAATTCACAGACAGCGTAATCTTGGCCCACTGCCGGGCCAGCGACAGCAGCATCTGAGTCAGGGATAACAGCAGCAGGGCAATAATAATAACGACCAGCAGACTTCGATCGGCGGCCACCAGCACCTCATCAATCACCAGCTGGTTGAGAAGGGGTCCGCCGAGCGCAAGAAGCTCCAGCACAAGCGCAAAGATAATGATGCGAAGCAGGGCGGGCAGCAGGCCAGGGGTCTTGCCGGTCAGCTGCCGCAGGTGAATTCTCTGCCTCTCATCCCTGACCGTGAAATCACTGGCTGGCGTCAGCTCCAGCGCCACGCCGGTGAAGTGCTTCCCTGCGTCCTGCAAGGAAATGGTCACCCTTCCCTTGTCGGGATCGTGGATCTCCAGCCTGTTCCCGCGAATCTTATGCAGCACCACAAAATGATTCATATTCCAGTGGAGAATGCACGGCAGAGAGAGTGATTTCAGCTCTTCAAGCTCCAGGCTGACTGCCCGTGCGGAGAGCCGGATAACGGCCGCACATTCAATCAGCCTGCGCAGCGTCATCCCCTGCGTACTGATGCTGAAGCGCTCGCGTAGCGTGGGTAAATCCGTCTGTAAGCCATGCCAGCAGGCCATCATCGCCAGGCATGCCAGACCGCATTCTGCTGACTCCGTTTGCCGGATGACGGGAAGCTGTTTTCGCCCTGCCCATTTTAGTGCTTCCATTACAGTTTTCCTTTCAGGCTCCAGATGGGCTCCGTCAGCCACTCCCAAAGATGGCGGGTATCCAGGCTGACGTCTCCCTCCAGCGTCATGCCAGGGCGCAGGGGCTCATTCTTTCCATAGGCCAGGATAAACGTGCTTTCGGGTTCAACGATGACGCGATAGTGACCCTCATCCTCTTTCCATGTCACGGGAGATAAAGTGAGTAAATCCGCAGGCGCCAGCGTTGTGCGGCTGATTTCACGGATAGCGCCGTACTGAACGCCAAACTTCTGGTACGGGAATGCAGCGAACCGGAGTGCCACTCTTTGCCCAGGCCGAATGAAGCCTGCATGTTTGCTGGTCGCATAGAGTTCGATTTGCAGACGTGCGTTATCGGGCATCAGCGTCATCACAGGTACTGACGTTCTGACGGGCTGACCTTGCCTGACCAGTACCGCCGCAACGGTGCCGGAAACGGGCGCGGTCAGCGTAAACTTTTCCTGTCCTGCCAGCTCTGCCTGCTGTTGCCCGATGGCCTGCAACTGCCTGTCCAGCTCTGCCCTGCGGCTTTCCCCCTGCACAATAAGGTGCTGGAGATCGTCTTCAGCGGTTTTCATGGCGGTATGCAGCTGCAAAAGCCCCTGACGCCGATCTTCAGCATTTTGCCGGGCGGCGGAAACCTCGATTTGTTTCTGCTGATACTCCACCTTAGAGACGTAATGCGTGCCCGCCAGCTTTTGATAACGCCCCATGACGGACGTAGCCAGCGCGACCTGATGCTCAGCAAGCAGCAGCCGCTGCTCTGCACTTTTCATCTGCGGCAGCAAAGCAGCTATTCGCTGCTGTATTGCTTCCTGCTGTTGGCGGTTATCACGCGACTCCAGCGCCTGCTGAGAAGCCAGCATGGCATACTGCATTTTCAGGGACAGGCTCATGGCCGCCAGCGTGCCAGCGCCCTGCCCGTTATAGTGTTCGCCGCTGATATGGTAAAGAGGCTCACCAGCCACGACGCGTTGCCCTTCTGACGCCGTTAATTTTGTCACGTAGCCATTATATTGCGGCGTTATTTTTACCAGCCCGGAGGAAGGCATAACAATGCCGGAGAGATGCGCTTTGCGGGTATAGCTGGCAGAGTAAATAAAGAACCCAATACCTAATGCCAAAATAAAAGTGGCAATGGCGCTACCGCACATGACAGAAGATGACGGGATAATAATGTCGCCATGCGCCACATCATTACTGTGCTCAATGGCTTCTTTTCTGAAGATGCTCATTATTGTTTTTTATATCCTGATCATGGCGGCTCAGGGTATTACCGCCCATCCCTATTTAAATTTTCGCCCGAAAAGTCGAAGGTAGATGTTAAGGCCACACCGGGTTACGGCAATAAGTGCGGTTATCATAGCCAAGAACTTCGCTAACAGTTCGCTTTTGGGTCCATTATCCACATCCATAACGTTAGCGAACTTTAATAATCCAAATCCGACAACAAACAGAAGTAAATAAACCAAGAAATATAAAAACTTTCCCATAAAGAAGCTCACCATTGTACTTTATTGTATTTTCCATAAAGGCAATTTGAGTTTTACAGGCTGAGAATTAATACCGGAAGGAGATATATGTAATAAAATGTAACTTATAAAATCAACAAGACACATCGTTAAATAAACAAGTTATATAAGCCATTAATTATTTATCGATTTAAACAGGGTGGAACGCAACTTCAATACCATGACTTTGAGCAGTTTTATCACTTCTTATATCAGCATGTTCGCGAAATCAGGCCGGTTGCAATAAGAGTATTCCATCCAAAACCGTTATAAATAAATCACAGCAAAATCATAATGCTCATAAATACAGAAAAGCCATCAGAAGATTATTACGGAAAACAGCGATTCAGAATCGGCCTACGCTACGCCCCTGCCCATCAGGGGCAAAGGCGCACTAAACTAAAGCGGGTTTATTCGAAGCAAACGTCCGGATTGTCCGCCAGCGAGACGAAGGTCTTGCTGTTTTTATCCAGGGTGCGGATCACGCCGCTTTCAATGTCGTACACCCAGCCGTGCAGACGCAGGGCGTTGTCGCGCAGGCCCACAGCCACTGACGGATGCGTCTTGATATTGTTCAACTGAGCGATGACGTTCTCTTCCACCATCGCGTTAACTTTATCGGTTTCGTTATCCCAGGTTTTCTTCTCGACTACCGCTCTGGCGGCATCTGCATAGTGCAGCCAGTGCGCCACGGCAGGCATAGGATCCAGACACTGGCAGGTCGCAATCGCTTTCATCGCGCCGCAGTTCGAGTGTCCGCAAATGACGATATCCGTTACACCCAGTGCGACTACGGCATATTCGATGGTGGCGGAAACGCCGCCCGGCTCCGGGCCGAAAGAAGGAACGATATTCCCTGCGTTACGAATCACGAACAGCTGGCCTGGCTCCTGCTGCGTGACCAGCTCCGGCACAAGACGGCTGTCGGAACAGGAAATAAACAGCGCTTTTGGGTTCTGGCTGGAAGCGAGGCTGCGGAACAGCTCTTTACGCTGCGGGAAAACCTCTTTCTGGAAGTTAAGAAAACCTTCGATGATATGCTGCATAGCACCTTCTCTCATGTTGTATGCGTATTGTTATGATAAAGATCACACTGCAACTGTCCAGTAAGAGATGCGTAACATAAGCAGTTTCGCCACCCTCGCTAAATTCCCTGCGTTGTTCTCCAGTAGCCAAACCCTGCCACAGCCAGCACGTTGACGACCACGCTCAGCATAAACCAGGTTTTAAATGGCTGTTTCTGCGTTTTGTGGCGAAACATTTGCTGGCCGAGCAGCGCACCGGGCCAGCCGCCCGCCAGGCCAAACAGCAGCAGCGTTTTTTCCGGTACGCGCTGCCAGCTTTTACGCGCCGCGTATTTATCGGCCCCGTAAATGACCAGCGTGACGACGCTGGCTAACAGAAACCAGGCCACCGCAGAATGCGCCACGTTCAGGCTTAGCAGGAGCGCCAACAGCAGCAAACCATAACAGAGATAATTAACTTTCATGGGCGGATATTCCTTTCCGGCAAATATCGAGGTCCGACAATTATTCGCTGACGCGCCGATAAACCGGCACCCTGCGCGTCGTTCCTGTGAGCGAATCGAACGCGTCCACTTCGGCGGTGGCAATCCTCATGCCGGATTTTCTCAAGGTGGAGACGTCCGCCGCGATGCGCTGCATGCCGAACCAGAACAGGCCGTCGAGCGCGGTCACCTGCAGCCCGTTCTCCAGCGCCAGCTTCAGGCGCTCGCGCGGGGGCTTCACCTGCCGGGCTATCTCCTGATACGGCGTATTCGTCGTCTCGCCTGAGGTCACGCGGCGAATGCGGTTTGAAAAGCGATAGCGGAAGGCGTCAGGGATCTGGCTGAGATCGGTTTTCAGGCTGTAAACGCAGCCATAGCGGTTATCGCTGATGGTCACGGCTTTGCGGCTGAGCAGCAGTTCAGCGCGCAGGCGGTCGATCAGCTGCGGTGCACGGATGAGCTGCAAACGAAAAGGCAGCTCGAAGCTGGTCACGTAGTCCACGTTCAGAAGCGCCAGACGCAGGCGTGCTTCGCTGCCGGCCTTTTCCTGGCGACACTCGTCCAGCACTTCCGCCCACTGCTGAGCAAGCCGTGGCGCTTCATTGATTTCGGTGAACTGGTATTTTTCAATCTGGTAATCGATGCGTGCTGCCATGGCTGCTTCCTTACCCGCCTGCCGTCAAAGGTTGCTCACTTTACCGCATAAAACTTATTCAGCGCTATCTCAACCCGTTCGGTATCCTGATGCACGCCTTGATCTGCATCCTTTCCGCATCACCACTACAACAGGTCTATGCTTACCGCTGAAGTGACGAATAAAAAACAGAGGCATTGTCGTGGATAAAGAATTAATTGATGCGGGCTACCGTTTGTATACCGGTGAGAAAATTGACGTCTATTTTAATACCGGCCTTTGCCAACACTCCGGTAACTGCGTGCGGGGCAGCAGCGCGCTGTTTAACCTGAAGCGTAAACCGTGGATCATGCCGGACAACGTCGATACCCAAACCGTACAGCGCGTAATCGATACCTGCCCGAGCGGGGCGCTGAAATACCGTCTGAAATAAGCTGAGGGAACCATGGACATTCTGGAAAGCAACACCAGTTTTTACGTTAACGACGCCGACGGCAATCGGGTCGCCGAAGTCGTGTTCGTGCCCACTGGCGAGCATCTGACAATCATCGAGCACACCGATGTGGATGAAAGTCTGAAGGGCCAGGGCATTGGCAAGCAGCTGGTCGCAAAAGTGGTGGAACGTATGCGCCGTGAAAACCGCAAAATCATTCCGCTTTGCCCGTTCGCCAAACATGAGTTCGACACCACGCCGGAATACGCCGACATTCGTGCGTAATCTTTTGCCAGTGGAGAGCGCCTTCTTCGCTGGCAGTTAATTCTCCCGCCATCGCCATTTAGCGTAAATGACGCTGCGCGGCCACTTCCTCCCGAAGATGAGCAATGAATCCGCTCAGTTTTGGCAGCGGGTGTAAATCCTGACGATACAGCAACGTCACGGGCCTCGGGGCGGGTAACCAGTCGTCCAGCACGCGCACCAGACGGCCATCACGAATGTCCTCATTGAGCAAGATTTCCGGCTGCAGCAGCAGGCCCGCCCCGGCGATCGCCGCCATTTTCAGTCCCAGCCCGTCGTTACAGGCCAGCACCGGATCGCGTCGCCATGGGGTTTCCGCCTCGTAACCCGTGAGGTGCCACTCAGTTCTGGCGGTCCAGATCATGTGGGACAGGCAACGATGCGCGGATAAATCCGCAGGCGCTTTCGGCACGCCATAGCGGGCAAGGTAGTCCGGCGAAGCGCATATTGCCATCCTGTACTGGCACAGCGGTTTTGCCACCAGGTCGCTGTCGCGCAGATCGCCAATGCGCACGGCTAAATCAAATCCTTCTTCCAGCAGATTGACCACCCGATTGCTGAGGTCGAGCTCCACCCGCACATCCGGGTAGCGCTGTAAAAAAGTAGCCACCGCCGGAGCCACCACGCAGGCACCAAAGGAGGTGGGCGCGCTGATGCGCAGCGTACCCGAAGGCGCCGCCCGAAGACGTTCGACGGAGGCTTCAGCGGCAGCGACCTGCTCCAGCACCCGTCGACACTCCTCCACGTAAACGCGTCCGGCCTCCGTCAGGCTCTGGCGGCGGGTGGTTCTGTCGAGCAGGCGCACGTTCAGCGTCGATTCGAGGTGGCTGATATATTTCCCGACCATCACTGCGGAAATCTCCAGCCATGCCGCCGCGCCGGTAAAATTCCCGCAGTCGGCGACCGCCACGAAAATTTCCATACTGCGAAGCTTATCCATATTACTAACCACGGGTTAAGAATGAATGAACTGACAGACAGTTTATCGCACAGATGATTCAGGAAAGAATAACCCCGGGAACAAAAATGAGGAGCTGATAATGAAAATTGTGATTGTGGGTGCCAGCGGAACCCTTGGCCGCGCGGTAGCAGCCGAACTGGAAAAACAGGGCGAGCACGAGCTGATTCGCGTGGGCCGCCATCATGGCGATCTTCAGGTCGATTTAACCGACGAAGCCAGCGTAGACGCGCTGTTCGCCTACACCGGAAAAGTCGATGCCATTATCGCGACGATGGGCAACGTGTTCTTTGGCCCGCTGAGCGGGATGACCGCAGAAAACTTTTCCGTGGGCCTGCAGGACAAGCTGCTCGGCCAGGTACGCCTGGCGCTCAAAGGGCAGCACGTGCTCAATGACGGCGGTTCCATCACCTTAACCAGCGGCATTATTGCCGATGAACCCATTGCGCAGGGGGTGAACGCCACCGCCGTTAACGCCGCGCTCGCCGGTTTTGTAAAAGCGGCCGCCTGTGAGCTACCGCGAGGGCTGCGCATCAACCTGGTCAGCCCGACAATGCTGACCGAATCTGAAGCCGACTACGGCGCCTTTTTCCCCGGATTCGAAAGCGTTCCGGCAGCGCGTGCGGCAATGGCCTATCGTCGCAGCGTGGAAGGCATTCAAAGCGGGCAGGTATTTAAGGTCGGGTATTAAGGTCGAAGGTCAGTGAAAAAGGGATCGCATAAGCGATCCCTTTTCTGTTCTTAGTCGCGAGTCTGCACCCAAAATGCGTGGATCAAACCCGGAATATAGCCGAGCAGCGTCAGCACAATATTAATGATAAACGCCCAGCCAAAACCTTTGCCGAGCAATACGCCAAGCGGTGGGATCAGAATAGTAAAAACGATACGCCAGAAACCCATACAAACTCCATGCAATTAAATACCAAAAACAATGACTTTAAGCGTAGCCATTGTCGCCCGCATCGCCATTTTCGCCCATCGCGTTTACCCTCTTTTACCTTTGGCCCTGATATGCGCTAAGGTATAACGTCACCCCCCTAAAAAAAGGAGAGCACAATGTATTCCGTTGGCGATCTGGTGCAGCCCAAAATGGGCGGCCCAAAAATGAAAGTAATCGACGTTCATGGCGATCAGATTGTTGCCGTGGCGGCGAATGATGAACAGGGGCAAAAATATACTCTGAAAGCGGTAGATGTTGCACCCTATCAGGAAGACGGGGATTTTGGCGTGTGCTGAAAAAACGGTGAGGGAAACCTCACCGTCGCGTACGTTAAATCAGAAAATCGTCGAGAGATTTGCCATTGGCAATAGCCTGAGCGATCGGTTTTGGCATTCTGCCCTGACCCGTCCAGGATTTCTGCTCACCGTTAAGATCGGTGAAACGGTATTTTGCCGGGCGAGCCGCACGTTTTTTACCTGCAGCCGCTGGTGCCGCGGCATCCCCCAGTAGCTCGTCAGGAGAAATCCCTTCCGCTTTCATAAGCTCCAGCAAGCTGTTGATTTTCTCCTGCTTCTCAGCCAGACTTTCACGTAAAGTTTCTTCTTCACTGCGTTTTTCTTCAGTCACGATCCTGAATTTTTCCAGCATCTCTTCAAGAACGTCAATGGAGAATTCTCGCGCCATGGCGCGCAGTGTACGAATATTATTGAGTTTATGTAACATAACAGACATATAGTTTTTAAATTCCTTTCCGCTGGCTAAAAAATGATACTAGCGAAATGATTATATTATAATGAACGCTATTTTTCCACCGACAGCAGGCTAACACCCTCTAATTACATTTTTAATTAAATATATCCCCTACAACATTTTTGTTCGTTTTTTTAAATATCGGCTCACAGACTATTCTTAATTTGAATAAATGATCCCGGGCAGAAATTTCTTTAATCCCGCATCGAAGGCAAACTCTTTCTTCTTTGTCAGGCGGTTAGCCCGCCTATCGCCACGCGCCACACCGCATAAATAGTCACAAAAACAGAATGGAAAATCAAACAACAAAGCAGCATAAAAAACCTTAAAAACAACAAGAATAAGATTCTTACACTAAAACCACCATCCATGACAGATCCGCTCCAGTAAACCATTCTGAGCACAGCCAGTCACTTTCATAAAAACTCACAACTGACTGATAAATATAAATAAATTAAACAATGACAACAAAAATAGCGTCGCAAAGAGAAAAGTTATCGCAACAGAGGATTTTATTGAAAAAAAGGCGATAAATAAAAATCTTTAGCTAGTTGTTACTTGCAATGCAGACAGATATTCTATGCCAGAAATCAGAGCCAACCCAAAGCACTGTTGAGAAGCCCGATTCCCTGTTTTTCCTTCTATCAAGGAGCATACCGATGTTCTCTGCGCAGTCTCGCCTGCGTCATGCGGCAGCAGACACTTTCGCCATGGTGGTCTACTGTTCCGTCGTGAACATGCTGATTGAAATATTTCTCTCCGGTATGAGCTTTGAGCAGTCACTTTCTTCGCGTCTGGTCGCCATTCCGGTCAACGTCCTGATTGCATGGCCATACGGTTTTTACCGTGACTGGGTTATGCGTCTCGCCCGTCGTATCAGCCCGGAAAAGTGGATGAAGAGCCTTGCCGATGTGCTGGCCTATGTCACCTTTCAGTCACCGGTCTATGTCGTGATCCTGCTTGCTATCGGGGCGAACTGGCATCAGATTGCCGCGGCGGTGAGTTCGAACTTTTTGGTGTCGATGATGATGGGAGCCGTATACGGCTATTTCCTCGATTACTGCCGTCGTCTGTTTCGCGTCAGCCAGTACGCCTGACGCTAAGTACCGCGACTGGCCTGATGCCAGTCGTCGGCTTATTGTCCTTCGCCAAACAATCCATTCAGGAAACGTTCGAGCGCAATACGCGAGCTGAAGCCGTGCGGTATTCCATAATGCTCCTGCGCATCGCCGCCTAAATAGAGCGGAAACTGTTGATAATGGTCGCAGGTTTTAATTTCTGAAGCCGGATCTGCCAGCAAATAGCTGCGCTCTTTGAGTGCCGGATGAATAATCAGCGCCGTTCTGCCCATCCTTGCTTCGCGATTCACATAGACATAATTATCGCCACGGCGATAGCCGTAAATTTTCTGCGTCACTTCGTCCATCGTGAATCCGACTTTTTCAAGAACGCGCGCCACCTCATCAGGTCGTAAATACATATGCTTTCCTCGTTATCCTGTACAGCCACGCCACCTTACAGTATTCAGCAATAGCATCGCTTTCAGAAAAATCCATAAACGGCGTGATAAGGCGTGATTCACCTCCGGGGAATAAAATCTGTCCTAAGCTTAATGTCATCGTTCACCAAGGGAGGATCCCATGTTTAACAGACCTAATCGTAATGATGTAGACGAGGGCGTTGAGGATATTCATAACGACGTCAGCCAGCTGGCTGATTCGCTTGAAGAGGTACTCAAATCCTGGGGCAGCGATGCCAAGGATGAAGCGGATGCCGCACAGCGCAAAGCAAAATCGCTGCTGCGCGAAACGCGCGCCAGAATGCAGGGGCGTACCCGTGTGCATCAGGCTGCCCGCGACGCAGCAGGCTGCGCGGACACCTTCGTACGGGACAAACCCTGGCAGAGCGTGGGGGCTGCGGCCGCCATCGGCATCTTTATTGGCGCTTTACTGAGTTTGCGTCGATAATTAAAGCGTAATGCTGATAATAAATACGCGTCCGCCCCGGCAGGCTTCTGGTCTGTCGGGGCTTTTATTTTGCCTGGGCGATGACGTTCGCCAGCATCCGCACCTGCTGTCGGGCCATCGCCAGGTTTGCGATATTGGTGAAGCTCATGAGTAATCCTTTTTCACCCACGCTGTTCATTCGCCAGTCGCTCAGCGCCTGCACCGCCAGACGAGCTTCGCGACCGCGTTGCGCCAGTTCACGATCGTCGCCGTCAACCGGCATCACCAGCTGAATGCCGCCCTGCTGTGGCTTCACCCTGAAACCCTGCTCCGTCAGCGCCTGCTCCAGCCATTGCCTGCGCTGCGCGTAATGCAGCCGCATTTTTTTCAGATGGCGCCAGAAATGGCCCTCGCGCATAAAATCCGCCAGCGTCATTTGCCACAGCAACGGCACGCCGCAGGCCGCCAGCGAAGCCTGTTCGCGGAACGCAGCCACCTGAGGCAGCGGCACCACCAGCCATGCAGTGCGAAGCGCAGGGAACATCGCCTTGCTGAACGTTCCGGCGTAAATCACCCGCTGCGGTGCATCGAGGCTTTTGATCGGCGGCAGCGGTTTGCCCTGGTAACGAAACTCGCTGTCATAATCATCTTCAATAATCCACGCCTCGCGCTGTGCGGCCCACTCCAGAAGCTGGTGTCGACGAGGCAGCGACAGCGCCACGCCAAGCGGGCTCTGGTGAGCAGGCGTTAACAGCGCAAAACGTGCATCGGTTGCCGTTCTGACGCCTTCCTCCACGCACAGCCCTTCGTCATCCACCGGCACCGGGCAACAGACCATTCCCTGACGCGCAATCAGCGGGCGAATCAGTGGAAAACCCGGATCTTCGAGCCAGATCTTATCCCCCAACCTGCCTAGCGTTTGCAGAATAAGCGTCATTGAAGCCGCAAAACCGGTGGTGATAAAGACCTGTTCCGGAAGACACTCAATACTTCTGGAAAAGCGCAGGTATTCGACAATCGCCGAGCGCAGCGCTATTTCACCGCACACGTCACCAAGCGCCAGATCGAAGCGGGTTTGCGTGCGCAGCCGTCGTCCCATCACTCTGGCCCATAGTACACGCGGAAAGAGATCGAGCGCGGGGAGCCCCATCTGAAACGGCTGAGGTTCAGGCTGTTCGCCGCCGTACCACACCGGCTCCGTGACCGCCGGACCTGGCACCACACCTGCGCTGACAAAAGTTCCCGCCTGCCCGCGCCGCTCAAGCCAGCCCTGCGCCACCAGCTCCCCATACGCCGCTTCCACCGTTGCGCGTGACACGCCGAGCTCCTGCGCATACACGCGGCTGGCGGGCAACCTCTTCCCGGGCTGGAGTTCGCCCTGTTCAATGGCTGATTTAAGCTGGCGAGCAAGCTGTTGATAGCGTGGCCCGCGTGAAATATCCTTCATGGTCTGGTTTTTCACTCAAAATATGGCTCTCGTGTGCAGACCATTATAGTGCCAGAATTTCGTCATCGTTAAGAGGAGAAACCCCATGACCACACTACGTCAGCCTTACTATGAACTCAGCCCGCAGACCTATGCTGCCTTTATTCAGGCGAAAAAAGCGCTGGAGAACTGCGAGCTGGATCTGCCTTTGATTGAGCTGGTATATCTGCGCGTGTCGCAGATCAACGGCTGCGCCTTCTGCCTGGAGATGCACAGCAAAGCGCTGCGCAAGCACGGCATGGATCAGGTGAAACTGGATGCGCTGGCGGGCTGGCGCGTAAGCCATCAATTCAGCGATCGTGAGCGCGCGGCGCTGGCCTGGGCGGAAGATGTGACCGACATTGCCCGCACTCGTGCAGAAGACGCCGTGTATGAGCCCCTGCTGGCGTATTTCAGCGCCGCAGAAATCAGCGATCTGACGTTTGCCATTAGCCTGATGAACGCGTTCAACCGCCTCGCCGTCAGTATGCGGATGTAATTGCAGGCAAAAACCTTCCCCCTCGCTGCGCTCGTCAGCGGGGGTAAATCAATTCAAAATATCTATATATTGTATGGTTGATGTTTAACGCAACTACATCTAGTATTCCTTTTGAAGAGACACCCAACGACCGACGCTGATTTTTGCGCCGCTTTGTCATTTTAAATGGAAATACGAATCATGCGCATTACTATTTACACTCGAAACGACTGCGTACAGTGTCATGCGACCAAACGCGCGATGGAATCCCGGGGCTTTGCCTTCGAAATGGTGAACGTTGATCACGATCCCGCCGCCGCCGATACGCTGCGCGCTCAGGGCTTCCGCTCCCTGCCGGTCGTGTTTGCCGGCGAAGAGAGCTGGTCCGGGTTCCGCCCGGACATGATCAATCGCCTGCGCGCTGAGGCCCCCGCGGCGCGCGCATGAGCACCCTCGTCTTTTTCTCCAGTAGCTCCGAAAACACGCTGCGCTTTATCGAGCGTCTGGGGCTGCCGGCGGTGCGTATTCCGCTCAATGAGCGTGAACGCATCCAGGTGAATGAGCCCTTTATTCTGGTGGTGCCGAGCTACGGCGGCGGCGGTACGGCAGGCGCAGTGCCGCGTCAGGTCATCAGATTTTTAAACGATCCGCACAATCGCGCGCTGATTCGCGGCGTGATCGCCTCGGGCAACCGCAACTTCGGCGAGGCCTTTGGCCGGGCGGGAGACGTGATTGCGCAGAAATGTGATGTGCCTTACCTCTATCGTTTTGAGCTGATGGGCACCTCGCGTGATATCGACAACGTGCGAAAAGGAGTGAGCGAATTTTGGCAACGACAACCGCAGAACCTGTAACCCACAGCGCCCCGGACTATCATGCGCTGAACGCGATGCTGAACCTGTACGACAAGGCGGGCCGCATTCAGTTTGAAAAAGATGCCGAGGCGGTGCGCGCCTTTATCGAGGGCCACGTCAGGCCACAAACCCGCACGTTTGCCAATCAGGATGCGAAGCTTGACTGGCTGGTTGCCGAAGGCTATTACGACGCCCGCACCCTCGCCCGTTACGATCGCGCCTTCGTGGTCGATCTCTTTGCCCATGCGCACGCCAGCGGTTTTGAGTTCAAAACGTTCCTCGGCGCATGGAAGTTTTACACCAGCTACACGCTGAAGACATTCGACGCAAAACAGTTTCTGGAGCATTTTGAAGATCGCGCTGTGATGGTGGCGTTAAGTCTCGCCCAGGGCGATGAAACCCTCGCCCGTCATCTGACCGATGAGATTCTCTCCGGGCGCTTCCAGCCTGCCACACCGACGTTCCTGAATGCGGGCAAACAGCAGCGCGGCGAGCTGGTCTCCTGCTTCCTGCTGCGCATTGAAGATAATATGGAGTCCATTGGCCGGGCGGTGAACTCTGCGCTACAGCTGTCCAAACGCGGCGGCGGCGTGGCCTTTTTGCTCTCAAACCTGCGCGAAGCGGGCGCGCCCATCAAGCGCATTGAAAACCAGTCATCGGGCGTCATTCCGGTGATGAAAATGCTCGAAGATGCCTTTTCCTACGCCAACCAGCTTGGCGCGCGTCAGGGCGCAGGGGCTGTCTATTTACATGCTCATCACCCGGATATTTTGCGTTTTCTCGACACCAAGCGCGAAAACGCCGACGAAAAAATTCGCATTAAGACGCTGTCGCTTGGCGTCGTGATCCCGGACGTGACGTTCCGGTTAGCCAAAGACAACGCGCAGATGGCGCTGTTTTCCCCGTATGACGTGGAACGTCTGTACGGCAAGCCGTTTGGCGATATCGCGGTCAGTGAAATGTATGAAGATCTGCTGGCCGACGAGCGCGTGCGCAAAACGTTTATCAATGCCCGCGACTTTTTCCAGCGGCTGGCCGAGATTCAGTTCGAGTCCGGCTACCCGTACATCATGTATGAAGACACCGTGAATCGTGCAAACCCGATTGCCGGGCGCATTAACATGAGCAACCTCTGCTCAGAGATTTTGCAGGTTAACAGCGCCTCCACCTTCGATGAAAACCTCGATTACGCCACCACCGGGCATGACATCTCCTGCAACCTGGGCTCGCTGAATATTGCCCTGGCGATGGATTCACCGGATTTCGGGCAGACGGTGGAAACCGCTATTCGCGGCCTGACGGCAGTTTCAGATATGAGCCATATTCGCTCCGTGCCGTCGGTTGAAGCGGGCAATGCGGCCTCGCACGCCATTGGTCTTGGGCAGATGAACCTGCACGGTTATCTGGCACGTGAAGGAATCGCTTACGGCAGTGCAGAAGGACTCGATTTCACCAATCTCTACTTTTACACCGTGACCTGGCATGCGCTGAATACGTCGATGAGGCTCGCTCGTGAGCGCAAGCAGCGCTTCGCCGGGTTTGCACAGTCGCGCTACGCCAGCGGGGAGTATTTCCGTCAGTATCTGGAAAATGACTGGCAGCCGAAAACGGAGAAGGTCCGCGCGCTTTTTGCCAATGCGGGCATCGCTCTTCCCACGCGCGAAATGTGGCAGCAGTTGCAAAGCGACGTGATGGAGCACGGTATCTATAACCAGAATTTGCAGGCGGTACCGCCAACTGGCTCCATTTCTTACATCAATCACGCAACGTCGAGCATTCACCCGATCGTGTCGAAAATTGAGATCCGCAAAGAGGGCAAAACCGGCCGCGTTTACTATCCGGCGCCGTTTATGACCAACGACAACCTGGTGCTGTATCAGGATGCCTACGAGATCGGCCCGGAGAAAATCATCGACACCTACGCAGAAGCGACTAAGCACGTCGATCAGGGGCTGTCCCTGACGCTGTTTTTCCCCGATACCGCCACCACCCGCGACATCAATAAAGCGCAGATTTACGCGTGGAAGAAAGGTATCAAGACGCTCTACTACATTCGCCTGCGCCAGCTCGCGCTGGAAGGCACCGAAATCGAAGGCTGCGTGTCCTGCGCGCTGTGAGGAGAAAAGGATGAACCGTTTATCACGAGTCAGCGCCGTTAACTGGAACAAGATTGAGGACGACAAAGATCTGGAGGTCTGGAACCGCTTAACCAGCAACTTCTGGCTACCGGAAAAGGTGCCGCTGTCGAACGACATTCCGGCGTGGCAGTCGCTAAGCCCGGCGGAGCAACAGCTGACCATCCGCGTGTTTACCGGGCTGACGCTGCTCGACACCATTCAGAACACCGTCGGCGCCCCGGCCCTGATGGCGGATTCGCTGACGCCCCATGAAGAAGCGGTCATGTCGAACATCAGCTTTATGGAAGCGGTCCACGCCCGCTCCTACAGCTCGATTTTCTCGACGCTCTGCCAGACCAAAGACGTGGATGCCGCCTATGCCTGGAGTGAAGAAAACCCGCCGCTTCAACGTAAAGCTGCGCTGATGCTCGAACAGTACGCCGCCGATGCGCCGCTGAAGAAGAAAATCGCCAGCGTGTTTCTGGAATCGTTCCTGTTCTATTCCGGCTTCTGGCTGCCGATGTACTTCTCCAGCCGGGGCAAGCTCACCAACACTGCGGATCTTATCCGCCTTATCATTCGTGATGAGGCGGTACACGGGTACTACATCGGCTATAAATTCCAGAAAGGGCTGGAGCGCGTCAGCATGGTTGAGCGTGAGGCACTGAAAAACTTTGCCCTCGATCTGCTGATGGATTTATACGACAACGAACTCGCCTATACCGAAGCGCTTTATGCAGGAACGGGCTGGGAAGACGATGTGAAAGCCTTCCTGTGCTACAACGCCAACAAGGCGCTGATGAATCTTGGTTACGAAGCGCTTTTCCCGCCGGAGATGGCGGAAGTGAACCCGGCCATTCTTTCGGCACTCTCACCTAACGCCGATGAGAACCACGATTTCTTCTCCGGTTCAGGTTCCTCTTACGTGATGGGCAAGGCGGTGGAAACCGAGGACGAAGACTGGAGTTTCTGATCTTTTTCGCGGAGGAAATATATCCTTATTTCCTTCGCGGATATTCCTTCCTGATGCCCATCATTTCACACCAAATATTATTTTCAGTGATTTCGATAATTTCATCACTCCAGTCAGGTGAATCCACCTGATTCAACTCAATTTCCGCTTCGCTGACAAAAAATATCTCTGTTTTTTTGCCTGTGCCCAGCCCTTATATCATGGGAGGCTCAGCGTAATTGACTGCATGAAATGCCTGTCTCAGCAGAGCATTAAGGGTTGCCCCAGAATCTGAGTATGTTAGGGTATGGCCAGTCAATTATTTTCATCAGGTAGCATATCGACATAATCAAATAACAGGAATTTGTTTATTGCATGGCAATTAAATTAGAAGTTAAAAATCTTTATAAGATATTTGGCGAGCACCCACAGCGTGCATTCAAATATATCGAGAAAGGGCATTCCAAAGAACATATTCTGGAAAAGACCGGGCTGTCACTTGGCGTTATTGACGCCAGTCTGGCCATTGAAGAAGGCGAGATTTTTGTCATCATGGGGTTATCCGGTTCAGGAAAATCCACCCTGGTACGCCTTCTCAATCGCCTGATTGAACCCACCCGCGGGCAGGTACTTATCGACGGCATCGATATTGCCAAAATATCCGATGCCGAACTTCGTGAAGTGCGTCGTAAGAAAATTGCGATGGTCTTCCAGTCATTTGCGCTGATGCCTCACATGAACGTGCTGGATAATACTGCTTTCGGTATGGAATTAGCGGGTATTGCTCCGGCAGAACGGCAGGAAAAAGCACTCGACGCGCTGCGTCAGGTAGGACTGGAAAATTATGCTCAGGCTTATCCGGATGAATTATCCGGCGGGATGCGCCAGCGCGTCGGGCTTGCCCGTGCATTAGCCATTAACCCGGATATTTTATTAATGGATGAAGCCTTCTCTGCACTCGATCCTTTAATTCGTACCGAGATGCAGGATGAGCTGGTGAAATTACAGTCGCGTCAACAGCGTACCGTTGTTTTTATTTCCCACGATCTCGACGAAGCGATGCGCATCGGCGATCGGATTGCCATTATGCAGAATGGCGAAGTGGTGCAGGTCGGTACGCCGGATGAAATTCTGAATAACCCGGCGAATGATTACGTACGCACGTTCTTCCGTGGCGTGGATATCAGCCAGGTGTTCAGCGCTAAAGATATCGCACGCCGGGCACCGAAGGGGCTGCTGCGCAAAACTCCCGGTTTTGGCCCCCGCTCTGCGCTTAAGCTGCTGCAGGATGAAGACCGCGAATACGGTTACGTCATTGAGCGTGGAAATAAGTTTGTCGGTATTGTCTCCATTGATTCCCTGAAGGTCGCGCTGGCCGAAGGTCAGGGCATTGACGCCGCGCTGCTTGACGCACCGCAAAGCGTGGATGCGCAGACCGCGCTCAGCGAGCTGCTCTCGCATGTCGGCCAGGCGTCCTGCGCCGTGCCGGTCATTGACGAAGCACAACAGTACGTCGGCATCATTTCCAAAAGCATGCTGCTTCAGGCTTTAGACAGGGAGACCACCATCAATGGCTGATCAATCAAACCCGTGGGCCAGCGCGCCCGCCACAGACAGCGCTGCACAGTCGGCTGACGCATGGGGAACACCGGCGTCAGCGCCCACCACCAGCGGCGGAGCCGACTGGCTGAACAGCGCCCCGGCACCCAAGCCGGAGCATTTTGACATTCTCGATCCGTTCCACAAGACGTTGATCCCGCTCGACAGCTGGGTGACGCATGGGATCGACTGGGTAGTACTGCACTTCCGCCCGGTGTTCCAGGGTATTCGCATTCCGGTGGACTACATTCTGGGTGGTTTCCAGCAGTTGCTGCTGGGGATGCCTGCGCCCGTGGCGATTGCGGTATTTGCACTGATTGCCTGGCAGATCGGCGGCGCGGGTATGGGCATTGCCTCGCTGATTTCACTGATCCTGATAGGTGCGATTGGCGCGTGGTCTCAGGCGATGGTGACGCTGGCGCTGGTGCTGACCGCTCTGCTGTTCTGCGTGGTCATCGGCCTGCCGCTCGGTATCTGGCTGGCGCGCAGCCCGCGGGCATCGAAGATTATCCGCCCGCTGCTGGATGCCATGCAGACGACGCCTGCGTTCGTCTATCTGGTACCGATTGTGATGCTGTTTGGTATCGGCAACGTGCCGGGCGTGGTGGTAACGATCATCTTCGCGCTACCGCCAGTCGTGCGCCTGACGATCCTCGGCATTAACCAGGTGCCAGCCGATCTTATCGAAGCATCACGCTCGTTCGGTGCCAGCCCTCGCCAGATGCTGTTCAAAGTTCAGCTCCCGCTGGCGATGCCAACCATTATGGCAGGCGTGAACCAGACGCTGATGCTGGCGCTCTCGATGGTGGTTATTGCCTCGATGATCGCCGTAGGCGGCCTCGGCCAGATGGTGCTGCGCGGGATTGGCCGTCTTGATATGGGCCTTGCGAGCGTCGGCGGTGTGGGTATCGTGATCCTCGCCATTATTCTTGACCGCCTGACTCAGGCCGTCGGGCAGGATTCCCGTAGCCGCGGCAACCGCCGCTGGTATACCACGGGCCCGTTGGGTTTATTAACCCGCCCTTTCGTTAAATAATTTCCCTCTGCCCGGCGGCACCAGGCTTGCCGGGCCTACAAAACCTCTCAAATAAAGGAACAACGATGCGACATCGCGTACTTTTTGCCACAGCGTTTGCCACCCTTGTCTCCACCAGCGCAATCGCTGCTGACCTGCCGGGCAAAGGCATTTCTGTGCAGCCAGTCCAGAGCACCATTTCTGAAGAAACCTTCCAGACGCTGCTGGTTAGCCGCGCGCTGGAGAAACTCGGGTATACCGTCAACAAACCCAGTGAAGTCGATTACAACGTCGGCTACACCTCGATCGCCTCCGGCGATGCGACATTCACCGCCGTGAACTGGCAGCCGCTGCACGACGATATGTACTCTGCTGCGGGCGGCGATAAGAAATTTTACCGGGAAGGCGTATTCGTCACCGGTGCGGCGCAGGGCTATCTGATCGACAAGAAAACCGCCGAGCAGTATCACATTACGAAAATCGATCAGCTGAAAGATCCGAAGATCGCTAAGCTGTTCGACACCAACGGTGACGGCAAAGCAGACCTGACGGGCTGTACGCCGGGCTGGGGCTGCGAAGCGGTGATTAATCACCAGATTGACGCGTACGGCCTGGGCAAGACGGTGGTTCACAATCAGGGGAACTACGCGGCAATGATGGCCGATACCATCACCCGCTATAAAGAAGGCAAACCGGTGCTCTATTACACCTGGACGCCGTACTGGGTGAGCGACGTGCTGAAGCCAGGTAAAGATGTCGTCTGGCTGCAGGTGCCGTTCTCCTCAATGCCAGGCGAGCAGAAAGATATCGACACTAAGCTGCCGAACGGCGCCAACTATGGTTTCCCGGTGAACACCATGCATATCGTTGCCAACAAAGCCTGGGCGGAGAAAAACCCGGCGGCAGCGAAGCTGTTCTCGCTGATGAAGCTGCCGATTGCGGATATCAACGCCGAGAACGCGATGATGCATGAAGGTCACGCCTCCGAGGCCGACATTCAGGGCCACGTCGACGGCTGGATCGCAGCCCACCAGGCACAGTTTGACGGCTGGGTGAAAGACGCGCTGGCGGCGCAGAAATAAATCTGGATTGACTGTAGGCCGGATAAGGCGTCAGCCGCCATCCGGCATTTATTGCCCGGTGGCGCTACGCTTACCGGGCCTGCTTTCTCGATGAATGAGCACAGCCTGCTACGCAATCATTCCCCCGCCCCCCCATTTGCCGCTATCATTCATCCCTGCCAAATAATCACCCGATGAACGATCTGCACATGACTCAAAAACCCCATGAACTCAGCCCCGCGTTGATTGCATTGATGTCGGTGGCAACCGGCCTTGTTGTTGCCAGCAACTATTACGCCCAGCCGCTGCTGGAAACCATCGCCCGCGCGTTTACCATTAGCGCCGGTCAGGCCGGATTTATCGTCACCGCCGCGCAGCTTGGCTATGCCTTCGGGCTGCTGTTCCTCGTGCCGCTCGGCGACATGTTCGAACGTCGGGCGCTGATCGTCAGCATGACGCTCCTTGCCGCAGGCGGAATGCTGATCACCGTCACCAGCCATTCGCTCAGCATGATGATTGTCGGGACCGCGCTTACCGGGCTATTTTCGGTAGTGGCGCAAATTCTGGTACCGCTGGCCGCTACGCTTGCCAGCCCGAATCAGCGCGGCAAAGTGGTCGGCACTATCATGAGCGGACTTCTGCTCGGCATTCTTCTCGCCCGTACGGTCTCCGGGCTGCTGGCCTCGCTCGGCGGCTGGCGCACCGTTTACTGGGTCGCCTCGGTTCTGATGGCGCTGATGGCGCTTGCCCTGTGGCGCTGGCTGCCGAAAGTGAAGCACGAAACGCATCTGAACTACCCACAGCTGCTGGGCTCGATATTCAGCCTCTTCGCTCGCGATAAGCTGCTGCGTACCCGCGCGCTGCTCGGCTGTCTGACGTTTGCCAACTTCAGCATTCTCTGGACGTCAATGGCCTTTTTGCTGGCAGGCGCGCCTTTCCACTTTTCCGAAGCGATGATTGGCCTGTTCGGCCTGGCGGGAGCGGCTGGCGCGCTGGGCGCGCGTCCGGCGGGCGGACTGGTTGATAAAGGCAAATCGCACCTCACCACAACGGTAGGCCTGACGCTACTGCTGCTCTCCTGGGTGGCTATCTGGTTTGGGCATATCGCGGTGCTGCCGCTGATTGTCGGCATCCTGATTCTGGATCTGACGGTGCAGGGCGTTCACATCACCAACCAGACGGTCATCTACCGCGTGCTGCCGGAAGCGCGTAACCGCTTAACCGCCGGGTACATGACCAGCTACTTCATCGGCGGCGCGGCCGGTTCGCTTCTCTCCGCCTATGCCTGGCAGCACTGGAACTGGACCGGAGTCTGCGTCGCCGGAGCCACAATGGCAGCACTCAACCTGCTGGTCTGGTGGGCAGGATTCCACCGCCAGGAGGCCGCTGTCTGAAAAGGCTATGCATTCAGGGCCTTATTGCGGCTTTGGGGTATAAAGACCTCCCCTTGTCTGATAAGGTTATCTACCTGATTAGCCGGGCAACAGTTTCAGAGCTAAACCATTCCCTCTCGCATTGAGATCTCCCGGAAGCTGGCAGCGCACGCGTTGCCAGCGGCATTTTTAAATTTAATCCTCCCCCACATCAATTCGGAGAATTAATTCATTTACATTATTTGTCACTGTCGTTACTATATCGACTGTAATTAATGAGGTCATGCCCAAATGGATAGTTCGTTTACCCCCATTGAACAAATGCTAAAATTTCGCGCCAGCCGCCACGAGGACTTTCCGTATCAGGAGATCCTGCTGACCCGCCTGTGCATGCACATGCAGGGCAAGCTGCTGGAAAACCGCAATAAGATGCTGAAAGCTCAGGGGATTAATGAGACGTTATTTATGGCGCTCATCACGCTGGAGTCTCAGGAGAATCACAGTATTCAGCCATCTGAACTGAGCTGCGCGCTGGGATCTTCCCGTACGAACGCCACCCGTATCGCCGATGAGCTGGAAAAACGCGGCTGGATTGAGCGCCGCGAAAGCGACAACGACCGTCGCTGCCTGCATCTGCAACTCACCGAGAAAGGTCATCAGTTCCTGCGCGAGGTGTTACCGCCGCAGCACAACTGCCTGCACCAGCTCTGGTCTTCGTTAAGCGTTACCGAAAAAGAAAGCCTTGAGCAGATCACTCGCAAGCTTTTGACCCGTCTTGATCAGATGGACGAAGATGGCGTGGTACTGGATGCGCTGCGCTAAGGCAGTGAATCGCTCAACATCCTGATTTAAGAAAAATAAAACCGACAGGCCAGCAGCGCAAACTGCTGGCCTTTCTGACAAACAGGTCGGCTCAGCCGATGTGACATAATAAGATCGTGGAGAAAAACATGAGCGCGAATGCGGAGACTCAAACCCCGCAGCAACCGGCCAGCAAAAAAGGCAAACGTAAAGGTGCCCTTCTGCTGCTGACTTTGCTCTTTATTTTTATTGCCGTGGCATATGGGATTTATTGGTTTTTAGTACTGCGTCATTATGAAGATACCGATGACGCCTACGTGGCGGGAAACCAGGTACAAATTATGGCTCAGGTGTCGGGCAGCGTGACGAAAGTCTGGGCCGATAACACTGACTTTATTCAGAAAGGCGATGTGCTGGTCACTCTCGATCAGACCGATGCGCAGCAGGCGTTTGAAAAAGCGCAGACGGCGCTGGCATCAAGCGTGCGTCAGACCCGCCAGTTGATGATCAACAGCAAACAGCTGCAGGCAAGCATCGACGTCAAAAAAACCGCACTCGACCAGGCACAGACCGACCTCAATCGTCGTATCCCACTGGGCGCGGCCAACCTGATTGGTCGTGAAGAGCTGCAACACGCCCGCGACGCAGTCGCCAGCGCACAGGCGCAGCTGAACGTAGCCGTGCAGCAGTACAACGCCAACCAGGCGATGGTGCTGGGCACGAAGCTGGAAGATCAGCCTGCCGTTCAGCAGGCCGCGACGGAAGTCCGTAACGCCTGGCTTGCCCTGCAGCGTACCAAAATCGTCAGCCCGATGACCGGCTACGTCTCCCGCCGTTCCGTACAGCCTGGCGCGCAAATTAGCCCGACCACACCGCTGATGGCAGTCGTTCCGGCGACTAATCTGTGGGTGGATGCTAACTTCAAAGAGACCCAGCTGGCGCATATGCGCATCGGCCAGAAAGCGACGATTGTCAGCGACATCTACGGCGACGACGTGAAGTACACCGGGAAAGTGGTCGGCCTCGATATGGGGACCGGCAGCGCGTTCTCTCTGCTCCCTGCCCAAAACGCCACCGGCAACTGGATCAAAGTGGTTCAGCGTCTGCCTGTACGTATTGAGCTGGATGAGAAACAGCTCGCCGACCATCCGCTGCGCATCGGTCTGTCAACGCTGGTCAAAGTGGACACCTCTGACCGCGGCGGTGAAATGCTGGCCAATCAGGTACGTAACAGCCCGGCTTACGAAAGTAACGCCCGCGAGATCAACCTCGATCCGGTGAACAAACTGATTGACGACATCGTGCAGGCTAACGCCGACTAATCAGGGGTGAGCGTAATGCAACAGCAACAACCGCAGAAGCCGCTGGAGGGCGCGCAGCTGGTCATTATGACCATCGCGCTGTCCCTGGCGACGTTTATGCAGGTGCTGGACTCGACGATCGCCAACGTCGCTATCCCGACGATTGCCGGTAACCTGGGCTCATCCCTGAGCCAGGGGACGTGGGTAATCACCTCGTTCGGGGTGGCGAACGCCATTTCGATTCCAATTACCGGCTGGCTTGCCAAGCGCGTGGGTGAGGTAAAGCTCTTTACCTGGTCCACGATTGCCTTCGCCATCGCCTCCTGGGCGTGCGGCGTCTCCAGCAGCCTGACGATGCTGATTTTCTTCCGCGTCATTCAGGGGATTGTCGCCGGGCCGCTGATCCCGCTGTCGCAGAGCCTGTTGTTGAACAACTATCCGCCAGCCAAACGTGCCATAGCGCTGGCGCTGTGGTCGATGACGGTGATCGTCGCACCGATTTGTGGCCCGATCCTCGGCGGCTACATCAGCGACAACTATCACTGGGGCTGGATCTTCTTCATCAACGTTCCCATTGGTGCACTGGTGGTGATGCTGACCCTGCAAAGCCTGCGTGGCCGGGAAACCCGCACCGAACAGCGCCGCATTGACGGCGTTGGTCTGGCGCTGCTGGTGATCGGTATCGGTAGCCTGCAGGTGATGCTCGACCGCGGGAAAGAGCTCGACTGGTTTAACTCCACTGAGGTGGTGGTCCTGACGATCGTGGCGGTGGTTGCCATCAGCTTCCTGATTGTCTGGGAGCTGACGGACGATAACCCGATAGTCGACCTGTCGCTCTTTAAGTCGCGAAGCTTCACTATCGGCTGCCTGTGTATCAGCCTTGCCTACATGCTTTACTTCGGCGCGATCGTTCTGCTGCCGCAGCTGCTCCAGGAGGTTTATGGCTACACGGCCACCTGGGCGGGTCTTGCCTCTGCACCGGTGGGCCTGCTGCCGGTAGTGCTGTCGCCGATCATCGGTCGCTTTGCGCATAAGCTCGATATGCGCCGTCTGGTGACGTTCAGCTTCATTATGTACGCGGTATGTTTCTACTGGCGTGCCTACACCTTCGAACCGGGGATGGACTTTGGTGCGTCGGCGTGGCCGCAGTTTATTCAGGGCTTTGCGGTGGCATGCTTCTTTATGCCATTAACCACCATTACGCTTTCAGGCTTACCGCCGGAACGAATGGCCGCAGCATCGAGCCTCTCAAACTTTACCCGTACGCTTGCTGGCTCCATCGGGACGTCGATTACAACGACGATGTGGACGAACCGCGAAGCGATGCACCACGCGCAGCTCACCGAATCGGTTATGCCATATAACCCGAACGCTCAGCAGATGTACGATCAGCTGCAGGGTCTGGGGATGACGCAGCAGCAGGCCTCCGGCTGGCTGGCGCAGCAGATAACTAACCAGGGTCTGATTATCTCGGCGAACGAGATCTTCTGGATGTCTGCGGGGATCTTTATTGTGCTGCTGGGGCTTATCTGGCTTGCCAAACCACCGTTTGGTGCGGGCGGCGGGGGCGGAGGCGCTCACTGACAAAAAAGCCAGTTCATCGCGAACTGGCTTTTTTATTTGTTGCCGGGTGGCGCTTCGCTTATCCGGCCTACCGAAACCGTAGGCCTGGCAAACAAAGTACCGCCGGGTGGCTAGATATGGAGCTCTTGCAGCTTCTCTTTCGGCAGCGCCAGCTCGTCGTTGCTGTTGACGCGAACGCCGCGATCGATAATGTGACGGGCGATCTCCTGAGCTTCTTCCAGCGAGTGCATAGTGTATGTCCCGCACTGGTAGACGTTCAGTTCCGGGATCTGGTTCTGCTCTTTCACCTTCAGCACGTCCGCCATCGCCGCTTTCCATGCTTCCGCAACGCGGCTTTCGTCTGGCGTACCGATCAGGCTCATGTAGAACCCGGTGCGGCAGCCCATTGGGGAAATGTCGATGATCTCCACGCCGTTACCGTTCAGGTGATCGCGCATAAAGCCTGCGAACAAGTGTTCCAGGGTGTGAATACCGCGCTCTGGCATTACTTCCTTGTTCGGTACGCAGAAGCGCAGATCGAATACGGTGATTTCATCACCGTGCGGCGTGTGCATGGTTTTGGCGACGCGAACTGCAGGCGCTTCCATTCGGGTATGGTCGACAGTGAAGCTATCTAATAACGGCATTTTGTCTCCTCCGAACTCTTCGCTTCCTCTTGTGCCATCAGGGCCGCGAGGAAAAAACGCTGAAGAGTGTGATTTTTTTTAAAATAAACTGAACTCTTTGTTCCCGGGCGAGTCTGAGTATATGAAAGACGCGCATTTGTTATCATCATCCCTGTATTTCAGAGATGAAAGTTTGGCCACATTGATTGTGGCCTTTTTCTTTTCTGTCAGGCGTGACGCGCAACCAGTTCAGAGAACGGCTCGGTGTCTGATGCCTCAATCTGGCGCTGACGAGCCCATGAAGCTTCCCGCTCTGCTTCAAAATCCGCTTCGCTTAAAATCTCCAGTGGTTCCTCGCGCAGCATCGTCCGGTACTGCTCACCCAGCGCTTTGCCGGTACCGCCAATGCCAGTATCAAGCATAGAACGCAAAATACGGGCAGAGAAAGTTAATTCCGGATTATCAAAGCTTGCGACTAATTCATTGCACACCTTCTGATACGCTTCCCCGCCTTCAATGCTGTCCAGCGTTTGCGCCACACGCCGCAGATCCGCAAACAGATCCTTACCGACTTTTGCCAGTGGGAACTGCGCAGTTTCACAGCCTATGCCCAGCGTCAGGCCCGGCTTGCGTCCTTCCAGAATCACGCGATTCCAGTTGGTACGGGTACAGAGTAACTCGTCGCTGCTCATCTCCGGCGCATCCGCCAGCACGCACCAGACCATGAACAGATCGAGGAAGCGAACCTGCTGCTCGTCAACGCCAGTCGGTGAGAACGGGTTAATGTCGAGCGAGCGCACTTCGATATACTCAATGCCGCCGCGCAGAAGCGCGTCCGATGGCGTTTCACCGCTGCGGGTCACGCGTTTCGGACGAATCGGTGCGTACAGCTCATTCTCAATCTGCAGAATGTTGCTGTTAATTTGCAGATACTTACCATCTTTCTCAAGGCCGATTTTCGCGTACTCTTCCGACGGCGTTTTGATCGCCCGCTTCAATCCTGCCACATATTCGTGCAGATCGTTAAACGTAATACCGAGATTGCTTTGCGACTTATTGGTATAGCCCAGATCGCTTAAGCGCAGCGACGTCGCGTATGGCAGGTAGTACATCCCGCCTTCGGTCTCCTCAAACGGCAGCGTGGTCGGTTTGCCCTGCAGGAAAGAGGAACAAATCGCCGGAGACGCACCGAACAGATAAGGAATCACCCAACCGAAGCGGTAATAGTTGCGGATAAGGCGGAAATAACCTGCTGAGATCGCCTCTTTACCCTGCTCTTTATCTTCCACGCCGCACTTCGCCTGCCAGAATGCCATTGGCAGCGAGAAGTTGTAGTGCACGCCGGAGATAGTCTGCATCAGCGCGCCGTAGCGATTTTTCAATCCCTCGCGATAGAGCGTTTTCAGGCGCCCGACGTTTGAGCTGCCGTACTGCGCCAGCTCAATATCCTGGCCCGGCGCAATATAGCAAGGCATGCTGAGCGGCCACATACGCTCGTCACCAATATGACGCGCGGTACAGCGATGCACATCGCGCAGTAACGTCAGCATGTGGTCGATATCGCCGTCTACCGGCGTAATAAACTCCAACAGCGCTTCGGCGAAGTCTGTAGTAATCCATTTATGGGTCAGGGCTGAGCCCAGCGTTTCCGGATGGCCGGTTGTTGCTAATGAGCCATCAGCGTTCACGCGCAGGGTTTCACGCTCAAGACCGCGTTGAATGCCCTGTACTGCCTGAGGATGCTTTTCCAGCCAGGCCAGCGCCTGTGATACGTCCGGGATCAAATTGACCTCCCGCCTGTCGAAATCATTTTATTAAGCATAATTGTCATGGTTGACGAGTAAAGGTCACAATCAGTCCAATTAGTGCCACCACGTCATACCCTGAAGCGTTGCCGCGGCGATGGCCACGTAGCGCAACGCTTTGCCAAGGCATAAGAAAAAAAGCACCGGTCCCCAGGAAAGACGCATCCATCCTGCAAGGACGCAGAGCAAATCGCCGATAACCGGCATCCAGCTCAGTAACAGTGTGGCTGCCCCGTAGCGCCTTAGCCAGCCCACCGCTTTCTCCCGCCAGCGTGAATTATCACGCTGCGGAAATAAACGCCCAAGAATAACGTTAGTTACCCCCCCAAGGCTATTACCCATTGTTGCTATTAATACCAGGAGCCAGGGATGGCTGACGCTCGCCAGCAGCATCCCTATCAGCACAACTTCTGAATTGCCGGGGAGCAGCGTGGCGCTGAGAAAGCTGCTGGCAAAAAGGGAGAGGAGCGGCAGCGCATCACTCACAACAACCGTACATCCACAAAATCCATACCTGCGCTTTTTGCAGCCTGAATACCAAATTCAGCATCTTCAAATACCACACAGGTTTCGGGCGCAACACCCATCAGTTCGGCGCACAGCAAAAACGTGTCCGGAGCCGGCTTATGGTGTTTAACATGATCGGCGGCAACGACGGCCGTGAAGTATTGACGAAGGCCCAGATGGTTCAGCAATGCTTCAGCCATCGCGCTTTCGCTCCCTGTGCCAACCGCCATAGGACGACGGCCATGCCACTCTTTTACGACGTCAATCAGCGGCAGAGGACGCACGGTATCAAGCAGCATCGCCTTGACCGCATCCGTTTTTTCACGCGCTAATTGGTGAGGATCGAGCGTGGCCTGGTTCATTTCAATGACCGACTGCGCAATACGCCAGGTTGGTGAGCCATTAAGTGCCGCCATAGCCTGCGCTTCGTAGCGCATGCCGTAACGGCCGAGAACCTCATGCCATGCCTTCAGATGAGTGGGTTCAGTATCAAGGATGGTGCCATCCATGTCGAAAATCAGCCCTGCGTAACGCTCGTACATCATGTCCTCACTCACTGGATATCGAAACGTTATTTTAACGTAAAAAAGTCATCATTGTCGCCGTCAGCTAAAAACAACAAAGGCACCCAAAGGTGCCTTTATGACGTTGAACAAGTGGTTTTATTTCACCTGCATGTCGTTTTCAACGACGCGTACGCCCGTCACGTTACGGGTGATCTCCACCGCACGATTGGCAATTTTCTGCGAAGAGACAAAGCCGCTTAGCTGTACGCGCCCTTTAAAGGTCACCACGCTAATTTCTGAGGATTTCACGTCTTTGTCGCTGAACAGCGCGGATTTCACCTTAGTGGTGATTACGGTGTCGTCAATGTAGCCACCGGTGCTTTCCTTGGTGGAGGATCCCGCACAGCCTGCGAGAGATACGCTAACGATGAGGGCTGCACAGAATGCAGAGACAGCTTTGAACCATTTCATGGATTTCTCTCCTTGCTACCTGAAAACAAAAGAATGACAGATATAAATTAGCCTGGAAGGAGGAAGATGCCAATATGAAACAAGTGGTTGAAAGAAGATCAGGATTTTGGGAACAGCAGAAAGGCAGGTGAGGAGAAGATGGTGCATCCGGGAGAATGACTCGCCGAAGGCTCGCCCTACGGGCCGTTGCTGAAGCAACGTTATCCTCCCTGGTGCTTGCTGAGAAAACTGTTTTCTCTGAAGCACTATCATTGCTGACAGATAGGGAGAAGATGGTGCATCCGGGAGGATTCGAACCTCCGACCGCTCGGTTCGTAGCCGAGTACTCTATCCAGCTGAGCTACGGATGCATCGGAATAACTAAGGTACTGCTGATTCAATGTCACTCATCATGCCGCAACATTGATAAAGATGGTGCATCCGGGAGGATGACTCGCCGAAGGCTCGCCCTACGGGCCGTTGCTGAAGCAACGTTATCCTCCCTGGTGCTTGCTGAGAAAACTGTTTTCTCTGAAGCACTATCATTGCTGACAGATAGGGAGAAGATGGTGCATCCGGGAGGATTCGAACCTCCGACCGCTCGGTTCGTAGCCGAGTACTCTATCCAGCTGAGCTACGGATGCATCGGAATAACTAAGGTACTGCTGATTCAATGTCACTCATCATGCCGCAACATTGATAAAGATGGTGCATCCGGGAGGATTACTCGCCGAAGGCTCGCCCTACGGGCCGTTGCTGAAGCAACGTTATCCCCCCTGGTGCTTACTGAGAAAACTGTTTTCTCTGAAGCGCTATCATCGCTGATAGTTAAGGAGAATATGGTGCATCCGGGAGGATTCGAACCTCCGACCGCTCGGTTCGTAGCCGAGTACT
>NZ_DALZVG010000015.1:0-103587 GCF_032012665.1 Scandinavium sp.
TTTTGCCCGCTTCGTTTTCTGCTTCGGTTTCACCGATGCACAGAACCGGGATCAGGCCCTGCTCTTTCAGCACGGCGAATTTTTTGGCGATCAGCTCGTCGGATTCTTTGTGATAGGTACGACGCTCAGAGTGGCCGATGATGATGTATTTCGCGCCAATATCTTTGAGCATTTCTGCGGAGGTTTCACCGGTGAATGCGCCGGACAGGTTCAGGTCAACGTTCTGCGCGCCCAGGTTGATGTGGCTGCCGCCAGCGGCCTGTTTTGCCAGGTCGATGTACATTTCTGGTGGGGCAATAGCTACGTCGCAGCCGGTCACGCCGGTCAGCTCTTTACGCAGGTTCGCAACCAGCTCGTTTACCATATGGCGGCTGCCGTTCAGTTTCCAGTTACCCATCACTAAAGGATGTCGCATTTGAATTCTCCACGCTTTGAAAAGCGAATAAAGGAAGATGGCCGCCCGTAAGGCGCGGCATGGTCTGTGAAACAGTATAGAGATTCGGCGCTGGAAAGGCTTTGCTTTTTGTCATTTATTGTTGTTTTCCAGCGTCTCAGATAGCGCCAGCTTAATCGGTTCAACAGCGAAGGTCAGCCCCTTTTCACCGTTATCTGCCACCACATAGCGCAGTGCACCCTCACTGACGGTGTAATAGCTTTTGCTCTTACCCGCCACCAGCAGCTTTTGCAGTTTCTGCAGGCTCTGCGCTTTGGTAATGGCCGGGGTAAACACCCGCAGAACTGCGCTCATATACTCCTGCGCCTTCGCTTTGGCGGCCTTCTGCTCCGGCCCCTGAATGGGCAGCCAGGTTATCTGCATTGATTTGATTTTCAGCGTGCCACGCTCAAGCGCGGTGGAAGCGTAAAGGTTTTCATTGATTTTGCTGGCGGCGCGGGTCAGCGTCAGCTGATCGCGGTTGGTGGTGATGGAGCGAAATTCGTTCAGCGGCAGCGTGGGATTGTCGGCGTTAAATTTCTCGCGGAACTGGCTGATGGAGAGATCAAACGTTGGCGAGCCTGTCAGCAAATAAGGCGCGGTGGTGGCGTCTGTGGTTTCAGCCGAAAGCACAAATGGGCTGACCACAAGCACAGTCAGCCCAAGAAAACACACCATCAGCCATTTTGTCATGTCTGTTACCTAAGATTGTTATACGACGACGATTAAAACGGTAAACCGCCCCGCTTGTCAAAAAGAGACCACTTCAGGGTAAACTACGCGACATGATGACAATTAGGAATGTTCCATGACTCTGCAGCAATGGTTATTTTCAATTAACGGGCGCATCGGGCGCCGCGACTTCTGGATGTGGATGGGCATTTGGGTACTGGCGATGATTGTGCTGTTTACCCTGGCAGGAAACGGCTGGCTGAATCTGCAAACCGCTGCCTTTGCGCTGGTGTGCCTGCTCTGGCCCACGGCGGCCGTGACCGTAAAACGCCTGCACGACCGGGGCCGCTCGGGCATTTGGGCGCTGCTAATGATTCTGGCGTGGATGCTGCTGGCCGGAAACTGGTCCGTTCTGCCGGGCGTCTGGTCGTGGGCCGTCGGGCGGCTGCTCCCGACAATTATCATGGTCATGATGCTGATTGACCTGGGCGCGTTCGTTGGCACCCAGGGAGAAAACAAGTACGGCAAAGAGACGCTGGATGTCAAATACCGCTGATCACCAGTAGTGTTCAGCGGTCATATGGCCCGGTCGGCGGCGCAAATGTTTGGTCATCTGCCGGGAATCTTTCAGTAACTGCTGCGTATCACGTACCATCTGCGGGTTGCCACACAGCATCACATGACTGTTTTCCGTGGTCATCGTCAGACCGGCTGCCGCTTCCAGTTCCCCGCTTTCAATCAGCGCTGGCACGCGGCCCGTCAGCGAACCTGGTACACTTTCGCGGCTCACGACGGTTTGAATCCTCAGTTTCCCTTCGTAGCGCTTTTGCAGCTCCAGCATCAGCGGCAGGTAGCTTAAATCGGCGGCGTAACGCACGGCGTGAACCAGCACGAGGTTTTTAAAGCGCGCCAGATCTTTACCTTCCTGCAAAATCGACAGATACGGCCCAAGCGCGGTACCGGTTGCCAGCATCCAGAGCGTCTCGCAGTCCGGCACTTCGTCCAGAACGAAGAAGCCGGCAGCTTCGCTGACCACCTGCACCTCGTCACCCGGCTTCAGCGCCGCAAGGCGCGGGCTCAGTTTGCCTTCAGGGACGGTGACCAGGTAAAACTCAAGATCGGGATTATTCGGCGCATTGACGTAAGAATAGGCGCGCTGGACGCGCTCGCCGTCGATTTCCAGCCCAAGCTTGGTGAACTGGCCAGCCGTAAAAGGATGAACAGGGGCATGCACGGTGAGGCTGAACAGGGCATCCGTCCAGTACTCGACTTTGGTAACTTTACCTGTAACCCAATCCGCCATGATCTTCTCCTCGCTGCGTTGATGTGCCTATCTTCGCCAGGCGAGAAGAAGATTTCCAGCCCTTAACCGGCTGGAAAGCTCTTGCGGACAAATGATTTACAGGATGTGGCGCTGAATTTCCGGGTCTTTACGGTCCAGATAATGAATGGACTGAATCCGGCGAATGGTACGTGACTTACCGCGAATCATCAGGGTTTCAGTGGTGGCGATATTGCCTTTGCGGGTAATGCCGTCAAGCAGATCGCCTTTGGTGATCCCGGTGGCGGAGAAAATCACGTTATCGCTCTTCGCCATTTCATCCAGCCGCAGCACTTTCCCGGCTTCGATGCCCATCGCCGCACAGCGCTCAAGCTCATTCTCACCAATGCGACGGTTCTCCGGCGTATCGCCTTTGACATCATGGCGCGCCAGCAGACGCCCTTGCATATCGCCATCCAGCGCGCGGATAACCGCAGCGGAAACAACGCCTTCCGGCGCGCCGCCGATGCCATAAAGTACGTCCACTTCGCTGTCCGGCATACAGGTGAGAATAGAGGCCGCCACGTCGCCATCAGGAATAGCGAAGACGCGCACGCCAAGCTTTTGCATATCGGCAATGACCCGATCGTGGCGCGGTTTAGCAAGAATGGTGACGGTAAGCTCAGTCAGAGGCTTGTTCAGCGCCTTAGCGACGTTGCGCAGGTTCTCTTCCAGCGGCAAATTCAGGTCGATAGCGCCTTTCGCGCCTGGACCAACAATCAGCTTTTCCATATACATATCCGGCGCGTTCAGGAAGCAGCCTTTGTCACCCACCGCCAGCACGGCCAGCGCATTCGCCTGGCCCATTGCCGTCATGCGGGTGCCTTCAATGGGATCCACTGCGATATCCACCGCATCACCATTGCCGGTGCCAACCTGCTCGCCGATAAACAACATCGGTGCTTCATCAATTTCGCCTTCGCCAATGACGATGGTACCGTCGATATTGACCTTGTTCAGCATGATGCGCATCGCGTTTACCGCAGCGCCGTCGGCGGTGTTTTTGTCACCACGGCCCAGCCATTTGTAACCCGCAAGCGCTGCGGCCTCGGTCACACGCGAAAATTCGATGGCAAGTTCTCGTCTCATAACGTACTCATTGTGGAAGATAAAATTGCGCGCAGCCGCAGGGCTACGCGTTGGAATAACGTTCGGTTTCCGGCATCCAGCGCTCGATAAGCGCCTGCGCCTGCTGCGGGTATTTTTCGTGAATATGGCGGGCTATGCGCTGAACGTCCGGGATCATCGCCTGATCGCGCAGCAAATCCGCGACCTTAAATTCCGCCGCCCCCGTCTGGCGGGTTCCAAGGAGTTCGCCGGGACCACGAATTTCCAGATCCTTTTGCGCAATCACAAAGCCGTCATTGCTGTCACGAAGCACCTGCAGGCGCTTTTGTGCCGTTTTCGACAGCGGTGCTTTATAGAGTAGTACACAGTGGGAAGCAACGGCCCCGCGCCCAACGCGCCCGCGCAGCTGATGTAGCTGCGCCAGACCCAGACGCTCCGGGTTTTCGATGATCATCAGGCTGGCGTTGGGTACGTCCACGCCCACTTCAATCACCGTCGTCGCGATAAGCAAATGCAGTTCCCCCTGCTTAAACGCCTGCATGACTGCCTGCTTCTCGGCGGGCTTCATTCGACCGTGAACGAGGCCGATATTCAGCTCCGGCAAGGCGATTTTCAGCTCTTCCCAGGTGGCTTCTGCCGCCTGCGCTTCCAGTAATTCCGACTCTTCAATCAGCGTACATACCCAGTATGCCTGGCGGCCTTCATGCGTGCAGGCGTTACGCACGCGATCGATAATTTCGTGACGCCGCGTATCGCCAATGGCCACTGTCGTAACCGGCGTTCTTCCCGGCGGCAGTTCGTCGATAACGGACGTGTCGAGATCGGCATACGCGGTCATTGCCAGCGTGCGGGGGATGGGCGTGGCGGTCATGATCAGCTGGTGCGGATGGAAGCCCTGCTGCTGTCCTTTTTCCCACAGCGCCAGGCGCTGATGGACGCCGAAGCGGTGCTGTTCGTCGATGATGACCAGCGCCAGGCCGTTAAACTGTACCTGTTCCTGGAAAATGGCGTGCGTACCAACCACCATCTGTACCTGACCGCTGGCGATGGCCTCCTGCTGGGCCTGGCGCGCTTTTCCTTTCTGCTTCCCGGCAAGCCAGCCCACTTCAATGCCAAGCGGCGCAAACCAGCTGCGGAAGTTATTGGCATGCTGTTCGGCCAGCAGTTCCGTCGGAGCCATCAGCCCGACCTGCTTACCGTGCGCAATGGCGCGCAAAGCGGCAAGGGCTGCGACCAGCGTTTTCCCGGAACCCACGTCGCCCTGAACCAGGCGCATCATCGGAATGTCCTTTGCCATGTCTTTTTCGATTTCAGCCACCACGCGTGCCTGTGCACCCGTAGGCTTGAACGGCAGTGCCGCAAGCAAGCCGTTTTTCAGTTCATCTTTCGCACCCAGCGGCTCAGCATGATAGCGCTGAGCACCTGCACGCAGGGCAAGCATGCTGAGATTGTGTGCTAACAACTCTTCCATTATCAGGCGGCGCTGCGCCGGGTGCTGACCGCTGTCTAAATCCGCAAGCTGTAACGTTGGCGGTGGGCGGTGCAAGGTACGCAGGGCTTCCGGCAGGCTCATCAGCCCTTGTGCCAGTTCAGGGGGTAACAATTCGGAGATAGCGCAGGTGTCGAGCAAATCGAGCGCCTGATCGGTCAGTTTGCGCAACGTGGCCTGACGCACGCCTTCGGTCGTCGGGTAGACGGGCGTCAGCGTTTCCTGTAACTCTGGCTCGCTCATGTCACCCTGAACCCGATATTCCGGGTGGATCATTTCCGCGCCATACTTCCCGCGTTTAGCTTCACCATAGGCCAGCACGCGTCGGCCCGTAGCGAGGCTGCTTTTCATCGCCGCATTGAAGTTAAAGAAGCGCATGGTGAGGATGCCTGTGCCATCACTAATCTGGCACGTCATCATCCGGCGGCCACCGAAGGTGATATTGCAGTTCAGGACTTCGCCTTCCACGGTGGCGTAAATGCCGGGCAGAAGGTCGTTGATTGGGTAGAGATGGGTTCGGTCTTCGTAGCGCAGCGGCAGGTGTAGCAGCAAATCCTGCACGTTATGCAGGCCGATTTTAGCCAGTTTGCTGGTCTGCGCCGCGCCAACGCCCGTGAGCGCACTTAGCGGCACAGCATCCAGCAGACGGCCCTTCATGGCTTACTTCGCCGCCTGCATGGTGGCCCACCAGGCTTCATCCGCCTCGATTTCGCCACGTTCGTTGACGGGTGGATAAGGCAACTGCTTACGCCGGGCGACATGCGCCAGAACCGGATAACCGCCCTCAAACAGCAGACGCTGCTGTTCATCGACGGGCAACGTGCTCTCTTCGCGTTGATACATTCCGGCGTTCTGCCGCTGGCGCTGGGCTTCGTAAAGAATAAGCGCAGAAGCCACGGAGACGTTCAGCGACTGTACCATGCCGGTCATCGGGATAATGATGTCTTGGTCTGCCAGATCCAGCGCCTCCTGAGTGATGCCGGTTTTTTCCTGCCCCATCAAAATGCAGGTCGGACGCGTGTAGTCGATATCGCGAAAATCAACGGCTTTATCAGAGAGATGAGTGGCAAGAATTTGCATGCCGCGGCCTTTAAGGATGGCGACGGCTTCGCCGATGGTTGGATGCGTTTTAACCTGGACCCAGCTGTTACTGCCCGCAGCCGTGGAGGCCATGGTGCGCATGCCACCTTTTGGCCAGACAGCGTGAACTTCGTGCACGCCTACGGCATCTGCCGTGCGGACAATTGCCGAGACGTTGTGAGGCTTATGAACTTCTTCCATGCAGACCGTCAGGTCAGGCTGACGCCTGGCGAGCATCTCACAGATACGCGCGTAACGCTGTGAATTCATAACACTAGTTTCTGTTACGGGTGACTTTAATCACATCCGGCATAACGCGAATTTTGCGCATGATGTTGGCCAGATGAACGCGATCGCGTGCCGTCAGACGAATAAAGGCGCTGTAGACGCGGCCATCTTTCTCTTCCGTATTCAGGCTCTGAATATTCGATGAGGCGGTGTTGATCGCGGCGGTCAGGTTCGCCAGCGCACCCTGATGGTTGAACATATCCACCTTAATTTCGGTGATAAATTCCTGTTCGGTTTCTTTATCCCACTCCACGGCCATGAATTTTTCGGGCTCTTTCTGGTAACCGCGAATATTTCGGCACGACTCGTGATGGATAACCAGCCCTTTACCCGGGCTGACGTGGGCGATGATCGGATCGCCAGGAATTGGGCGACAGCATTTAGCGAAGGTGATCAGCACACCGTCTGCGCCTTTGATGGGCAGATGACCGTGACCAGAAGGCACCGGAGGCTGTGCTGCACCGGCTTCACCCTGCTGAAGGTTTTTCGCCACCACCACGCTCATTGCGTTGCCAAGACCAATTTCGGCCAGCAGATCGTCAAGCGTGGCAAGCTTCATGCGCACCAGCTCACGGTGGATGTTTTCCTGAGGAATTTCAGCCAGTTTTCGGCTTCCGCCCAGTGCATGATTCAGCAGGCGACGGCCAAGACTCACGGAGTCATCGCGCTTCAGGTTTTTCAGCAATTGGCGAATACGAGCACGCGCTTTGGAGCTGACAACAAAGTTCAGCCACGCGGCATTCGGACGGGCACCAGGTGCGGTAATGATTTCTACCGTTTGCCCGCTGGTCAGCGGCTGCGACAGCGGATAAGGCTGCCTGTCGACGCGTGCGCCCACGCAGGCATGGCCGATATCGGTATGCACGGCATAGGCGAAGTCGACGGGTGTTGCGCCCGCGGGAAGTTCGACAATGCGGCCTTCCGGGGTGAAAACATAAATCTCATCCGGGAAGAGATCAGATTTTACGCTCTCGATAAATTCAAACGAGCTACCGGCACTCTGCTGGAGTTCGAGCAGGCTCTGCATCCAGCGCTGGGCACGGATTTGCGCCGTGGTGCTGCTTTCGCCGTTCTCTTTGTAAGCCCAGTGTGCAGCCACACCCATTTCCGCCATTACGTCCATGTCTTCGGTGCGAATCTGCACTTCAACAGGCACGCCGTGCGGACCAATCATGGAGGTGTGCAAAGATTGATAGCCGTTCGCTTTCGGAATGGCGATGTAGTCTTTCACTCGCCCTGGACGCGGCTTGTAAAGGCTGTGCATCTGCCCGAGCACGCGATAGCAGGTGTCGACATCATGAACGATGACGCGGAACGCGTAGATGTCCATGATCGAGTGAAAACGCTGCTCTTTGAGCACCATTTTGCAGTAGATGGAGTAAAGATGTTTTTCCCGACCGCTGACGCGGCTTGGAATGCCCGCTTCCTGCAGACGACCGTCAATTTCAGAGAGGATCTTCTGAATCATCTCTTTACGGTTGCCCCGCGCGGCTTTTACCACTTCTTTAATGACGCGATAGCGGTTCGGGTACAGCGCTTCAAAACCCAGCTCTTCGAGCTCAGTTTTGATGTGGTGAATACCTAAACGGTGCGCCAGCGGGCTATAAATTTCCAGCGTTTCACGGGCAATGCGGCGACGTTTATCCGGGCGAAGCGAGCCCAGCGTGCGCATGTTGTGGGTACGGTCAGCAAGTTTGATGAGAATGACGCGGATATCCTGCACCATCGCCATAATCATCTTGCGGAAGTTTTCGGCCTGCGCCTCTTTCTTGTCGCGGAACTTGAGCTTATCAAGCTTCGACACCCCTTCCACCAGCTCGGCAACGCTTTTGCCAAACAGCTGTTCCATGTCCTGATAGGTGGCGGGGGTATCTTCGATCACGTCATGCAGAAGCGCAGCCATCAGCGTTTCGTAGTCGAGTTTCATCTCGGCCAGAATGCAGGCTACAGCAACCGGGTGCGTGATATAGGGTTCACCGCTTGAACGTGCCTGTCCCTCGTGGGCATCACGTGCAACGAGGTACGCCTGCTGGAGACGCTTAATCTGGTCTTCCGGCAGGTAAGATTGAATCAGCTGATTCAGGCTCTCAAACAGATACAAGGGCGACCCGCAGAGTTAATTAACGACGACCTTCAGCAATGGCGGTAACGGCCTGCAGTTCTGCGGCTTCCTGCTCTTGCTGCTCCTGGCGCTCGCGCACGTCGAGGATCTGGTTGTTGATCAGACCTTCTTCGATTTCGCGCAAAGCGATAACGGTAGTTTTGTCGTTTTCTTCCGCAACCAGCGGATCTTTACCGCCTACCTGCATCTGACGAGCGCGACGCGCGGCGACCAGTACCAGGTCAAAACGGTTACCAATTTTCTCTACAGCGTCCTGAACAGTTACGCGTGCCATATTTCAAAAGCTCCACAGGTGACGAAATGACTGGGCATGATACTGAATGTGGGTTCAGTCTGCCAATAGTTTGCTGATTAAAGCGTCATGGCGCTGCATTTGGCGGCGCATGCGCAGACGTTCAGCCCGAATGATGGTTTTCAAATCGCCGAGGGCGGTATCAAAATCATCGTTCACAATCAGGTAGTTGTACTCGGCGTAGTGGCTCATTTCGGCAACGGCCTGCGCCATACGTTTAGCGATGACTTCTTCGCTGTCCTGGCCACGGCCGCGCAAACGACGGTCGAGCTCCTCTTTCGAGGGCGGCAGAATAAAGATGCTGCGCGATTCCGGCATGGCTTTGCGGATTTGCTGCGCGCCCTGCCAGTCGATATCGAGAAACACATCTACACCGGTTTTCAGCACCTGCTCGATGGTTTCACGTGAGGTGCCGTAATAATTTCCAAAAACTTCCGCATGCTCAAGAAACGCATCCCGGCCAATCATCGTTTTGAATTCGGCATGATCGACAAAGAAATAGTGTTCACCGTGCACTTCACCCGGACGCGGAGAACGCGTGGTGTGTGAAACAGAAACCTGGGTGTCATACAACGGTTGGGTTTTCAGCAATGCCTGAATCAGGCTGGATTTACCCGCGCCACTAGGGGCAGAAACAATATAAAGCGTGCCTTGAGCCATGAGAGTCTTGTGTATGTGAGTCGAAAGAAAGTCTACATACGAGCCTATTATACACGTCACCGCTGCGTGACGTAGCCTTTGTCACACTTTTTACGTCAGTTTCTTCCCTTTTGCGTACTGCTTTCCCGATTTTTTGCTGAGTTACAGCAACAAACGCTTTTCCTCTGAAGACGCTTCGCAATCCCCAAAAAGCCGCCTCGCAGACGATTCATCTTCACGTTACAACCTCTCCCAATTAAGCAGGAGAAGCGAAATGACAGGGATAAGAAGGATTTTTGCGGCATTGCTGGCATGTCAGGCGTTTTCAGTCCAAGCCGATTGTCCTGAATGGCCTGAAGCCAGAGCCGCCAAGGAAATTGCCAGACTGCAAAAGCAGACAGATACCTGGAATATGGCCTACTGGCAATCCGGGAGCAGCGGCGTCAGCGATGATGAATTCGATCAGTTGAAAGACCAGCTAAAAGCCTGGCAGCGCTGCTTTGGCCAGGATGTTACGGAACCGCCTATCCCGGCACTTAATGGATCAACCCTGCACCCGGTGGCACACACGGGAGTTCGTAAATTCAAAGACCGTCAGGCGCTGGTGCAGTGGATGGCAGGAAAAACGGATTTGTGGGTGCAACCCAAAGTAGACGGCGTGGCCGTCACTTTAGTTTACCGGGACGGGAATCTGATGCAGGCGATCAGCCGCGGAAATGGCCTCTCCGGAGAAAACTGGACGGCAAAAGTGAAGCGCATTCCCGCAGTACCAAAACGCGTTGAGGGCCTGCTGACCAACAGTGTCCTGCAGGGTGAGCTTTTTCTTCAGGAACAAGGACATATTCAAAAGCAGATGGGCGGCATGAACGCACGAGCAAAAGTCGCGGGGGCTTTACTGCGTAAAGCCGACTCAGAAATGCTGGCCTCGCTCGGGTTATTTGTCTGGGGTTGGCCAGACGGCCCGGCAGCCTTTCCTCAAAAACTGGCCTTATTGCAAAAGGCTGGCTTTCCTCTGGCGGCGCAGTACTCCCTCCCAGTGAACAGCCCTTCAGATGTCGAAGAACAGCGACAGCGCTGGTTCACTACGCCTTTGCCATTCGCAACGGATGGCGTGGTCATACGTTCGGCCAGCGAGCCGGAGAGTAAATACTGGCAGCCGGGAGAGGGAACCTGGGTTGCAGCATGGAAATATCCTCCCGCCACGCAGATTGCCGAAGTGAAGTCGATTGAGTTCGCCGTTGGGCGAACCGGTAAGATAGCCGTCGTGGCTCTGCTTGAGCCTGTCATGCTGGATGATAAGCAGGTTCGCCGGGTCAATGTGGGTTCGATCAGGCGCTGGCAAGAGCTGGATATTGTCCCGGGCGACAGGCTGAACATCAGCCTCGCCGGTCAGGGCATTCCGCGCATTGATGATGTCGCCTGGAGAAGCACAAAGCGAGTCAAACCCGAACCGCCACAAGTTTCCTATAACACGCTGAGCTGCTACCGGGCTTCTCCTGCATGCCAGCCTCAGTTTCTGTCCCGGCTGATGTGGGCAGGTCAGCAGCTGCATATAAATGGCGTTGGCGAAGCACTGTGGCGGCAGCTTATGCGAACACACCGCTTAGAACATCTTTTTTCCTGGATGACGCTAAGCGAAACGGAGCTGCGGCAAACGCCAGGCATTTCGCCAGAAAGAGCGAACCTGTTGTGGCATAAGTTTGATCTTGTAAAACAGCAGCCGTTTATTCAGTGGTTAAAGGCGCTGGCGATACCGCTGAATCAAAAAGCATTTCCTGCGCTGTCGGCGAAGCGCTGGTCGCAGGTTCTGAGAATGTCAGAGCAGGAGTGGCAAACCCTGCCTGGAATGGGCAAAGCAAAAACCAGCCAACTGCTACGTTGGCTGGCCGATCCGCAGATTCGCGAGCTTGGGGGATGGCTGGCAGCACAAGGCGTGCCGGGCTTCCAGGATCAGTGAGCGCTGTGCTTGTAGTGAAAGACAGGCAGACCCAGCTTCAGGCGAAGCGCCAGCATACGCATCGTGAAACCAAACAGCAGTGTGGCAATCACCACAACATCATGGCTGCTGACGTAATGCTGTAAAGCGATGTAGAGCACTGCTGAAGCGAAAGAGACGCCGGCATACAGCTCTTTCTGGAAGACCAGCGGGATACGCTTACAGAACATGTCTCGCAGCACGCCGCCAAAGACGCCGGTAACGACCGCAGCGATAGAGGCGATAATCGGGCCTTCACCCATATCCAGCGCAATCTGCGCACCGATAATGGAGAACACGACCAGGCCCAGAGCATCCAGAACCAGAAACAGGCGGCGCAGATGAGGCATCACCGGAGCAACAATGGTAGTAACAACAGCGGCGACAGCGACGATCACGACATACTCAGGGTTCTTCACCCAGCCCAGTGGATAGTGACCGAGCAGAATGTCACGAACGGAGCCACCGCCCAGCGCAGTGGCAGTCGCAATAATGATGACGCCAAAGGTGTCCATCCGGCGGCGTCCGGCGGCCAGCGCACCGGTCATCGCTTCGGCGGTGATACCAATTAAGTAGAGAATATGTAGCAGCATACTTGCCCCCGTCACAGATGGCGGCAGAGTAGCGATTTGTGCGGAAGATCACGATTGAGATTTTCTAAGGCAAAGAAAAATAAATTAGTTTTTCTAATTCATTAACCATCATTTCGTAGGCATTGAGCGATCATAAACTCAATATAAGGATTAGAAAAATTATCGTTCATATCGAATATTAAAGGAGAAATGACGATGAATATCTCTGCGGCGCTAAAAGCGCTGGCCAATGGCGTTAATCCCGACACCGGGGAATTTATCGCGCCCGGATCCATTGTTAATCAGCCTGATGCCATTCGCCTGTTGTTTTCGCTTTCCGATGAGCTGGCAGAAGAGCCTGAGAAGCTGAAAAGGGGCAAGCCCACAGCAGAGGAACGTCAGCAGAGAAACATTGCAGAAGGTCGGCCCGCAAAATCAAATTTTCCCTGGACGGAACAGGAAAAGATGCAGCTTGAAGCAGAATTTCTGGAAAATCCCTCACTGGATGCGCTGAGCCTGAAATTTGGCCGCTCGGAGCGGGCAGTGGCAATACAGCTGGAGAAAAAGGGCTTGATTACGGCTGAACAGTTTCTTGCGCTGACGCTATAGAAAAGGCCCGCCATGCCGGGCCTCTCAGGCTTACTCAATATTCTGAATCTGAATATCGATTTCATTGTTATTTTCTTTAATAATCAGCGGGTTGATAACAACTAAAGATCTTTAAATCGATATTTACTCCCCGAATCACCCCCCGTATAGTTTACTTAAATATTGAGTTATAGACGGAGAGGATGAGTGAAAAACTGGACAACTGAACATACCAAAGAAATCAAGAAATGGTTAGATATCGACACATATCGTAAGTTCGAAGATCTCACCCTTCTACAGTTATACCACGAGCTGTGGGCCAGAACACTGTTCTTCAAAAGCTACAGGGAGGATTTTGAGGCAAAAGCCCTAATGGGATACTTCGAAAAAATTTTCAGCGGAAATCCATTCTTGATTGAGGAAAAGCAACTTGGCTATATGGCACCGGACAACCGATTGTTTCAACCGCCTCATTTCTTTCTAACTACACTTGAACGACTTGCTGAACTGAGCATCATCTCAATGCAACGGGGCACTTTTGTGTGGCATGGCGATGATAAGTATTCAATCAACGGTGAGCTACAGGAAGAAACTCTCTACGAAAGTTTACCCGACCAATTCCAAAGAACAGTCATGTTAGAAGTTGATCTCTCAAGTGGCACAGACGACGAAATTGCGGAATCACTCAAAGCGGCATTACCTCAGTGGCGTAAGTACATGGAAATACAGGAAAACCCTCTGGATTCCGTTCGCTTTGGATATGGAACCATTAAGAAGCTTATCAACTATCGAATCATCCCTATGCTCGACATTTTAGTTTGGACAAAGATTAAACAGATTCGTGTATCGGATGATCGACTGTCCAGGCTGCTTTATACCGATGATGATGATGAAAGTCAGATCAGACTTCACTATCATGTAAAGGATACCGACAGACCACTTGCCCTCAAAGCGGCCTCAGTTGACTTCATCAGGCAGTTTTATTACTTCATAAACAAGAATAGCCATTTAAAAAACATGAGAGTTTCAGACACCATGAAACTCTCTGATTCTGAAAAGAGTTAATTTCTATCATTTAGGTGTTATGAAGTTCGCTACTTTTGTTGCTGATTCATTTATATAGTAATTCCCATCGCAACTGAAATGAGGAATAAAATATGAATCAGCAGAATACTCGCCTTATTCGTTTACCAGAAGTTATCGACAGAACTGGATATGGTAAGGCTTGGATTTATCATCTTATCAATCAAAACCTATTTCCAGCCCCGATTAAAATTGGTGCTCGTGCAGTTGCTTTTATTGAAAGTGAAATTGAAAACTGGATCTTAGAAAAAATTGGGAATTCACGTAATTAAAACTGTGAGATTTAGTTATAGTGGTAATGTAAACTTTGAGGCCTAATTTAGGGTAAAATTTACAATATACTTTACAATAGTTGTAATAGATAATATTTATAAGTGTTTGCGAGAAATGACTCTGGATAACTTATGTTTTATTCAGACTGATATTAATTTCTGTAAATATTAGTTCTTTTTCTCTATTCAAATCATAGTATTAATAATAAATCTATCATAAAAATATTTGTAAAATTATAATTAATAAAATATATATCCAGAGCAATCTATTAAATGTAAAATTTAAAAGGAGGGGGTATGTGCATTTATAGTGTGAGGAAAACAATTTTCGAAAACGGGGAAAGATATTGTGTCTTAATTAATAAAAAAACATTAAAGCCATTATTTTATCCTAATATGTATCTAACCGCCAATTTTCGAAATAAAGGGCTTTCTATTAATACAATTGAATCTAATGCTAAGGTGTTAGGTTTGTTGCAGTCTTTTTTTGATGAAAAGAACATGAATATAATGGAAAGGATTTTAGGAAGAAAATTTCTTACTTCTTATGAAATTGATGACTTAACTCAATATCTGACAAAACGCCATAAGGTAAGAAAGGTTGTTAATATCAATAGTAATATTTTGAAGGATTATACTAAATATAGCAGACTAAGCACTGTTGCTAATTATTTAGAGTGGCTCTGTGAATATTTGATAAGGTATGATTACGAACGCCGTGAGGATATATCGAGGTTTATAAATAGTATTAGGGAAAGAAGACCAAGGAAACAAATAGATTTTGATTTCTATACTAAAGTTCAAAAGTCATTAAGCGATTCGCAGATAGTCAAGGTTTTTAAGTGTTTACAACCAGAATCCGAATTAAATCCTTTTAGCAAATCTGTTCAATCACGAAATGAATTAATTATTACTATGTTGTATTGCCTCGGCATTCGTGCTGGAGAATTACTCAATTTAAGAATCAGTGATATAGATTTTGAGAAAAAGATTATAAAAATAGTCCGAAGGCATGACGATATATTCGATGATAGATTAAATCAACCATTAGTTAAAACCCTCAATAGGGACTTGTATTTTTCCGATTGGTTAGAAAGTAAAATATATAATTACATGACTGGTGAAAGGCAGAAATATTCTAAAAAAAACAAACATGATTTTTTGTTTATCTGTCAAGGTAGTTTATCGAAGTGTGGTTTCCCTTTAACCATATCTGCATACGAGAAAATGATTATGAAAATAAAACGAATAGACCCAACTTTGAATGATTTTTCAGGGCATCGTCTTAGACATACTTGGAATTATGTATTTTCTAAAGAATCATCAAATCTTCGAAAAGAAGGAGTAAGTTTTGAACCTGAAGAGATTAGATCTTATTTAATGGGTTGGTCTCCAAACTCAGGGACAGTAAAGTTCTATAACCATAAATTTAATATAGAGCAGTCTAATTTATTGATGAGAAAGGTGCAGATGAAAATAGAGTATTTTTTAGGTGGAGGTCAAAATGAATAAAGCGAGATTAAAAAAGTATAATAATGATTATATATTGAGTAGTTCTGGATATGAGGTCAATACCTTTGATGATAACTGGAAAATAAGCAAAAACTGTAATCTGAATATTGCTGAAACTCTAAAATATTTAAATGAAGGGCTATATGATGGTTTTATAAAAACAATGACATATTTTGTAAGTGAGTTAAGTGATGGTTATGCGGAGCATGTGTTCCATACTTTTAACAAGATGATTAATAAACAGGTAGTAGATTATATAGATGAATCATTAATATTAAACTTCATGGCTAGGTTGGGTAAAAATCGTTTGTATCAATTCAGTAAATTAAAAGTAATGCTAAACAAATGGCACTCATTAAACTTTCCAGGGATAGATTCAAAAGTCATTAAACTATTTAATGAGATAAAAATAAAAAAATATGGCTATGGTGATGTTGTAAAAATGAGGGACCCCAATAAAGGACCTTTTAATATTGAAGAGTTAAAGTGTATTTCAAATGCTACGGAAGAGGCTTATAACACAGGGAAAATAAGTATCCATACTTACGCCATGCTAAAACTTTTATTGCATAGTGGAAGAAGGATTTCGCAATTAACAGCCTTGAAAAGGAAAGATCTATTTAATGAAAATAATATTTATTATTTGAATATACCAAGAAAAAAACAGAGAGGTGTAAATAAAGGTAGCTATAGAAAAGTTGAAATAAATGAATCGTTATGGGACACATTGCACAAAATATTAGATATCAATACTGAGATTATTTCTGATTATCTTGGATGTGAATTAAAGTATAAAAACATTGATAAAATCCCTCTTTTCTTATCAACATATAGCTTACGAAATTTAGACAGGGATATTGATATTGAACACTATTTAGAAAATGAAGATCTTCATATAACTACAGGATCAATGAATCGTGCAATAGCATCATTGTCTAAGAAAATGAAATTAGTCTCTCCAAGAACGGGGAAGATTATACGAATTAGCTCAGTCAGATTTCGATACACATTTGCCACAATGCTGGCTAAGTCCGGTGAAAGTTTAGCGTCAATTGCTATGTCTTTGGACCATTCTGGAACAGGAAGTGTAGGCTGCTATGTTCAGAATCTTCCTGATAATGTAATAGACATAGATAAAGCGATATCTAAATATCTTCAGCCTATATCTGACATTTTTTTGGGTAAACAAGCTTATGAAGGCGACATTTTGCTTAATATTTTTGTTAGCGACATTCGAGGATGTAGAACAGAAAAAAATGTATTAATTAAAGGTTGTACTGAGTGCAAACATTTTAACAGTTGGTGATATTATGAAAAATTTAATTTTTGAAAGTTCAAAGTCAAAAGCAGAAGAAAACATCAGTGATTTCATTAATTTTTGTAGAAACAAACTTAACGTCTATGGCCCAGATTTCGATTGGAATAATAATGTGTGGAAGGGGTTTTATACATTTAGAAAACTCGATGCCAAGAAAGGAATTTTAAGCCCACAGGATACATTAGATTCGGATTTTTTAGATTTTGCTAAAGCATTTATCATTTACCATCAGGCTCTTGGTAATAAAATAAAGCTTAAGGAAGAAATGAGAGCTTTAAAGCTAATCGAGAAGTCGCTTATCCAGTTGACAGGTAATGCTAAGATAACTAACTGTACCATAATGGTCTTTGATAATGCAGTAAGGATCTCAAAATCTAAATATAGTATTTCAGTTGTTGCTAAAGTTGGCAAGACATTAGAGCGCATATCAAAATTTCTTATTAACCATAATTTCGTTAAATCTTTTACCATGAAATGGGTTAGTCCTATCAGGGCTAAGAAATCAGCAGATAGGCAATCTATAGATGAAATTATTGGAAAAGATGGAAAACTTTCTGATTTAAAGGCAATGGAGGCTTTAGCGAGTATCTTTGCTAAAGAGGATCATTTGCTTAGTTTAAAAGACATTTTTACTACATCCATATTTGCTTTGTTGATGTGTGCCCCATGCAGAATAAACGAAATTTTATCTCTTTCAGAAGATTGTGAAATATTTGAGAGTGATAGTGAAGGAATCGCTCGTTATGGATTGAGGATTTATACATCTAAAGGAGCTGGGGCAGATATAAAATGGATATCTACTGCTATGGTTCCAGTTGCGAAGAAAGCTATAGCAAGATTAAGACGCATTTCCGAGCAGGCAAGAGGATTAGCTCAATGGCATGAAAATTTAAAAGAAGAAGTATTTATGACAGCGACATGTCCTAATATCAATCCAAATAAGCCTCTAACCGTCATAGAGGTGTGCCAAGCATTAGGATATGATATAACCGAAAGAGAAAAATGCAAAGATAAGTTAAGACGATTAGTTTTAAATTATGGGATAAATAACTTAATACGATATGATTTTAATTTTACATTAAAGTCATTATGGAATGAGATTCGTAGTTTCAAGCCAAAAGAATTTCCATATTTGGATCAATATTCAAAAACCAAATATAGCAATGCGTTGTGCTTGATAAATGAACATCAATTACATCCAATGAAAGACACTAATGAATGGAAATTGTATCGACCTACATATAGCTTTTTTATGACTGATATTAATAAAAACTCTGCTGTAAACAAACTTTATAAGAATATTTTTGAACGTCATGGGTTTTATGATGAACATGAAATACCCTTTTCCATGCATTCACATCAACCAAGGCATTTGTTGAATACATTTGCTAAGTTTGGCGGTATGAGTGAACTAAACATTGCAAGATGGTCCGGTAGGAGAAACATCTATCAAAACAAGTATTATGACCACACATCAAAAGAGCATATGCAATCTTTCGTTAAAGCATTGGGTATTGATGATACAAAACCTCACTCATGTCCAAATTTAGACGGGGATATTAACAAGGCATCTAAAGTCATTAAGCTTGAGAATCTAACTCATGGTGCGTATCTATTCTCTACTATTGGTTATTGTCAGCATAATTATGCCATTACTCCATGTTCAAGATACCCTGGTTTAAATTTGGAAGATATAAATTCTTCTTTGAAAGAAAAAATTGAAAAACTTATCTCAATAAATTATAAAGATAAAGAAGATGGCGTTTATGGTGCTGAAAGATGGCTTAATCATAATTTAATTCACCTAAAAGGAATAAATAATAATTAGAGAGGTTTTTATGGCGAAACATTTAACAAGAAGAGAGATTAATTATATTGTAGGTTGTATAACAAATTGGGACGATAGTAGAAATAAATTGACTTGGGATAATCTCTGTACCCTTATATCTAGAAAGTTAGGAAGGAGGCCTACTCGTCAAGCTCTAAACACACACAAAGAAATAGTTGACTCGTTAAGATTTAAGAAAAAAGTATTAAAAAGAGAAGCTACAGGCTTACAAAAGCCAGATAATCTAATCTCCGCACAGAAAAGAATAGCCACTCTCGAAATAAAAGTTAAAGAATTAGAGATGGCTAATAAAGTTTTGCATGAAGAAAATGTTAAACTAAATTATTGTTGTTATCTAAAAGGGATAACAGAAAACGAGCTAAATTCTTACTTTCCTGAAATTGATAGATGCAATTGATAGGTTATACCTATTGACTCAATGATATTTTATGGTAGATATACAATATCAGGACGATATAATTAATTGCAAGGATGCAAATTATGGAAAAACTAAATAGCATGGAACGTTTTCTAATTCTTTTTGAACGTTTCGTGAAGAAACTCGAAGAATCTGGACTATCAGAATCAGATATAATTGATAAATCTTACCTTTTTTGTGTTGGTTTCTATATCAAGTATAAAAATGACATTGATAATATAGAGTTAGCTAATAGAGATGTTGTTTTATCTTTTATGCTTACCTCTTATTACTGCTTTATTAACAATGTTGAAAAAAGAGTAATCGATGCTGATAAAATAAGAAGAATGTGTGGATTACTCATTCACTTCATCATGAAGAATAAAGCTAATTCAGAAACTGTTTTTATAACAGAAAAAAGAAAATATGATCGTTCCGTGTTAGCAAAATCATTAAGAGATAAGAATGTAAACTATATAGCGAACTATAACAAAAATGCTTAAACAGAATCTACCTCGATATAGACTCTGTTTTAAGCAAGATGTGTTTTGATTTCATGCAGCATTCAAATTCTGGTCAAAGATCTCCATCCATTGGTTAAGTTGTGCTTTGAGATCATTAATGCCCTTACGAGAGTTAAAAGAATCATTACGAGGATAGAACTGGATATGCCACTCTGGTTTACGAACGTCTTTTACACGGATAAAGAGACCTGTATCAGCGATGTTTTGACTTAATGTTTTACCGTTTTCTCTGATACTGCTTAATCCAGTACCTGCAACTTCACCACCATAGGTAATGTTGTAGCTCCACTCTTTAATTTCCTCAAAAGAATATGTATTTGCTCCTTCGCTATTTTTAAGGAAAATCTCTTGTTTATTTGTGTCTAACCGGATTTCACAATCATTGAATTTATGAAGATAGATCCCATCATTGTTTTCATTTAGGTAATTGAATGTCGCATCATTGTTTTTCCTGACAATATATTTACCAAAAGCTGTTGCACATAACATAGCGCTGATAAAAAAAATGGGAACCCAATATACTGACATCACTTTAGAACCCCCAAAGTAAGCAACAATAATAGGGAGTGCAATCGCCAGCAATACACGCTTCATCATGAAGAATTTCATACGTTTGTTCCTGTATGATATAACGATATTGTAAATAGGCTAGTAAAATCAATCTATTAGCCGATAGTTCCTTCAAAGTACATTTTGTACAAAGCTATAAAGTTATCAAATCATTTGTACCGATCGATATTTTCATCCTGATAGGTTTCGCCTATCATATGTAATTAATCGATCGATTGTGACGATCGATTAATTATACTAAAATCAATTGCATAGCTGCTTTCAGCAAAAATAATGCTAAATTTTCGACCTAAAAACGTTTGATTTTATAGTTTTTTCAACAGCAGAAAGAGGGGTATTGTGTATATAAAGGGGGGTAGCCGAAAAAATCTTCGGAGGCTGTTTAAACGCCCTTAACAATGGATTACGTAGTTTTTTGAGGGTGATGACTATTGTGTCTATAAAAGGAATGGTTTCTATCCATCGCATCGCTACGTCCACATAGCTTTTACCTGTGGTTTTAACTTTCTCTTGATAGATATCATCTACTACAGGCAAGACAGATAAAGGAAGCAGGGTGTTTTCTGCATCTATACCACCAAAAAAACTTACGGCATCAGCTTTCACTATCCTGATAATTTCTTCTGGGTTGGTTGCATTGAAGGCAATGGAAGCTTTTCTGTCATCTACGGCAAGGGGAGCAATGATGATGAACGGCTCTAAGTTTTTCCATGAATACTTTTTACCTAATTGGGATGCCTTGAATGAAATGTTGGCGTACTCAAACGAAAAACCGTTCATTTTTCCGGTTGAAGCCCTGTTGGGAATTGCTTTTATCTTTTGTGCTGCAAGCTGCTGCACAAACTCATCTTCTGAAATCTTGCTGGTTATGAGCGTATCTATAGCTTCTTGTATGATTGTTTTTGGGCATTTTTTGCCAGTTCTTTTCTCCTGCATCGCTTCATTACGTGATTTTTTACGTTTTACTGGTGATGAAGAGGGTTTTAGTGCATCAGCACCTTTGGTTTGTGTTAGCTGGTAGTCTTTTTCAAGATCCTGGATGATACGGGTGCTGATAAGGTTCTCATTTTTACCTAAGTAGAGCTTCCCGGATGTTGCATCAATGCGGCTTGCTACTATATGGATATGTTGGCCATCTTTATCATCATGAAGCACGTATGCACGTAAATGCGTTTCAGAGAAGCCCATACGCTTCATATAGTCATCGGCTAACATTTTCCATCGTTGTATAGATAGACTCTCACCAGCAGGCAGACGCAGAGAATTGTGCCATACAGGTTTACTGACATCGGAGCGCAGGAGCTTCGTAGCGTTGAACTCTGCACTTAGTGCTTCTGCGAAGCTTTCTATCACATTGCCACCAACCACACTCGGATCTAATTTGTGGTGCGAAGCAGGTTTTAATAAATAAGAAATTAGCCCGTTAAAGGTTTTTCCTCTTTTGATTTTTTGCATCCCTTTCATTCATTTCTTTCTCCCCATAGATCTGCACCAACAAGATTTATGCGAAGCTCAGAGATCTGGCGCTTCACTGCGAATAGTTCTGTTTGCGTCAGAGAGCTACCCTGGCTTTTGTTATCCAGATGAGCGACAAGCTTGTTCAGCTTCTGTGAAATTTCGCTCAGAGATTTCCAGGCTTCTAAGTTGATGGCAGGAACGGACAAAGGAAGCTTATCCAGGGACGCTAAGCGAAGCCACTCTCCCTTGCTTTTATCACCGCGTTTCGTGTCGAGAAGCTGTAGTTCTTCATGGTTGAATCGGGCGCTGACACAATGAGTACGCAATGATTTAGCTGGGACTTTGTTGTTTTTCTTACAGAATGGTAATCCTATAGTTTCTTTCATAGAAGCTCCTTTTCGTATATTAGGTTTTGTATTACTTTTATTGTGAGCAATTCCGTTGCAGCACTTTGTACATTTATATTTCAAAAATGTGATATGTCAATATTTTGAATTTGACCCGGCTCTTCTTTTTCAACCGTAGGGCGAAAAACAAGGGAACTCAAAGAAGCGTAGCTTCGATGAGTTAGCCCTTGCTTAAACAGATATTGATTTTTTAGTCTTGGGCTATGCTGTTAAAATCTGTAGTCCATTTTACATTACTAATATTGTTTTGTATCATGACTTTATAAAAAAGTTGCTTTAAACCGTTGTAAAAGAACTCTAATTCCTTTTGGTTTTCAGCCCTGACAATCCAATTTCTTGTGATCATCGTAAAGTAATTTCTATGGTCATTAAATAATTTTTTGTATTTAGCTCTTTTGTATCCATGAGTAGACTCACTATTTTCTTTCATGGATTCATATTGCATTTTTATAGTGTTTATTAATGGTTGAATTTCTGTGAGATAATAATCTTTCGTAAAACCAAGGTTATATATATCAGGATTACGCCAAAATGAAGCATCATCTTCTTTTAGAACGGTCTCACAATGTTCAAGGATAAATTCCTCTGGGGATTTTTTCCCAGGGAGAGAAATTGTGCTTTTTCTTACATCACCTTGATGATCACCGTCATATATACAAATAGACTTTAATGATGTCTCCATAAGAAATGGATCATCGAAAATAGTTTTTAAATTGTTGGCACCAATAGAACAATCTACGAGATGGAAACAATCTCTTACTGCTGCTAATTCAGGCCTTTTTGACGTCCAGTAGTTAAAAATCTCATTAAATAAATAGCGTGCCTCTGGGTCTTCGGTAAATACAGGTATTTTGTGTCGACTGTAAGTGCTATCCTTGCTTTTGTTTTGTAAAAACATTTTTATTTTTATATAGCTTGGGTCTTCTAAACTTATTATATTACTATGGTCATTAATCAAATATGTTATTTTTATTTTTGAATTAGAAGAAAATTTTAATAATGATAGGCTATGCGTTGTTAAGAATATTTGTATTTTATATTCCTTCGCATATTCGTTCATCTTTTCTAATAATTTAGTTTGCAAATATGGGTGAAGAGTAGCATCAAATTCATCTATAAGGAGAATGCTTTCTTTGTCATGAATCGATTCGGTCAATGATTGGTAATAGAATCTTAGGCTTACCAAAGCTTTTAATATGATAAAAAGGTTATCTTCCCCGGAAGAGATAGTGTTCGAATCTATATCAGGATTATTCGTTTTGAATTCTGGGCCGGACTTAAAATCATTAATACTATTAGATGCTATATTACTAATTTCGAAACCTAAAAACTCCTTATATATATTCGAGATCAAATTATTATATTCATCAGGAAGGTTAGATCTTTGGATAGATATATCAGAGTCTTTTGTTTCTCCGATTGGGAATAACCTTGATAAACCTAAATAAATTACGGGTCTTGAAGGAAGTGATTCTTTTGGCTTCCCTCTCGAATACATTGGTTTTAGAGCGTATCGTTGAGCTAAATTATCATCTTTAGAGTTATGCTTTCTAAAATCAAGGGTTTGATCATCTAAATAATTTACACTAAATAGCTTACCTTTAATACCATCTGCTGGATCAGTATATTTTGAATCTTTAACAATGGCTTCCATTTTAGGGTTAGCTATTTTATTTATATCTTTTATTATTTTTATGCACTTACTATTTATATGCGGGTTAGATCTTGCGGTAGGCATTTGAAATGCATTGCTTATTAGATGAAGTAATGTTGTTTTACATGCGCCGTTAGTGCCAGAAATCACGTTTAGATGACTGTCGAAGGAAAGATTTATCCCTTTGAGCTTTTTAAAACTAACAAAATCTATATTCTTAATCATTTTATCCTACCATTCTATAAATTTAAGAAACGGTCTCTTTAATTTTTTTCTTCCCTAACTCCACGGATGGAATTTTTAGATTCTTTGAGAAAATGATTACTTCTGAGCCAACTCTTTTAGATTGTGCTGAATATTGCAGATCAAAATCAATTATTGTTTGTCCCTTGTATATCTCTTTGATTTGCTCCGTGTTGTCATAGGTTGCAATCCAATGCAAGATTGGCATCTTTAAGAGTTGATTTTTGATGTCAACATGATCCTGATGTTCATAGAAGTTTCTATAAAGTTCCTGTCCTTTAACATAATAAGGAGGATCTAAATACATAAGCGTATTTTCATGCGACTTTATGCTTAAATCTATTAGTAAATCCAAGGTGTCCTTGTTCTGTATTATTATCCTATCTTTATATGCTGCTATTCTTTTTATTCTATTAACTAAGTCTTCTTTGTTGAATCTTACGTCAAGTTTCCATTTACCAGCTTGAGCCTTTCCACCAATAACTCCGGCATTCAATATTCCAGAACGGTTTGTTCTGTTCATAAAAAATGCAGCAAAGCCTAATGAAAGGAGATCATCATAGCTGTTTGCGCTTAATATTTCCTTTTGCTCGTACCAAGTATTCATTGAAACTTCTGTCTGATGAATTTTTTCACAAAATTCTTCACAATTATTTAAAATTGAGTGCCAGAATGAATATATGGCCGGATCATAATCGTTAATCGTAACTTTATGGACATATTCTTGCATCAAGAGTTCGAGTGCGACACCAGCTCCACCAGCAAAAGGTTCAATGTAATGGCAATCCAAAAGGGAGTTATGCTTGATAATCCCTTTTAAGTAATAAGCAAGCTTACCTTTACCGCCTGGATATCTTAAAGGTGTATAGAATGCCATTTTTTACCGTTGATTAAGTATGATTTTTAGTCATTATAACATATCCATTTGTGTGTGGCACCCCTCGCTTGAAAGGCGAGGGGTTGTCTCATTTCCATATTGCCGAGAAGAGACAATGGAGATTGTCAAACTGGGTGTTTAACGAGCTTTTATCAGGAAGCGTGTCTTTATTATGCATGTATTGCTGTAATGAACCTTGGCTCACCGTTATGCTTGAAGATACTGACTGGACTGAGGATACCTGGCTATTTGTTAGAATTCCTTTGTCTTTAAGATCATTACTTACAGCAACGACTTTATCATGAAGTCCTTGTTGTTGTTTTTTTAGATTAATATTGTTTTTATCTAAATAGCAAATCAAAGATAATTCTAAAAATGCTCTAAATAGGACTGAAATGGACATCGGGCATTCATCATGTCTTAATTTACCTTTCAGTTCATCATATATTTTCCTGCATTTCTTATTGTCGAAATTATATTTTACATTACTTGGTATCAAATTATTTCGATTGGGATTGTGCTTAACACTTTGTTCGTCTTTCTTATTGCTGTTATGAGCTTTGTTTTCATTCTTTTGTTTTGATTCTGATTCTGTAGTTTCACTTTGTGAACTATTATTTTTATATTCATCGTTCTTTGAATTACTTTTATTATCTGATGATGAGTTAGAATGATATTTCTCCTCATTATCTTCTTTATAAGAGTTTGGATCAGATAATTCCCACAGCTTTCTGAGTTTTATGTTAGGTTTAGTAATATTTAACTCATTTAATACATCACGACGATCAGTTTTATGCCTTATTTTGTTAACGGTAAAAATAGGCCTACCCTTATCATCTACTTCCAACATAGCATTAATTATTTTTGATATTTCATCTATGAATCTTGCTTTATTTTGACTACAGAACAATTTTGCATTGATTACTTCAAGCCCAAGTGCTTCCCTAACATCTGGATCGCCTAATAAACGAGTAATATTCGTGATTTTCAATATGCTAAAATCTGATGGGACTTTTTCCTCAAGTTTTTTTTCGTTTTCCAAGAATTTTAAGAATTGGCTTCCAAATGATGAATTACCATTTTTTGACTGATATCTCTCTTGTTCTTTTGTATCCCAACGAACACGTCCTGCCCCATTATTTTGTCCACTGTGTTTTAAATTAACCCAATGTTCAAAATCTTCAGGAGTGTCAAAAACAACACAATCAATTTCATTTGGTAATTGATTACTAATTTGTATTATTTTTTTTATGCGCGATTTTAACTTTTCATCATCTGAAAGTTCTGGCTCCTGCAAGAGCTTCAAAGCCGTTAGGCGACGATTACCTTCAGCTACTGTATATGCTTTTTGGTTATCAGAAAGATCATTTTTATAAACAATTAATCGCTCAGAAGGATCTAATCCAAATTCTGATATGTCTTTTGCCAAAGCTTCAATCTTAACTGATTGAATTTCAATCATTAAGTTTACTGCTTCTCGTTGGCTTTCTACAATTCTTGGAAAGCGTGGGTTGTCTAAATCCAGTAAAAGGTTGTTGATGTGTATAGTATCAAAATTCATTTACTTCCCTGCCTTTTTTTAATAATTTCAAGAAGTTATGGTAAGTCCCAGAGATGTACGTTAAGTAATCAATTGTCTAACTTAGTAATTTACGTATAACGAAGCAGAGTTTCAATTTTTTTCATCCCATAAGATGAATTCAAACAATAAGTACTTAACTCATTGATTATGGTGTATTTTATATTTTATGAAAAGAACGTCAACGTCTTCAAGTTGTTCAAAAGCTCTCAGACCTGACGTGAACGAAATCCTACCAAGCTCCGATTTTGAATTTCTTACTTGGATTGGTAATAGGTATAGTAGTGGACAACATAATATAGCTTCGCAACAATACCTCTTGCCATGTATTTTTAGGAGCTGAATGTTATTGATTTAGGCATGATATAATTGAGTATCTTTTAAAGATTATTGCTCATGTTTCCATTTTTGTGATGTTAATCAATGGTATCGGCGCATTAATACTTAAGTCATATAAATCATCTATTAATGGGATGCTTACAAAGACTAAATCAACCTTCTCGTCAATAATATATTTATACATAAAGCAGGACGGGCATGATGTTAAAAAACGTAATTCCGTTTTTGTCATTCCTGCTTTGAAAGCCATACTATTAAATTTATCCAACACTTTTTGTTCAATGTCAAAATACTCATCCTTATGTATCCCTGTGCTTTCCAAAATATAATTGTTATTATCTACCTTTGATACAATGAATAAGGTATTGTCTGGCTCGTTTTCAATAACAGGGAAATTACCACTCTTCCTATAAATTATATTGTTTTCTAATTTAAAGAAAAATGTTTTATTTTTATAATTAATAGTTTTATGCTTTGTAAAATGGATGTTTGTTTCCTCCCATCTTATATTTATTTTGTATTTCATTTAATCCCCTTTTTATCATTTGTAGGGCTATGTATTTTGTCTTAACAACCCCTCTATTTTTGATACTGTTTTATTGAATATGTCTTTTTTATTCGTTGCATTTATCCAGTCTTGCAGCGATATATCCGAACCTGGATTTCTGCGCTTTGTGTATATTCGTGTAAAATCAATTGTGTCTGATGCATTTGCTATAATTTCATTGACAGAATTTATGATGTCAGTATCCAAATGAATTCTGTTCATTCTTAAAAATAATAACAATTCTGAAATCGCTTTTAATGAATTTTCAAGCTCTTGAACAGGGTCGTAAACTCTCAATCCTGTAGGGTCTGGTTCAAGTGCGTAATTTACATGATTTGATAAAGTGCTAATACGATTCCATAATTCAGTTCTTTCTGATTTTTTTGTGCTCGGAAAATCAATGTATTCACTAACATTTGAGACTAAAGTGTCTAAAGAGTTTATATCTAAACCCCTAGCTTTTGCTATTATGTCTCTTATAAGAAATACATTATTTTCAATGTTAAAATCAAATTTATTTTCTGTGTTAAAGGTACCTTTATAATAATCTTCTTTTCTACCATTATCGATAATTAGAAAATATAGTTTATTGTATTTCAGATAATGGTTTTTCTTAATAAAATTATCAATCGTTGATTGTATTTTTACTTTATCTGTCCTTACGGTAACTTGTATTGCGATACTCTCTTTTTCATCGTATAAATCTATTGTATCCTGATTTATTTTATCAATATTTGTGTTTGTTAAACTTATACCAAATAGATTATTTCCAATTTTTAAATAAAGATCTTCAGATAGCACTGCTCCATCATTCAAACCAATTGCTGTCAAGTTTTTCATTGTGTAAGCATGAGTACTCAATAAATCCGTAAGTTTTTTTAACAAGACTTCATTCTTCATCATGACGGTTTTTCCTTTTGCTAACAGCTATTCTTAGTATATTTTTCAAATGTTCCAGCTAACTTCTTAAGAGCATCTTTTCTTTCTTCAAAGTAATCATATCTGTCATAAATAGCTTCTACACCCTTCAGCTTGTGGTTCAGACATCTTTCTGCGACATGTGGGGGAACAGACAGTGATGCAAGTAAACTTCTGCAAGTCCTTCGTAAGTCATGGACTGTGAAATATTCAATATTACCCATTACATTAGGTGGTTGCTTCCTCTTACCCGGTTCTACCCCGAATAGCTTGGCTATCGCCCTGTTGAGGGTATCTTTTCCCATATGTAGATTCTTACTGGATCTGCGGTTAGGAAAGACATAATCAGAACCAAAAGCTCTGACCTTTAGCTCTTTTAACATTTCAATTGCCAGTGGTGGTAGCGGAATCACAATGCCCACTCCTGACTTACTCCTTTCTTTTGGTAAAGACCATTTTTTCTCATCCAAATCGAATTCTGCCCAAGGAGCCTCGGTTAGCTCACTTTTGCGAACAGCAAGGAGTAGTAGCAGAGCACAGGCAAGGTAGTTATCACGAGAGAAGCTGTCAGAGTGTTCTCTGAAAACTTTAAACACCTGACCAATTTCTTCCAGACTTAATGCTCTTTCTCTGCTTTTTTCGATTCCACCTGCATCATTGACCTTGAACGCCATTGCTGGGTTGCTCTGAAGCAGCCCAAGCTTAATGCCGTGGTCAAAGAGTTGCTTCATGTAGAGTAGGGCATCGTTTGAAATGGTTGGCCTTCCGCTATCTGTAATTTTTTGCAGAATTGACCGGATATCAATGGGGGTTATCTTCGTCAAAGAAAGTTGACCAATAGTAGGGGCAATATCCTTCTTGTATACCCTTTCTGGGATTTGTGGATGCTTCAACCGCCTAACCAGGTCTTTGTGCCAGTCTTCAAACAATCCATCTACCGTTGTGATTTGCTTCGGTCGGTTAAGTTTCCGTTCAGCAATAGGATCATCTCCGGTGGCAACTTTTCTTCGAGTATCCTCAGCGAGGCTACGTACCTCAGACAGAGATAGATGGGATACCTTGCCAAGTGTGAGTTCTCGTCTCTTAGAGCCGATTGTGTATCGAAGCATCCAATACGCCTCACCTTTTTGTGGGACTTTCAGGTACAAGCCTCGCCCATCTCCAAACTTCCCCGGTTCTCCTGCTTTGATGAGAGCCTGAACCGTCCTGACAGTGAGTGAGGCCATATACCTATCCTGATTAAAAATCGTCGTGGGGGGTATATGGTTATAAACTGCCAGATGAGACTAGTAAAGCAAAAGCGCTCCCCGTTTTACTCCCCACTTATTGGTGGTTTTTAATGTATCTAAGTGGTCTTTAATAGACTATGATTTAAATAAAAAAGCCCATTTAACATGGGCTTATGTATCTCAGTGGACTTTAAAAGAATTTACTCGATATTTTGAATCTGCTCGCGCATTTGCTCGATCAGCACCTTCAGCTCAATGGCTGAAGCAGTAACCTCTGCATTAATGGACTTAGATGCCAGCGTGTTTGATTCGCGGTTGAACTCCTGCATCATGAAGTCGAGACGACGGCCAACGGCTTCTTTTTTCTTCAGGATGTTCCAGGTCTCTTTAACATGGGCTTCGAGGCGGTCCAGCTCTTCGGCCACGTCGATGCGCTGAGCCATCATCACCAGCTCCTGCTCAAGACGGTTGTTCTCGAGCTGAACCTGAGCCTCTTCGAGTTTTGCAACCAGGCGCTCACGCTGCCACTGGAGGATTTCTGGCATATGAGCACGGACTTTAACCACTTCCGCACTCACACCGTCAAGTCGCTGTTCGATGAGTGTTTTCAGCGCCTTGCCTTCGGTTTCACGCGCCACAATGAAGTCATCGAGAGCACCATCCAGGGCGGACAGAATTTCAGCGGTGATGGCATCAAGGTCCTGCTCCTGAGCAGCCATGACGCCGGGCCAGCGCAGAATGTCGACCGGGTTAATCTCACCCTCATCGCTCTGCATTTTGACCCAGTTAGCCGCGTTGACCAGCTGCCTGGCGAGGTTTTCATTGAGGATAAGCTCCCCTTGTGCGCCGGGATCCTGCTCAAAGCGCAGGGTACATTCAACTTTGCCGCGCGTCAGGCGGGTACGGATACGTTCGCGTACTACAGGTTCAAGGCTACGGAACTGTTCGGGCATGCGGAAGTAAGTTTCGAGATAACGCTGGTTTACCGAGCGCAGTTCCCACGCGGCGCTGCCCCATGTGCCCTTGATTTCACGGCGGGCGTAGGCGGTCATACTGCGGATCATAGACGTTCCTGTTTTTAAAGGAGAGATGGGGGGATTATAGCTACCGGGGCTTTCTCATGATAGGAATAAGCGCGTTTAATCCGTATAATGCGCAGCCACATTCGTTTTAAGCCGGAGATTTCATCATGCGTCCAGCAGGCCGTAGCGCTCATCAGGTGCGTCCCGTAACCCTGACCCGTAACTACACCAAACACGCTGAAGGCTCTGTGCTCGTCGAATTCGGTGACACCAAAGTGCTCTGCACCGCCTCCATTGATGAAGGCGTACCGCGTTTCCTGAAAGGTCAGGGCCAGGGCTGGATCACCGCCGAATACGGCATGCTGCCGCGTGCGACCCACACCCGTAATGCCCGCGAAGCGGCAAAAGGGAAGCAGGGTGGCCGTACCATGGAAATTCAGCGCCTGATTGCCCGTGCCCTGCGTGCGGCCGTGGATCTGAAAGCACTGGGCGAATTCACCATCACTCTGGACTGTGACGTGATTCAGGCCGATGGCGGCACGCGCACAGCTTCCATTACCGGTGCCTGCGTGGCACTTGCTGACGCACTGAACAATCTGGTTGTTGCAGGCAAGCTCAAAACGAATCCGATGAAAGGCATGGTTGCTGCGGTTTCCGTCGGAATTGTGAACGGCGAAGCGCTCTGCGACCTGGAATACGTCGAAGACTCCGCCGCCGAAACGGACATGAACGTGGTGATGACCGAAGACGGTCGCATCATTGAAGTGCAGGGCACGGCAGAAGGCGAACCGTTCACCCATGAAGAATTACTGACCCTGCTGGCGTTGGCCAGAGGGGGGATTGAATCTATTGTCACGACGCAGAAAGCGGCGTTAGAAAATTGATATTAAGGGCGACGATGTCGCCCTTTTTTTTGTCCACAGAAAAGCAAAACAGAAAAGTAAGATGAGGAGCGAATCCATGAAACCGTATCAGCGCCAGTTTATTGAGTTTGCGCTTAACAAGCAGGTATTGAAGTTCGGCGAGTTCACGCTGAAATCCGGGCGCAAAAGCCCTTACTTTTTTAATGCCGGGCTGTTCAATACCGGCCGTGACTTAGCTCTGCTGGGCCGCTTCTACGCTGAGGCGTTAGTGGATTCAAAGATTGATTTCGACTTGCTGTTTGGCCCGGCATACAAAGGGATTCCGATTGCCACCACCACCGCAGTGGCGCTGGCGGAACATCACGAACGTGACGTTCCGTACTGCTTCAACCGTAAAGAAGCGAAAGACCACGGGGAAGGCGGCAATCTGGTCGGCAGCGCGCTCGAAGGGCGTGTCATGCTGGTGGATGACGTGATCACCGCAGGCACTGCGATTCGCGAATCCATGGAAATCATTCAGGCGAACGGTGCGACGCTTGCGGGCGTGCTGATTTCACTGGATCGTCAGGAGCGCGGACGTGGCGAAATTTCTGCGATTCAGGAAGTGGAACGCGACTACAGCTGCCAGGTGATTTCCATCATTACCCTGAAAGATCTGATTGCCTATCTGGAAGAGAAGCCGGAAATGGCTGACCATCTGGCGGCGGTTCGCGCTTATCGCGAAGAGTTTGGCGTATAAGGAAATGCCCGGTGGCGCTGTGCTTACCGGGCCTGTGAAACCCACAGGCCGGATAAGACGAAGCCGGCATCCGGCAGCAATGTTACTGCAGCTGTGCGGCCACTAAAGGCCAGCGGGCGTCAAAATCATCCGTCGGACGGTATTTGAATTCACTGCGCACAAACCGGGAAAGCATCCCTTCGCAAAACGCCAGTAGCTGGCTCGCCAGCAGCGTTTCGTCCATGGTGTAGCCTTCACCTTCACGCATTTTCTTTTCGCGGAGCACCTGGCGCAGCTGAGCTTCAATACGTTCAAAAAGCTGATTGATGCGGCCCTGCAGTCTGTCCTGCTCAAACATCAGGGCGTGGCCGGTGAGAATGCGCGTCAGGCCTGGGTTACGTTCACCAAAGCCAAGCACCAGCAGCACAATCAGGCGCAGGCGAGCGCCGGTATCTTTCTCATCTTTCAGAATCAGATTAATGCGCGTAATCAGGCTGTCTTCGATAAACTCAATCAGGCTGTCGAACATCCGGGTTTTGCTCGGAAAATGGCGGTACAGCGCGGCTTCAGAAACGCCAACGGACGCCGCCAGTTTTGCGGTTGTGATACGTTGACTGCCGTCACTGGATTCAAGCATCAGCGCCAGAGATTGAAGTATTTCTTCGCGACGATTCCTTTTCGCGGTTTGTTTTTCTGCCATGTTGTCAAATACCCCTGAAAATAAACACTCGCCAGGCGCACATCCACACAGTGACCGCAAACGGTCGCTTGCGGTGATGTTATTGCATTATTTCGCTGCAGGATGCTGCTTCAGAACGGCTTATTTGCGCCCTGAATGGCCGAAGCCGCCTTCGCCACGATCGGTGGCGTCAAACTCTTCCACCAGGTTGAATTCTGCCTGAACGACGGGCACGAACACCATCTGGGCAATACGCTCGCCCGGTTCGATTGTGAAGCTCTGCTGGCCACGGTTCCAGACGGAAACCATCAGCTGGCCCTGATAGTCAGAATCGATAAGACCCACCAGGTTGCCGAGCACCACGCCATGCTTATGACCGAGGCCAGAACGCGGCAGGATCACGGCCGCCAGAGACGAGTCGGCAATGTGAATGGCCAGACCGGTTGGCAACAGCGTGGTGGCACCTGGGGCCAGTTCTACGGCGTCATCAAGACAGGCTCGCAGGTCAAGTCCGGCAGAGCCGGAGGTGGCGTAAGTCGGCAGCGGGAATTGCTCGCCAACGCGCGGGTCCAGAATCTTAACGTCGATTTTTTTCATCATAACGGGTCACGATCTCGTCCAATAGTAGTTGGCCCAGGAGTTCCTTTCGCGCAAGCGGTAAGACTTTATCTCCATCCTGCCAGAAAAGGTGTAAAGCATTGCTATCGCTATTAAATCCTTGATTTTTCTGCGACACATCGTTGGCGCAAATCAGATCAAGGTTCTTGCGGGCTCGTTTTTGCTGCGCATATTCTTCCACATTATTCGTTTCTGCGGCAAACCCTACGACATAAGGACGAGAAGTTTTCAGCGCGGCTACACCGGCAACGATATCCGGGTTTTTCACCATTTTTATCGTTAATTCATCGCCTTGCTTTTTGATTTTCTCATCAGCAATGGCCGCGGCGCGGTAGTCCGCCACGGCGGCACAACCAATGAAAATGTGCTGCTTCTGAACGTTCTGCTGGACCGCCGTTTCCATCTCCAGCGCGGTGGTAACGTCAAGGCGCTGAACAAAGGGTGGCGTCGCCAGTGATACCGGGCCGCTAACCAGCGTGACGTTCGCCCCGCGCTGTGCTGCGGCAGCGGCAATCGCGAATCCCATCTTCCCGGAGCTGTGATTAGTGATGTAGCGCACCGGGTCCAGCGGCTCCCGGGTGGGGCCAGCGGTAATCATGATATTGAGATGTTGCAGATCTTTGACAGGAGAAAAATGCGCAGCTGCCATGTCGACAATCACCAGCGGATCGAGCATGCGACCAGGACCGACATCACCGCAGGCCTGGCTTCCGCTGTCCGGGCCCCAGATCAGCAGACCCCGCGAGGAGAGGGTCTCCAGATTGTGCTGCGTGGCCGCCGCGCGGTACATCTGCTGATTCATTGCGGGCACTACGGCAACGGGTGAAGGCGTGGCCAGGCAAATGGTGGAGACTAAATCGTTCGCCATACCCGCAGCAACGCGGGCGATAAGGTCGGCGGTGGCCGGCGCCAGAATAACCAGATCGGCCCATTTCCCGAGTTCAATGTGGCCCATAGCCGCTTCAGCGGCCGGATCCAGCAGGCTGTCAGATACCGGGTAGCCGGAAACGGCCTGCAGGCTCAGTGGAGTAATGAAGGCTTTTGCTGCTTCGGTCATGGCGACACGAACATCGGCGCCTCGTTCACGCAAACGACGCACCAGCTCCGGCGTTTTATACGCAGCAATACCGCCGCTGACGCCGAGAACGATTTTTTTACCGGCCAGGCTCATCATGATGCTTTCCTGTGAAGGAGAGTGGAATTCGGCCATTTTATCACAATCCCTCTGCTGTCGTGATGCAAAGGAAAATTCACTTTGCGAGGCGCTACGCAACTTTTGCAAGGGTGCGTCGTCAGGCGAAAGGTAGCCATGGCACTATAAAGCACGGCTGTAGGGGGAGAGGTATGAACACGATTGAGTCAATGTTGCCGCGCGAAAAGATGCAGATTGACGGCATTGATAAATTATCTGATGTGGAGCTGCTGGCGCTGTTCCTGCGCACCGGTACGCGGCGGTATGGAGTGCTTTCCTACGCGGAACATTTGCTCAACCACTTTGGTTCACTGCATGGGCTACTTTCGGCTCGTGAACAAGATTTGCTGCAAATAGAAGGCATTGGCATCGCTAAATACGCCCAGCTTAAAGGCATTGCCGAACTGGCGCGGCGCTTTTTTAACGTTCGCCTGATGGTCCTTGATGACCCGCTCAGCAGCCCGGATATCACCCGGGAATTTCTGCAAAGCCAGCTGGCGCATGAAGAACGTGAGATCTTTCTGGTCATCTTCCTGGACAACAAAAATCGGGTTCTTAAGCACTGCAGGCTGTTCAGCGGCACCCTGAGCCATGTGGAGGTGCATCCCCGCGAGATAGTGCGTGAGGCCATGAAGGTCAACGCCGCTGGTCTGATCCTCGCACACAATCATCCGTCAGGCAGCGCACAGCCCAGCAAAGCGGATAGAATCATTACGGAAAGAGTGATAAAGTGTTGCAACTTCATGGAGATAAGCGTCCTCGATCACCTGATTGTCGGCAAAGGTGAAATAGTTTCCTTCGCCGAAGAGGGCTGGATTTAGCGATCCATCGGGATCTTTGTCTGTTCGGGACTTGAGCACACCGCGGAGTCAGCGTATACTACGCCACCTTTGAGAATCTCGGGTTTGGCATTTGGGCCTGGCAATTGTAGGTTCCTTAGAACTTGCGATAACCGGGCTGTAAAGCCTGACGAGGCGCCAATACCCCATACGAAGCTCGAGCTAATTTGATTTTTGGAGAATAGACATGTCCCGAGTCTGCCAAGTAACTGGCAAGCGTCCGGTGACCGGTAACAACCGTTCCCACGCACTGAACGCGACTAAACGCCGTTTCCTGCCGAACCTGCACTCTCACCGTTTCTGGGTTGAGAGCGAGAAGCGCTTTGTCACCCTGCGTGTATCTGCTAAAGGTATGCGTGTTATTGATAAGAAAGGCATCGATTCAGTTCTGGCTGACATCCGTGCCCGTGGCGAAAAGTACTAAGTACTAAGAGGAATTAAATCATGGCTAAAGGTATTCGTGAGAAAATCAAGCTGGTTTCTTCCGCTGGTACTGGTCACTTCTACACCACCACGAAGAACAAGCGTACTAAGCCGGAAAAACTGGAACTGAAAAAGTTCGATCCAGTTGTCCGTCAGCACGTTCTGTACAAAGAAGCTAAAATCAAATAATTTTAGTTTCGATGTCACGAAAAACCTCGCTTCGGCGGGGTTTTTTGTTTTCTGCGCGTCCCCATAATAGAAAGCATCATGCAAAGCCATCGGAGACGTCATGCCCGAATTACCTGAGGTAGAAACCAGCCGCCGCGGTATTGAACCGCATCTGGTTGGGGAAACCATCCTGCACGCAATTGTTCGCAATGGCCGCCTGCGCTGGCCCGTATCCAGTGAAATCCACAGCCTCAGCGACAAGCCCGTGCTCAGCGTTCAGCGCCGCGCAAAATATCTTCTGCTGGAGCTACCGGACGGCTGGATAATCATCCATCTGGGTATGTCGGGCAGCCTGCGCATCCTTCCGGAAGAGCGCCCGGCGGAAAAGCATGACCACGTCGATCTGGTGATGAGCAACGGCAAAGTGTTGCGCTATACCGACCCTCGCCGTTTTGGCGCGTGGCTATGGACCAAAGAGCTGGAAGGCCACAGCGTGCTGGCACATCTCGGCCCGGAGCCGCTCAGCGAGGCATTTAACGCAGACTACTTCCGCGAGAAATGCGCTAAAAAGAAAACGGCGATCAAGCCCTGGCTGATGGACAACAAGCTGGTGGTTGGCGTCGGGAACATTTATGCCAGCGAATCGCTGTTCGCCGCGGGCATTCACCCTGACAGGCTGGCATCTTCGCTTTCTCCGGAGGAGTGTGAGCTGCTGGTGCGGGTGATAAAGGCCGTGCTGCTGCGCTCTATTGAACAGGGCGGGACGACGCTAAAAGACTTTCTGCAAAGCGACGGCAAGCCGGGCTATTTTGCCCAGGAGCTGCAGGTGTATGGGCGTAAAGATGAGCCGTGCCGGGTTTGTGGTGCACCCATCATTGCGACGAAGCACGCCCAGCGGGCGACGTTTTATTGCCGGCACTGTCAGAAATAACGCGCGGTTTCGAGGCCCGGTAAGGTGTAACCGCCACCGGGCTACGAATTAAGGCTTTAGTTTGTCCATCAGCGCCTGATGAACGGCTGGCGGCAGGAAGTGTGCGACGTCGCCATCGTGGCGCGCCACTTCTTTCACCAGCGATGAAGAGATAAACGACCACTCTTTCGACGGCATCAGGAACACGCTTTCCAGATCAGGCATCAAATGGCGGTTCATATGCGCCAGCTGCATTTCGTACTCAAAATCCGCCACCGCACGCAGCCCGCGAATCAGGATATTGGCCTGCTGCGCCCGGGCAAAATTAGCCATCAGATCGCTGAATCCAACCACTTCGACGTTAGGCAAATGCGAAATCGCCTGCTGCGCCAGCGCCACGCGTTCATTGAGATCGAACATCGGCTTCTTGCTCGGGCTGGCGGCAATCGCCAGCAGCACTTTATCGAACATAGCGCTTGCGCGGGTAACGATATCAATGTGGCCGTTGGTGATAGGATCAAACGTGCCCGGATAGATGGCTTTTGTGCTCATGACTCACGCCTTCTTGCTGAAGCCACGGGCCAGCGCCCACAGCTCGGTGTACTTATTAAACGTATACTGCGCGTTGACCATTGCCAGCAGCCAGCCCTGTGCACCATCGAGAAAACCTGCGCGCAGGATGAGCGTTTTGACGAAGGCACCGACGGTATGGCTGAAGATGCCCGCCAGCGACGTTGTCTTACCTTTCTGATGGCGCTCCTGCGCCCAGGCGGTAGCGTATGCCAGCTGCTTGCGCTGGAAATCGGCGAAGTCACGGCAGGTCAGGTGCTTCAAATCACCTTTCAGTTCGACCACTTTGGCACCGCGACATTCCAGAGATTCATGTACCTGATTGTCGTTGTACTGCCATTTTTCACGTTCGTACAGGCGTAATACCCGGTCCGGGTACCAGCCGCTGTGACGCATAAAGCGCCCCAGGAAATAGTTACGACGGGCGATACTGTAGACCGCGCCGGGCTCTGGCGCTGAGAGGGCTTGCCGCAATGCCTGTTCGAGTTCTGGCGTTACGCGCTCGTCGGTGTCGATCATTAACACGTAATCGCCTGTAGCAAGTGCCTGAGCGCGCTGACGCTGAATGCCGTAGCCTTGCCAGTCGGTATTCACGTGAACTTTTGCACCGAGGTTTTTCGCCAGCTCAACGGTGCTATCGTCACTGCCGGAGTCCAGCAGAACAATCTCGTCGGCCCACTGCACGGAGGCCAGGCATTCCGGCAGCAGATCGGCCGCGTTTTTGGCAATCATGACCACCGACAGGCGAACAGACATTAATGGCTCCGCTGAGGCAGGTAAGGTTGCAATAACTCCAGTAAACGGACGAGCGCCCCCTGGTTCTGATGCAGAACCTCGACGGCATGGCGGCCGTACCACAGGCGATAATCTTCATCCGTCAGCAGGGTAGAGACTTCTTTTACCAGCGTGTCGGTATCGCTTACGGTTATCAATCCATCCGCCTGCTGGAGCCTGGCGCAGATATCTTTAAAGTTGAAGGTATGCGGTCCCATCAGAACAGGGATAGCGTGCGCCGCAGGCTCCAGCGGATTGTGTCCGCCGCGCTCAACAAGGCTGCCGCCGACAAACGCCAGATCGGCAATGCCGTACAGCAGCATCAGCTCACCCATCGTATCGCCAATGACCACCTGTGTTGCCGTGGACGGAATTTCGCCCGTGCTGCGCAGGGTGAAAGTCATCCCCGCTTTCTGCACCAGCTCACGTGCATCCGCGAAGCGTTCAGGGTGGCGCGGCACCAGAATCAGCAGGAGATCAGGGAAGCTTTCCAGCAGCTTTTTGTGTGCGTCGAGAATAATTTTCTCTTCGCCATCGTGGGTACTGGTGGCAATCCACACCTGGCGACGCGGAGCCCATTGGCGGCGCAGCGTCACCGCGCGGGCCGCCAGTTCAGGCGTGACGGAAATATCGAACTTCAGGCTGCCGGTAATGGCAAGCTGGTTACGTTTGAGCCCCAGAGAGAGGAAGCGGCTGCCGTCCTCTTCGTTCTGCGCGGCAATCAGCGTGATGCGGCTCAGCAGGCGACGCATGAAGCTGCCGAGCTTGCCATAGCCTTTTGCAGATCGTTCAGACAGGCGCGCGTTAGCAATCACCAGCGGTATTTTGCGCTTGTTCAGCGCGGCAATCATGTTTGGCCACAGCTCCGTCTCCATCACGATGACCAGCTTTGGCCGCGTGGTGTTGAAGAACCGGTTCATGGCGCCGGGCAGATCGTACGGCAGATAAACGTGCTGGACGTCTTTGCCAAAGGCCGACATCGCACGTTCGGAGCCGGTTGGCGTCATCGTGGTCACTGTGATCGGAAGTGACGGATAACGATGGCGCAGCGCACGCACCAGCGGAATAGCGGCCAGCGTTTCACCCACTGAGACGGAATGCAGCAGTATACCCTCAGGCACTACCTTATTTTTGCAAAAGCCATAGCGTTCGGCCCAGCGTTTGCGGTACGCCGGTGCCTTGCGGCTGCGCAGCAGTAACCGCAGCCAGACCAGCGGCTGAATCAGGTAGAGCAAGAAGGTATAAAGAAATTCCAAGCGAGTTATCCGTTTTTATCATTCGGCGGGCAAATTCTAAGCATTAAACCAGCGTAAAGCTATCCCTTTGGGGTTACGGGCGTTCAATCGGTCAGATAACGTTTCAAACGGAAGTAGCGGCGGCCAAGACGCCAGCGCAACCGTGGGCTTTTCGCACTCTTCCAGATCAGTTTCCAGATCCCGCGATCGAAGAATTCCCGCACGATCGTCGCTTTTTTACGTGGATCTTTCATATTGTCGAACGTATGAATAATCCCCAACCCCTCTTTGGCTATCTGCCAGTGGCAAGCCGCGATGCCTTTCACCTGTTCGGGATAACGCTGGTTGATGGCATCGAGCATCTCCAGAATTTTCATATAGTGGCGGGCAGAGCGGATCAGCGTCTCGTCAGTGTCCGGCATATGGGATACGGATGCCGAGTGGATGTAGTAATCGTAATACTGCTCGCTCGTATACTGCACGCGTTCAGCGGCCAGCAACACTTCTGTCGTCCAGGGAATGTCCTGATGACGCAGGCCCGGCTCGAAATGGAAGTGATGCTGTCGAATAAAGTCATGGCGATACAGGTTCAACCAGGTGACGTGCAGGAACTTACGTGAATCCAGCGCCTGCTTAAGCCACGTCGGGCCGCTCAGAACACCGGTGGACTGCAATTTTTCCGGCGGGAAAATCGGACGGATTGGTTTTTTGTCATTTTCCCAGACGTAGTTTCCGTTGCAGGTCACCACATCCAGCTGGTTTTTTAACGCCAGGTCCAGCAGATGCTGATACATACCCGGCTTGAAGAAATCGTCGATATCCGGGAAAGAGAGATATTGTCCTGTTGCCACGGCAAGTCCGGTATTGCGGGCAACAGATACCCCCTGGTTTTCCTGCTCGAGTACCTGGATTTGTGGCAGCTGCTCGCGCCATTTCTCGACGATGAGCATTGAGCCGTCGGTGGAACCGTCATTAACGATGATCACTTCCATGCTCTCAATGTTTTGTGCAGCGAGGCAGGAGAAGAACTGATCTAAAAATTTTTCGCCGTTATAGACGGCGACAACCACGCTAAGCAGTGGTGAGGTCGGGTGTTGCATACAATACCTGATTACTGTTTAGTGCCCGCAAGCGCAATATATTGACGGCAGATAGCCTCAATCCCGTAGGTAGAAATGGTGCTGTTATCGATAGCAGGTGGATTTTGCCAGATGTCCCACATGGTTTTAGCAAGGCCATCATCGTTCATTTCGCTCAAACCGCGAGCAAGCTCACCATTGAGAATTTCGGACGGTCCACCGGGACAACGCGTGCTCACGGGTGGCGTCTGGCAAATAATCGCTTCAACCAGCACGTTACCGAACCCTTCACAATCCGAGCTCAACACCAGCTGTCGGGCATTCTTGATCCACGGATAGGGATTCGGCACAAAGGCTCGGAACTGCGTTTTGTCAGCAATACCTAACGTTTTTGCCAATGCTTTCAGTTGCTCAATATGCTTCTGACTGCCGTTCCCCATCATGATCAGCTGACCCGGAATGCCACTTTTAGCGAAGGCCCGCAGCAGGCGATCGTGGCGCTTATGCTCATGGAAACGACCGACATGGATGACGTACTCCTGTCCCTCGAACGCAAAAGGTTCAGCGGCAAGCTGCTGGATATGTGCAATATCAAAGGGGTTATGGATAACCGCATCCCGCTTAAGGGTGATGCGCAGATTTTGGGTCAGATCATGAAGTACGGCGTTAGATACCGCGACAACCTGCGCGTTTTCATAGACCCTGCGTATTTTGGTTCGCTTAAACCAACGTGACGGGGCACGGCGATGGCGAAGGTAAGCAAACGAGAACATGCCATGAACGCAGTACCAGATTTTATCGCGGCTAATGACGCGGGTACGCGCGACGATGCGATCCGTTTTATGCAGGTGGGAGAAAACGATATCAAACGGCCCCTTTTCCTGCGCTTTAATGATGGCTTCGTCCAACAAGCGAGCGCGGCGCCACAGTTCCGTCACCTTCCGCCAGGGTTTTTTACAGTTATCCTGAACGATCTGATAGTCGATGCCTTCCGGAATGGCGTAGTCACACACTTTGCGCAAGGAGAACAGTGATACCTGATGACCCATTTCTACCAGTCCACGCGACAACGTCAGCACTGTTTTTTCAGCACCTCCGCCGGGTAAACCGTCAATAACCATAAGGATGCGCATCATTAATCCAGTAAAGTTTGATAAAGCGTAATGAGCTGACTTGAGAGCCGCTCCGGCGTTGCATCCATGACTTTATGGCGAGCAGCCATGCCCATTTTGTTATCGTAGTTCTGCACCGGTATTGCCATCACGGCGTCCCGTAGCCGGGCGATATCCAGCGCATCACAGACAAAACCGTTTGTTCCTTGCTCAATAAATTCAGCCCCACCGCAGGTGCGTGAGGTAATGACAGGCAACCCGCAGGCCATCGCTTCCAGAATGACATTCGGAAACGGATCGTACAGGGTTGGCAACAGTAAACCGTCTGCCGCCTGATAAAACGGCAATGTCTCTTTTTGCATACCGCAAAAGCGAACGCGATCTTCACACCCAGCTGAACGTGCCAGCGCATGATAGTGCTTTTCCGCCTTGTCCTGACCGACGACAATCAGATAACGATCGGTGCTGGCAATGGCGTTAATCGCAGCCGCCAACCCTTTACGTTCAAATCCTGACCCCACAAAACAGAACGCCACGGCGTTCTCGGGAATAGCCAGTTTTTCACGTAGCGCAAATTTTTGCACGCTGTCTGCCGGAACGAAGCGGCTGGAATCTATAGAATTATAAATCACGTGGATTTTTTTTGCGTCTACGCCAAAATCTTCGATAATTTCCTGCTTCACCATCTCCGCATTACAAATGACGGCTTTCAGCTCTGGCGCCTGATACATGGCCCTTTCTGCACCCATCACGTAGCGATGATAGCGATCGAGCATCAGCATTTTCCCGCGCCAGGCGGGTAAGATGCGCTGACGCTGCAGTAACCAGCGGCGATGAACGCCATCCCCTGCGCGATAAATATCGCAACCCGGAATTCGCTCATGGCTTTGCACAATATCAAACTGTTCGGCCTGCCAGAGTTTACGCGCCGCCTGGGCAAAACCGCGCTCGCGGCTGATGCGGCCCCATTTCTGCGGGTTACAAATGTGAATATGCCAGTCGTCCTGCTTTTCGCCCTGCCACTGGCGAGTGATGACGTTGAGCTCCAGATCCTGATTGCTGAGCGCGCTCAGCGCACGGGAGACGAAACGCTCGGCGCCGCCGTCAGGGCGATATTTTTGCCGGACAATGGCCAGGCGATGTTTTTTCATGACAGGCATTTCCTTGCAGCGGCCACCACGCGTTCGACCGGAATGGCATTCAGATAGCGCTCTTTGGTGTTGGTATCCACCGCATCAGGATCCGGAAGTGGGCCGTACTCGCCAGCCCAAATCACCTCTCCGTTCACCTGCCACGGGCTCCAGAAGGTGAGTTTTGAAGGGCCAAAAAGCGCCACACACGGCGTCTGCAATGCGGCAGCCATATGCATTGGCACAGAATCTACACCAATAAAAAGCGCGGCGTGGTCAATGAGCGCACCCAATTGACGAAGCGTTAACTGCCCGGCCAGCGACACGACGCCTTCCTGAGGACAGGCCGCAAGAATGGTGTCGATCATTGCCAGCTCTTTTTTGTCCGGGCCGGAAGTCAGCACAATCGTATGCCCATCCTGCTGGAGCGCAGTGAGGGTTTGCGCCATTTTGCCTTCATCCCAGCATTTGAAGAACCAGCGGGAGGTAGGCTGTACCACGACAAACTTCTCAGTCACGCCTTTTTCGAGCAGCTTGCCGGAAACGGTTTGCCAGTCTTCCGGTTCATAACTCATAGCGACCGAGCTGACAGGAGGGATGCCCAGCGGAGCAAGAATCGAGAGATTTTGCTCAACGGTATGCATCTGATTATGCCCGTTTATGGACGCAAGAGCAGTGTGACAATGCCGCCAGAACCAGCCCCGGCGCTTATTAAAATCGAAGCCAATTCGCACTGGCGCGCCAGTAAAACGAGTGATGATGGCACTTCGCCATTGGTCGGCAAGGTTAAGAACCAGTTGATAACGCTGGTTGCGCAACGTCGTCAGCAACTGCCACTCTTTTTGCAAATGCCCGCGGGTACCCAGCTTTTTCCATTTGCGGTCAATACCGTAGATCTGATGAATGTCGGGGTGCGCGGCCAGCATATCCCTCGTTTCCTCATACAGCAGGACATCGATTTGCGCATCGGGCCAGCGCTGACGCAGAGAGTGGATCACCGGGGTGGTCAGGAGCATGTCGCCATGATGACGTAATTTAATCAAAAGAATGCGTAAATCGGACACGTTAAGTGAATTGTTCATCATCATCTTATTGGGAGCATATTGCCTGCAATTCTAATAGACATGATGCGGAGTTGCATCCTTTCTCAGCAATGTCAGCTTTTTCCTGGCAACTGTTTACTCTATAAGATGAGAGTGCGTAACATAGCCCTAACCCTCATTCACCATGGGATCATTATGACCAAACCTGCTTTTATCATCACCATCGATACTGAAGGCGACAACCTTTGGCAAAACCATCGGGAAATTAAAACTGAAAATGCCCGATACCTGCCGCGCTTCCAGGCTCTGTGTGGAAAATACGGTTTCAAGCCGGTCTGGTTGACGAACTATGAGATGGCGGTCGATCCGGTTTATATCGAGTTTGCCAAAGATGTGATTGCCCGTGGCCAGGGGGAGGTCGGCATGCACCTGCACGCCTGGAACAGCCCGCCGGAGTATGATTTGACCGGCGATGACTGGCGCTGGCAGCCCTATCTGATTGAATATCCGGATACGGTACTGCGCGAAAAAGTGCTTTTTATGACCGATCTGCTTGAGAAAACCTTCCAGACGAAAATGCTCAGCCACCGCGCCGGTCGCTGGGCATTCGACAGCCGCTACGCAAAATTGCTGATCGAGCTTGGTTATCAGGTTGACTGCTCAGTGACGCCGCGGGTGAACTGGCGCAACGCGAAGGGAGCCCCGCAGGGCAAGGGCGGAACGGATTATCAGCACTTCCCGGACAGCGCCTGGTTTATGGACACAGAAGCTATCCATCAGCCGGGAAACAGTCCGCTGCTGGAAGTGCCGATGAGCATTCAGTACAAACATCCCGGCTGGCTGAACAGCGTAAAGCAAGGTTACGACCGCCTGCGTGGCAAATATCGCTCTCCTTCCGTCAACTGGCTGCGCCCTGCGGGCGGTAATGCGGATGAGATGATCAAAGTCGCTGAGAAATGCCTGGCTCAGGGAAACGACTACGTAGAATTTATGCTCCACTCGTCAGAATTTATGCCCGGCGGCAGCCCGACGTTTAAAGACGAAGCGGCAATTGAAGGGCTGTATCAGGATCTGGAGACGCTCTTCGCCTGGCTTGCGCAGCGGACACAGGGAATGACTTTGGCGGAGTTTTATCAGGTGAAAAATCAAAACGCCGGATAACCGGCGTTTTATAAAGCAGTCTATCAGGACGAGTTTTTCTCTATGCGGGAACTTAGCGCAAAGACTGTTATGAAAAATATAACCCCTTCAGAGCTCAAAAGGATGACATCTGTGAGCCCATAGCCGAGCAGCAAAAGAGTGGCAGTCAATAAGAGGCCGTTTTGATGCTTAAGCCCCTGCCATAGTAATGAGACAAAAAAGAACATTAGCAAAATAATGCCGGGTATGCCCTGAAGCGAATATTTCTCAATAAACTCATTGTGTAAATGGACATTCATAAAAATCATCGAGGATGCAAGATGAGGGTGCTTTTTAACGTACTCGCTTGTCCATTTACCTCGCTCTTCCATGGATTGACCCAACGGGTGATTTAATCCATTGGCGATGCCAACCGTCCACATTGAAAAACGAGCGCCCAATGAAGTCGCATCCTGACCGTCCTGGAAACGGGTAATCTCAGTCTGCGTTTGGGCGATTTTAGGTGCAATGAGCGGTTTATAGCTAAGCGCAATCAGGCCAGCAAGCACACACAGTAGCATTATGATTGGTTTAAGATGTATTTTCCGGAAATGGAAAAGCGTGACCAAAAGAGTAACGACCAGATACAATCCCATTGCTGCACGAGTTCCCGTGAGTAACACCACCGCATAAGCAATAATGATGACCAGTCCGGCCAGCGCGTAGGCTATTTTTGTGCGTTGTATAAACAGGCTGTAGACGAAGGCAAGAGACAGCATGGAGTATAGGTAGGCAGAAAGCGTTGCACGGTTGATGCCCATTTCTACACGGCCCATACCATGCATGGCCTGCCAAAACGCAAACCCGGTAGCCAATACGAAACCTGTTCCTGTTGCCAGCAGAAGCCAGCGCTGGAAATAACGAGAGGAGACATAATGCCTGAAACTGTCGATATAAAACACCAGTACACTACCCAGAATAAGCTTTTTACCGGCCCCAAGATAGTCGCTGTAAAAGTTTAGCCCTTCATTATGATACTCATAAGTGAAATACCAGACTACATTCAATAGGCCAATCAACAAAATAGGCAAAGCAATGCTAAAAGATCTGAGGGTGATGCCTTTATAATCGCACATCAAACCAATAATACTGGCATAAACGGCAATGTAGAAAAACTCCCTCTGTTTTCCTGAGCTTACTAAAACTAATGCCAGCGAAATAAGGGTAAGTGCCAGCGTGAGCTGATAAATTCTTAATCTCACTTTTTCCATAATGCTTTTAACACCCTTTTTTTATAGCTGAAACGCACATCTTTTGACATGAAAAAACGCCATGAATACATTTTGTTAACGCGTTTCCGAACTATTTCACGCTGAGAAGATGTCAGATGTTTCCAATGGTTAGTAAAAATATCAAACCAATGGCAGTTAATAAGCGATTCAAACTTATCAGGAAAGATCTCTTCCATCTTCAATGTACAGTCAACCAGATGAGCGATTTTATCTGGGGTGATATCACTGGAGAGGCTTGATCCTGTTTTGACGTAATAGTAATGGCCATTGCGCTGAAAATATATTTTACGTGATGTGGCAAGCATTGCCGGAAATACTGCAAAGTCTTCATAACAGGAAATCGCGGGAACGGGGTATTTCTCGAACAATTCGCGATGGATAAACTGCCCTCCCAGATGAGCCTGGAAATCCTTATGAATTAAGAACCGGGTGATTGCTTCATCTGTCGTAAGGGATACAGGATTAAATCCACCCCATTCGGGAGTGATTTTAGAAAGATCGCGAACTTCCAGAAGATGGGTGATCAGCATATCTGGCAGATGAGGTCGTAAAAAATTAATTGCATCCTGCAGGCTTCCAGGCTTAAGCAAATCATCACTGTCCAGCATAAAAATATATTGCCCGGAAGATTGCTGGATACCTTCGTTACGTACCATTCCGACATTACAGTAAGAAACCTGCCGGGTAATGAAGTGAGGAAAGCGTGCAGACCATTGCTCAATAATATTCTGGGTTGAATCAACAGAGTTGTCATTAATAATGATAACTTCCGTCTGTTCTGCTTCAGACCCTATCGCATCAAGGAGGCTATGTAGCACACCAGCAAGCGTTTTTTCCGCATTATGGGCCGCAATAATGACGCTGAGAAAGGTCACCTGATCAAATTCCGGAAATCAAAGAGTTAGCAATTTTAACAGCCTGCGGCAGGCTGGACACGAACTGGAAAAGCCGTGATTGTTCTTCCTCGCCGATGGCAAACAGCTCTTCGCGTGTTTTATCAAAGTAGTACCGCGTCTCAAACACATACGAACAGATGTTTTCATCTTTGCCGATCAGCAACGTTTCGCCCAGCGGGCGCTGCTCGCGGTAGCAGCACGGGCCATATAGCAGAACAACAGGAACGTTAACCGCATCGGCAACGTAAACGTTGCCCGAGTCAGAGGCAATATAACAATCCATTCTTGAGATAGCCCACGGCACGTCTTCAAGAGGAAGCTGCCCGAGGAGGCTGGTGATATTGGGCTGTTCACCGATCGTCCGATAGAGCTCGTCCAGCCAGGGCTGTTCGTTCTCGGTGCCAAAAATATAGTAATGGCAGGGCAAAATGCTCAGGGTGTCAAAGATACGCTGCCAGATAGCAGGCGGAATGGTTTTAGCTTTATTCCCGGCGGAAATACTGAGGCCGATGCGAATCACGCCTTCTTTGTCCAGACTTACAGGCCACGTTTGCGGGCGATACAGCGGATATGTGGCATGTTTTGGCGCATCCTGCCAGCTCAATGAGCGATCGGCCAGCTGCAAATAATTGGTGACAGACAGCGTTTGTTTCCCGTGCTCAACGACGCCATCCGCCGCCATGTAGAAAATGGCGTGATACCAGCGGCGCGTGTAAATACTTAAGAACTGCTTGTTTTTGGCGTTACAGACGGCAGCAAAAAATAAATTCGTGCTGTTAGGCTGCAGCAAATACACGTTGTCGTAGCGATTCATAATCTGCCAGGCAAAGCTGAGTTTGGCGAACACGTTGCGCTTCATTTTACCGATGAGATAGATCGTCCCGATGGTATCGTCGCGGCCAGCCAGCGGCTCCACGGCCCGACTAATCAGCACATCACTCTTCTTCAGGTGGCTGAGCAAAGGTGTGGCATTGACGAAATCGCCAATCTTTGCCGTCTGGATGACAAGGTTTTTACCCGTCTCTTTGCGAAACAGCTTTCCCAGCAGCTTTACCGGAAGAAAGAGGATAAACAAAAGCACATAGCTCATTGACTACGTTTCCTTGCCCGTACGTTGCAGGTTTCGCTGTAAGGCGTTAAAAATCGCATCGGCCGTGATATCTCCCATCTTGCCCGTTGGGCTGGCATATTGTTGTTGATTTTTGCCGTAGCCGCCAATCAAACCCGGGTCTGTCGGGCCAAAGAGCGTAATGTTGGGGCGGTCTAAAGCGGCTGTCAAATGGCTCAGTCCCGTATCGACGGAGACAACGGCCTGCGCACCGGCTAGCTCAGCGGCAACCTCAGCAAGCGTGAGTTTTGGTAGCACCTGCACATGGCTCAGGCCTGCGGCAATCCGCTCGGCACGCTCACGCTCATGGCTGGCTCCCCACGGCAGTTTAATCTGGAATCCGCTGGCTTGCATTAGTTGAACAAGCTCACGCCAGTGCGTTTCGGGCCAGTGCTTATTATCGCGGGTGGTGGCATGCAGCAATATCACATACGGTGACGCGGTTTGTTCCTGTAAATGCTGAAAATGCTGCGCAATCGCATAATCACCCTGCGTCTCAGGCTTTGGATAACCCAGACTTTTTGCAAACAGTTCACGCGTGCGTTCAACGGCGTGCTGCTGCTTTTCGATGTGATGGCGACGATTATAGAACAGGCTCGCCAGCGGTTCGCGGGCGCTGGACCAGTCCATACCGTGCTTAACGCCGCGCGCCAGGCGCGTGACCAGCGCGGCGCTTTTCACCAGGCCCTGAGCGTCGATGATGGCGTCGTATTTTTGCGCCTGCACCTTCTGGCGAAACGCCTGACGTTCGGCTTTCACCGGCGTGGAGAACCACGCTTTACGCCAGCGGCGAATCGCCACGGGAATGACATTGTCTACCGCTGAGTGCCAGGACGGGATCTGCGCAAAACCTTCCTCCACTGCCCAGTCAAAACGAATGCCCGGAATGGCCTGAACGGCATCGGTCAACGCAGGCAGGGTGTGGAGCACATCGCCCATCGAGGACGTTTTCACGATCAGCACTCGCATCCGTTATGCGTCCCCGGCCAGCAGCAGTTGGTTTAACTCTTCCAGCACGCGGGCGGGCGTGATGTCGATCAGGCTCTGATGATAGCCCTCTTCGCCGTCACCTTTGCGCACTTTGTGGTAGCCGGTAATCAGACGAATCACTTTGGCTTTGTCCGACAGCGGCGGGGTGAAGTCCGGGCTGCTTGGGCCATAAAGTGCAACCAGCGGGCGGTTCAGCGCCGCGGCAACGTGCATCAGACCCGAATCGTTGGTGACTACGGCTTTGCAGGCGGCAAGCAGGATCACTGCCTGCTCAAGCTGGGTTTCCCCGGCCAGGTTACGACACCAGGCCTGCTGTTCCTGACTGAGCGCGGTGAGGATTTCGTTCCCGGCATCGTGATCTTTTGCCGATCCAAACAGCACAACCTGATAGCCTTCGTCGATCAGCTGTTTCGCCAGTTCGGCGTAATGATAATGCGGCCAGCGTTTCGCCGGGCCGAACTCAGCGCCGGGGCAAAAGCCGACCATCTGCCGTTCTGTGGAGAGGTTAAAGGCGGCGCAGGTCTGCGATTTTTCGCCTTCACTCACCTGAAGCTGCGGCCACAGCAGCGGCTGAGGCAAATCTTTCGCCGAACGCATAACGCCTTTGTCGTAGGCCAGCGCCACGTAACGCTCAACCATCAGCGGCCAGGCCGCTTTGTCGAGCACGCGCGCATCGTTTAGCAGACCGTAGCGCATTTCGCCGCGCCAGCCGGTACGCTGTGGCACACCCGCAAAGAAGGGCACAAAGGCTGATTTAAAGGAGTTAGGCAGGACATAGGCACGATCGTAACGCTTTTCACGCAGGCTGTGCCCGAGCTTGCGGCGCTCGCCAATTTCCAGCGCGCCGTGTCCGAACGGCATAGGAATGGCTTCATTCACTTCCGGCATACGCGATAAAAGCGGACGGCACCACGCGGGTGCCATCACATCAATGATCGCCTGGGGATAGCGCGCCTTGAGCGTGCGATAGAGACTTTGCGACATCATCATGTCGCCCACCCATGACGGGCCAATCACCAGTATTTTCATTTTTTATCTTATGCGTCGCGGTTCAGCCAGTGCATGTACTCGGTAACGCCTTCGGCCACGGTTTTGAAAGGCTTATCATAGCCTGCCGCACGCAGATTGGTGAGGTCGGCCTGGGTAAACGCCTGATAGCGACCTTTCAGTTTTTCCGGGAACGGGATGTACTCAATGCTGCCTTTTTTGTGGAACGCCAGGGTTGCATCCGCTACGGCCTGGAAAGATTCCGCACGCCCGGTACCGAGGTTGAAGATACCGGAAACACCGTTTTCCCAGAACCACAGGTTTACCGCTGCGACGTCGCCCACGTAGACGAAGTCACGCTTGAAGCCGTCGCTGCCTTCGAACAGTTTAGGACTTTCGCCATTATTCAGCTGGGTGTTGAGGTGGAATGCCACGCTCGCCATGCTGCCTTTGTGGCCTTCGCGCGGTCCATAAACGTTGAAGTAGCGGAAGCCTACTACAGGAGAATCCACTTCCGGCAGGATCTGACGCACGTATTCGTCGAACAGGAACTTGGAATAGCCGTAAACGTTCAGCGGCTTTTCATATTCGCGCGACTCGATGAAATCCGAGGTGCGCCCGCCGTAGGTGGCTGCAGAAGAGGCATACAGGAACGGGATTTCGCGCTCCAGGCAGTAGTGCAGCAGCTCTTTCGAGTACTGATAGTTATTATCCATCATGTACTTGCCGTCCCACTCGGTGGTGGAAGAGCAGGCACCTTCGTGGAACACGGCTTCGATCTCGCCCATCTCTTCGCCTGCCATAATCTGGATAAGGAAGTCTTCTTTATCCATGTAATCGGCGATGTTGAGATCGACCAGGTTGACGAATTTGGTGCCATCTTTCAGGTTGTCCACCACCAGAATGTCGGTGATACCTTTATCATTCAGGGCCTTAACGATGTTGCTGCCAATGAAGCCTGCGCCGCCGGTAACGATGATCATAAACGATAACCTTTGAAATGTGAGTGACCGGGACTATCCCGGACGCTAATGGTTCTTATCATACCATCACTGTGCGGACTCTTCACATTCACCGACAAGCCGCAGGGGTACACGTGATTTATGCTACAAAAATGCTTATCTGCCGCGGTGTCATCTCGTATACGCCGGAAGCATTGGGTAATATGTGCCAAATTTTGCCGAATCTGGAGAGTTGCAATGCGTGGTGATTTTTACAAACAGTTAACCAGCGACCTGGAGACCGCCCGCGCGGAAGGGTTGTTTAAAGAAGAACGCATCATTACCTCCGCCCAGCAGGCGGACATCACCGTCGGCGACGGTAGCCACGTCATCAACTTCTGCGCCAACAACTACCTTGGCCTGGCCAACCACCCGGAACTTATTGCCGCAGCAAAAGCCGGTATGGACAGCCACGGATTCGGCATGGCTTCCGTTCGTTTCATCTGCGGCACCCAGGACAGCCATAAGGCGCTGGAGAAGAAGCTCGCTGATTTCCTCGGGATGGAAGACGCGATTCTGTACTCCTCCTGCTTTGACGCTAACGGCGGCCTGTTTGAAACCCTGCTCGGCGCAGAAGATGCCATTATTTCCGATGCCCTGAACCACGCGTCGATCATCGACGGCGTGCGTCTGTGCAAAGCGAAGCGTTTCCGCTATGCCAATAACGACATGGCTGAACTGGAAGCGCGCCTGAAAGAAGCCCGCGAATCCGGCGCGCGCCACGTGCTGATCGCCACCGACGGCGTGTTCTCCATGGACGGCGTCATTGCGAACCTGAAAGGCGTATGCGACCTGGCAGACAAATACGATGCGCTGGTCATGGTCGATGATTCCCACGCCGTTGGCTTTGTCGGCGAAAACGGTCGTGGTTCGCATGAATATTGTGACGTGATGGGCCGCGTTGACATCATCACCGGCACCCTGGGCAAAGCGCTCGGGGGCGCATCCGGCGGCTATACCGCCGCACGTAAAGAAGTCGTTGAGTGGCTGCGTCAGCGCTCCCGTCCGTACCTGTTCTCCAACTCTCTGGCTCCGGCCATCGTTTCCGCCTCCATCAAAGTGCTGGAAATGGTGGAGTCAGGGGCAGAGTTACGCGATCGCCTGTGGGCCAACGCCCGCCTGTTCCGCGAAAAAATGACCGCCGCAGGCTTTACCCTGGCCGGTGCCGACCACGCCATCATTCCCGTGATGCTGGGTGAAGCCACCGTCGCGCAGGACTTTGCCCGCGAGCTGCAAAAAGAAGGCATTTACGTCACCGGTTTCTTCTATCCGGTGGTGCCAAAAGGCCAGGCACGTATCCGCACGCAGATGTCCGCGGCGCATACTCCTGAGCAAATTGAACGTGCGGTGGACGCGTTTACCCGCATCGGTAAGCAACTGGGCGTCATTGCCTGAGGATGTGAGATGAAAGCATTATCGAAACTGAAGGCCGAAGAAGGCATCTGGATGAACGACGTTCCTGAACCGGAAGTCGGGCATAACGATCTGCTGATTAAGATTCGCAAAACCGCTATCTGCGGCACCGACGTACACATCTACAACTGGGACGAATGGTCACAGAAAACCATTCCGGTCCCGATGGTTGTCGGTCATGAATACGTGGGCGAAGTGGTTGGCATCGGCCAGGAAGTGAAAGGCTTCAAAATCGGCGACCGCGTGTCCGGCGAAGGCCACATCACCTGCGGCCACTGCCGTAACTGCCGCGCGGGCCGTACGCACCTGTGTCGCAATACCATCGGCGTTGGCGTCAACCGTCCGGGCTGTTTTGCAGAATATCTGGTGATCCCGGCGTTTAACGCCTTCAAAATCCCGGACAACATTTCTGACGATCTGGCCTCCATCTTCGACCCTTTCGGCAACGCGGTTCACACGGCGCTGTCGTTTGATTTGGTTGGCGAAGACGTGCTGGTCTCCGGCGCAGGCCCGATTGGCATTATGGCGGCAGCCGTGGCAAAACACGTTGGCGCACGCAATGTCGTGATCACCGATGTGAACGAATACCGTCTCGGCCTGGCGCGCAAAATGGGCGTAACCCGCGCGGTGAACGTGGCGACTGAAAACCTGAAAGACGTGATGGACGAACTCGGCATGACCGAAGGCTTCGACGTGGGCCTGGAGATGTCCGGCGCGCCACCGGCGTTCCGCACGATGCTGGACACCATGAACCACGGTGGTCGCATCGCGATGCTGGGCATTCCACCGTCAGACATGTCCATCGACTGGACCAAAGTTATCTTTAAAGGGCTGTTCATCAAAGGCATTTACGGCCGTGAGATGTTCGAAACCTGGTACAAGATGGCCGCGCTGATTCAGTCTGGCCTCGATCTCTCGCCAATCATCACCCATCGCTTCGGCATTGATGATTTCCAGAAAGGCTTTGACGCGATGCGTTCAGGCCAGTCCGGGAAAGTTATCCTGAGCTGGGATTAATCCGCGTAATTGCCGGATGACGCTGCGCTTATCCGGCCTACGGAAGCTGATTTCTGTAGGCCAGTGCAGGCTTAGCGCCGCAAGGCATCAGCTTTGTTGCTGCTTCTCTTTATCCGTCAGATAGCGCACTTTGCGCGTGTAGTCCTGCCCTTTGAACAGCAGCTTGCTGTCAGCTGATTGCAGATATTTCTGCCACTCAGAGAGCGGGAAACCGCCATGGGCACCGACCACCTCTTTTGGGATAACCGCTTCCTGCCCGCCGATTTTTTTGGAGACCGGCCAGTTCATCCAGTCGCCCAGATTCACCGTTTTCAGATCAAGCATATCCAGCAGCGCGGCCAGCGGCAGCTGATCCGTTGGCGGCTGGCTGTCGTCCATCAACTCCCAGGTATCCTGGAAAAGCGTCAGCCACAGCGGACAGATACGACGCCAGGTTTTGCGCGTTGCGGCCAGGAAGGCCCCGTTGACGTGGTCGACGATATACGGGCGCACGGTGCCCTGGTAGTAAGCCGGTACCTTTTCAGCCGGTGCGCCTGCCAGCTTGGCGATCATTTTGCCCTGACGAAAGCTCGAATAAATATGGCCTTCTTCAACCCTGAACCGGGGCATCTGCAGCAGGTTCAGGTCTGAATCGATCATCAAAACGCCTTCACCGCGCGCCTGCATTGGCGCGTTCAGTTTCACCAACCGACTCAGGTAGATCTGCTTGTAGCGGTAGGTCTCTTCACGCTTTGGCAAATCGAGCGTAACAACGCGGGTTTTTACCGGTAGCGCGCCAAACGCGCTCTCTGGCTGATCGCTGACGATAACAATCTCTTCAAGATCGGGCGCGTAGCGCTCGGCGAAGGTGGCGGAAAGTAACGCCTCCTCAACATAATCTGCCCCGGTGCAGGGGATGACGACCGAGGTAATCGGCACGCTCTGAGCAGAAGGCGTCAATGAAGCATAAGGAATATTGTGGCGCGCCGTGATGTGACGATAGCGGGCATTCAGAAAGTTAAACATGGTCGGTCCGTCCCGAAGAAATAGAGGCTAGTTCGCGTTCAACACCCGCGACGTAATGCTCAATGGCGTAGTGATGGCGCACGTGCTGACGGGCGTTTTCAGCCAGGGCCCGGCGCAGTTCAGCATTTTGCCAGAGCAGGGAAAGGTTGTGTGCAAGAGCCTGAGTATCACTCCACGGGAAAAGCAGGCCGGTTTGCTGATGGTGGATAAGCTCAGCGGTCCCGGTGACGTCAGAACCGATAACCGGCACCCCCAGCAGCATTGCCTCCAGCACTACGCGAGGCAGCCCTTCGCTGGCTGAGGCCAGGATAAAGAGATCAAAGGCGGCGAGATAATCCAACGGATTATTGCGAAATCCGGTAAAGACAACCCGTTCTGCAAGCCCGCACGCTGCGGCCTGCGCTTCGAGCGATGAACGCTCCGGGCCTTCGCCAATCAGCAACAGCTTCCACTTTGCGTCGGGATGATTCCGGCTGAACAAGGCCAGCGCTTCGAGCGTGTGATGATTCGCTTTACGGGGGAGTAGTGAACCAATGCTGCCGAAGACAAACGTATCGTCATCCAGTCCCAGCGAACGGCGCATCGCCGCACGATCCGGCAACGGTTGGTGGATATCGATGGCGTTATTCACGGTGACGCAGAGCTGACGCTCAACGCCGTTGTTGAGCAGCACGCTTTCCACTCCATGGGAAACGGCAATGATTTTATCCACCTGCGCATTAACCAGCGCGACCAGCGACGGCGAGAGGACAGGTTTAATGCGGCAGTGCTGAACCAGCCCAACGGGCAGGCCCTTTACGGCATGATAGCCCTCTTCGTTAGAGCCAGGCTGATTATTCATGTACAGGATGTCGTACCCGCCCTCCTGCAGCAGCTTGCGCAGACGGCGTGCGTCAGGCTGGATGCGCCACAGCGTATCCATCTTTCGGGTAAAGACTTTGCGCGCGTCGCGGGAGAAGAACAGCAGGCTGCGACCGACTTCTTTCAGTAACTTTGCCCAGCCAGGCTGACGACGGGCAGGCATCAGGATCATCGGAATGCCGAAGGTGCTCAGCACTTGCTCAATGCTCTCCCCGCCCGCACGAAGATAGTTGTGGTAGAAGCAGCAGGTAATATCGAACCGTTGCCTGTCGATGCGTTTGAGCAACTCCAGCATGCTGTTGGTGCCACCGCCCCACTCTTTGCCGCTGTCGAACAGCAGGATTTTCCGTTTTTGCGGCACCATGCTCTCTGATTCTCATATTAAAACCAGTGGGCATTATAGAGAATCTCGCCGCAGATTCAGCGTTTTTTATCGCCGTCTTCCAGACCGCTCAGGGCTTATCCCAGCCCTGCCACTGCAGCTGGAAGTATTGCACCAGCGTGCTGTGCGTAATGCTGTCGCTTAACACATCGAAGAAACGGCTCGCATAGACTGGCTGCTGCGGTTTTTTCGGTTTGCACAGCTTCACGCCCCGGAACGGATTGCGTGGCGCCGCAGGCTGCACTGGAGCGGCATTGTTCGGGGTTGAGGTATCGACCTGAGGTTCATTCAGCAGGCTGCTGGGGCGAACCAGGGTGATATCGGGCGGCAGGTTGTACACCATCTGCTGAAGCACGCGCACCGTGGTCGGATGCGGATGTCCGATGGCAATCGCAGAACCGCTGCGCCTCGCAATCTGGATAGCACGATTAAACTGCGTGCGAATATCCGCTTCGTTTTGCGTGTCGTCGAGGAACACTTTGCGCTTAATGACCTTCACGCCCGTTCCGGCGGCGGCCCGCATCGACTGGCTGTTGCCAATCGTCATGCTGTCGAGAAAGTAGAAATTGTAATGGCTCAGCGTCTGCATCACCTTCTGCATGCCAAACAGGCTGGAGGTCATGGCGCTGCCCATGTGGTTATTCAGGCCCACGGCATAAGGCACCTTGCTTACGGCTTCCCGGATGATGCGCTCGATCTCATCGCTGCTCATGTCCGGGCGCAGGGTGTCTTTCTCCAGCGGCTGTTTACTGATTGGTGCCATCGGCAGATGGATCAGCACTTCATGGCCGCTATTGTGGGCTTTGGTCGCCATTTCGCGGGCATGCGGTGCATTGGGTAAAACGGCGACGGAGAGGGTGTTGGGCAATGCCAGCACCTGATTTTCCTGCTGGGGGCGATAGCCAAAATCATCAATGACTATCGAGAGTTTTCCGGCATGGACCGGGGCAACCATCGCCACTAAGGCGGCGACGGACAACGCTAACGGGCGAAATTGAAGCAAAACTTATCTTCCCAACCACGGCTGTGGATTGACCGCCTGACCCTGGCGGCGAATTTCGAAGTAGAGTGAAGGTCGGCCCTGACCGCCACTGCTGCCCACAAGGGCAATCGGCTGGCCTGCGCGGACCTGAGTGCCGACGCTGACCAGCGCGCTCTGGTTATAGCCGTAAAGGCTCATATCGCCTTTTCCGTGCTCCACCACCACGACCAGGCCGTAGCCCTGCAGCCAGTCGGCGAGGATCACGCGGCCATCGGCGATGGCTTTGACCTCGGTGCCTTCAGACGCACCGATAACCATCCCTTTCCAACGTAGTTCACCCTGGAGCTGTTCGCCATAGCGATGCAGCGTTGGGCCACGAACGGGCCAGAATGCCTGGCCACGAGGTGAGCCCAGGCCGCCGGTACGGGCCATCAGCGAGCGTTCGCTCTCAGAAGGTTTGTAGGTTGTACCTTTACGCGAAGCGTCCTGCTGGCGATCGCGAACGGCCTGCGCCTCTTTGGCTTCTTTTTCGGCGCGTGCACGAGCGGCAGCTTCAGCCTGCGCTATGCGAGAACGCATGCGGGATTCGTTGGCGCGCAGTTCGGAAAGCTGCTGCTGACCGGCCTGAATGGAGGACTCAAGCCCGGCAAGGGTTTTCTTACGTTCGTTACGCGCCTGCTCAAGTTTGGCCTGCTGCGCCTTTTGCTCGTAGAGCAGGGTTTGCTGCTGGCTCTGCTTCTCTTCAAGCAGCGCTTTTTGCGAGGCGACCTCTTCACTGGTCTGCTTCAGCTCGGCGATGGTTTCCTGGCGGGCCTGATTGAGGTAGCCAAAATAGGCCTGCAAACGCTGGCCCCGCTGGCTCTCTTCGCCGCTGAGAATAAGCTGAATACCGGTATGCTCGCCCTGGCGGAATGCCGCATCCAGCTGAGCGGCAAGGTTGCGCTCTTGAGCAGCTTTTTGCTTAAGCAGTTTGGTGATGGAGGCATTCATCTCATCGACCTGCTTATTGAGGTCGGCGAGGGTATTCTGCGTGTCGCGCAGCTTACGGGCGGCGACGGCAATCGCTTCTTCCTGGATTTTAAGCTGGGCGAGCAGGGCTGAGCGCTGCTGTTGCTGCTGGCGTACCGCCTTCTCTTTGCTGGCGATATCGGCCTGAATGGATTTCAGCTGGTCACGGTCATCTGCCTGAGCAGATGCCGCGCACAGCAATACGCCAGCGCTGAACGCGCTGGCGTAACAAACGGATCGGACTGCCGTCGCGATCCAGGTCTTTGAAACAATCGCCTTTCCCCTCATGGGGAGGGATTATTCCACGATGAACAGCGGCTTGCCAGTCATCTCTTGCGGGATTTCCATGCCCATCAGGGAGAGCATGGTTGGGGCGATGTCGGAGAGTTTACCGCCGTCGACCGCTTTCACCGCTTTGTTACCGACGTAAATCAGCGGTACCGGCAGGTTGGTGTGCGCCGTGTGCGCCTGGCCGGTAGAAGGGTCACGCATCTGCTCGGCGTTGCCGTGGTCTGCGGTGATCAGCAGCTGTCCACCAACGGATTCAACGGCTTTGCTCACTTCGTCAATGCAGTGGTCCAGCGCTTCAACCGCCTTCACTGCCGCTTCCATCACGCCGGTATGGCCAACCATGTCGCCATTCGGATAGTTACAGATGATGGCGTCGAATTTACCGCCTTTGATGGCACCGACCAGTTTTTCAGTCAGCTCTGCAGAACTCATTTCTGGCTGCAGATCGTAGGTTGCGACTTTCGGAGAGTTGATCAGGATACGTTCTTCGCCCGCGAAGTTCTCTTCGATGCCGCCGTTGAAGAAGAAGGTCACGTGAGCATATTTCTCGGTTTCAGAGATACGCAGCTGGGTTTTGTCGTTCTTCGCCATCCACTCGCCGAAGGTATTCGCGAGAGAAGCTGGCGGGTAAGCGCACGGTGCGTCGATATCGGCGGCATACTGCGTCAGCATGATGTAGTCGAGGTTAACCACTTTTTTGCGCGCGAAGCCGTCGAAATCTTTGTTTACGAAAGCGCGGGTGATTTCACGGGCACGGTCCGCACGGAAGTTCATGAAGATCAGCGCATCGCCATCTTCCATTGCGGCATCGGCCTGGCCTGCGGCACGGATAACGGTCGCTTTCACGAATTCGTCGTTTTCGTCACGTGCGTAGGCGGCTTCCAGAGCGGCAACTGCGGAGTCGAACTGGAACTCACCTTTTGCCAGGGTCATCAGATCGTAGGCCTGCTCAACGCGGTCCCAACGGTTGTCGCGGTCCATAGCGTAGTAACGACCGATGATTGACGCTACGCGGCCTTTGCCCAGCGCAGCGAATTTCTCTTCGAAGGCAGCCAGAGAGGATTTCGCGCTGCGAGGTGGAGTATCGCGACCGTCGAGGAAAGCGTGCAGGTAGATTTTCTCTGCACCACGCTCAGCGGCCATTTCAACCATCGCCATGATGTGATCTTCATGGCTGTGAACGCCACCGGCAGACAGCAGACCCATAATGTGCACCGCTTTGCCTGCGGCAACAGCTTTATCAACGGCACCGGCCAGCACGCTGTTTTCAAAGAAGGTACGCTCTTTGATTTCCACGTCCAGACGGGTCAGGTCCTGATACACGATACGGCCTGCGCCGAGGTTAACATGGCCGACTTCAGAGTTACCCATCTGACGGTCTGGCAGACCCACTTCCAGGCCGGAAGCGTCAATCAGCGTATGAGGGCGTTTTGCCCACAGGCCATCCATCACTGGCGTTTTCGCGCTGAAGATCGCGTTATCCTGCTGCTCTTCGCGATAGCCATAGCCATCCAGAATCACCAGTACCATCGGTTTTTTAGTATCAGACATTGCGACAACCTCATGCTCACAAGATAAAAAATTTGCGTAATTTTACTACAGCTGAATCGATAAATCTGCCTCAGAAGATCAAAGAACGGGCGCGGCTGGCGGGGCGATTTGGCTATTTTTGATCGAAATTTCTCGTACCACTCCGCAGAAATTGGATTAGCTTAGGTTCGGCTTGCTGTAATTGCCCCCCTGCACAGGTATACTCCTTTCCTGTTTTTTTAATCACTGAGTCGGGAGTTATCACCCCCCATGCAAGAAATTATGCAATTTGTTAGCCGTCATCCCATACTGAGTATCGCCTGGGTTGGCTTACTGGCTGCCGTGCTGTTCACCACGTTCAAAGGCCTGACTTCCAAAATTAAAGTCATCACCCGCGGTGAAGCCACGCGTCTTATCAACAAAGAAGAAGCCATCGTTGTCGATCTGCGCCAGCGTGATGATTTCCGTAAAGGCCACATTGCTGGTTCCGTTAACCTGCTGCCAGCCGAAATCAAAGCGAATAACCTCGGCGAGCTTGAAAAACATAAAGATAAACCCATCATCGTTGTAGATGGTTCCGGTATGCAGGCTCAGGAGCCCGCCAACAATCTGAACAAAGCGGGCTTCGGGCGCGTTTTCGTTCTGAAAGAAGGTGTTGCAGGCTGGAGCGGTGAGAACCTGCCGCTGGTTCGCGGTAAGTAATTTTCTGAGGTAACGTCATGGCCAATATTGAGATCTACACCAAAGCAACCTGTCCGTTCTGCGTACGCGCGAAAGCGCTGCTGAAAGAGAAGGGCGTCAGCTTCCAGGAGTTGCCTATCGATGGTAACGCTGAAAAGCGCGAAGAGATGATTGAACGTAGTGGCCGCACCACGGTGCCGCAGATTTTTATTGATGCACAGCACATTGGCGGCTGTGACGACTTGTATGCGCTTGACGCGCGTGGTGGACTCGATCCCCTGCTGAAATAATCCCTTTTAAGGACAAAAAAAAGATGTCAGAACAAACCAACCCAGAAATGACTTTCCAGATTCAGCGTATTTACACCAAAGACGTTTCCTTTGAAGCGCCAAATGCGCCGCATGTTTTCCAGAAAGACTGGCAGCCAGAGGTTAAACTTGATCTGGATACCGCTTCCACCCAGTTGGCGGAAGGCGTGTATGAAGTCGTACTGCGCGTGACCGTAACCGCGTCCCTGGGCGAAGAAACGGCGTTCCTGTGCGAAGTTCAGCAGGGCGGCATTTTCTCCATCGAAGGTATCGAAGGGACTCAGATGGCACACTGCCTGGGTGCATACTGCCCGAACATTCTGTTCCCGTATGCTCGCGAATGCATCACAAGCCTGGTTGGCCGCGGTACATTCCCACAACTGAACCTTGCGCCAGTGAACTTTGATGCGCTGTTCATGAACTATCTACAGCAGCAGGCTGGCGAAGGTGCCGAACAACATCAGGATGCCTGATGAACGCACGTAAAGCTGCAATGACTGTGATCGGTGCCGGCTCGTACGGCACCGCTCTTGCCATCACCCTGGCAAGAAATGGCCACGACGTAGTGCTTTGGGGGCACGACCCGAAACACCTCGCCGTGCTGCAACAAGACCGCTGCAACGCGGCCTTCCTCCCTGACGTGCCTTTCCCTGACACGCTGCACCTTGAAGCCGATCTCGCCACGGCGATGGCCGCCAGTCGCGATATTCTGGTCGTCGTGCCAAGCCATGTCTTTGGCGAAGTGCTGCGCCAGCTTAAACCGCTGATGCGCGCTGATGCCCGCCTGGTCTGGGCGACCAAAGGACTCGAAGCGGAGACAGGTCGTCTGCTGCAGGATGTTGCGCGTGAAGCGCTGGGCGATGCCATTCCGCTGGCGGTAATTTCAGGCCCGACGTTTGCGAAAGAGCTGGCGGCAGGCATGCCAACGGCGATTGCGCTGGCGTCAACCGACCCTCAGTTCGCGGAAGATCTGCAAAAGCTGCTGCACTGCGGCAAAAGCTTTCGCGTCTACAGCAACCCGGATTTCATCGGCGTGCAGCTGGGCGGTGCGGTGAAAAACGTGATTGCCATTGGTGCGGGCATGTCCGACGGTATCGGCTTTGGCGCGAACGCGCGCACGGCGCTGATCACCCGCGGGCTTGCAGAAATGTCCCGCCTGGGCGCAGCGTTAGGCGCCGATCCTTCCACCTTTATGGGCATGGCGGGGCTTGGCGACCTGGTGCTGACCTGCACCGATAACCAGTCGCGCAACCGCCGCTTTGGCATGGCGCTCGGCCAGGGTAAAGACGTGCAAAGCGCACAGGATGCGATTGGTCAGGTGGTCGAAGGCTACCGCAATACCAAAGAGGTTCGGGCACTTGCGCACCGGTTTGGTGTCGAAATGCCAATAACCGAGGAAATTTATCAGGTATTGTATTGCGGAAAGAATGCGCGCGAGGCAGCATTGACCCTATTAGGTCGTGCCAGCAAGGAAGAGCGCAGCCACCACTAGCCGCAGGGAAACGTCATCATCCCAATGACCCGGTCAGCGCAGAACTGACCGGTCATTTGCTTATCGCCTGGAGTTCGCAATGCCGTGTGAAGAACTGGACATCGTCTGGAACAATATCAAAGCCGAAGCCCGCGCGCTGGCCGACTGTGAGCCGATGCTTGCCAGCTTCTACCACGCCACGCTCCTCAAACATGAAAACCTCGGCAGTGCGCTGAGCTATATGCTCGCCAACAAGCTCGCCTCCTCCATTATGCCCGCGATTGCCATTCGTGAAGTGGTGGAAGAAGCCTACGCCGCTGACCCGGAAATGATCGCCTCCGCCGCCTGCGATATTCAGGCCGTGCGCACCCGTGACCCGGCCGTCGATAAATACTCCACTCCGCTGCTGTACCTCAAAGGTTTCCACGCGCTTCAGGCTTATCGTATCGGCCACTGGTTGTGGAATCAGGGGCGTCGTGCACTCGCCATTTTCCTGCAAAACCAGGTCTCGGTGACGTTCCAGGTGGACATCCACCCGGCGGCAAAAATTGGCCGCGGCATCATGCTCGACCACGCCACCGGCATTGTGGTGGGCGAAACAGCCGTCATCGAAAATGACGTATCCATTCTGCAGTCCGTGACTCTCGGCGGGACAGGCAAAACCAGCGGCGATCGCCATCCGAAAATTCGTGAAGGGGTGATGATTGGCGCGGGGGCGAAAATCCTTGGCAATATCGAAGTGGGCCGCGGCGCGAAGATTGGTGCGGGCTCCGTCGTGTTGCAGCCCGTCCCTCCACACACGACCGCCGCAGGCGTTCCGGCGCGCATCGTCGGCAAGCCGGACAGCGACAAACCGGCGATGGATATGGATCAGCACTTCAACGGCATTCACCATACCTTTGAGTATGGTGACGGCATTTAGCGTATTGCCCGGCGGCTCTCACGTTTGCCGGGCCTACACGAACGTCGAATCTGTAGGTCGGGTCAGGCGTAGCCGCCACCCGACAAATCCTTCAGCTGCGTAAGACCGCGCCCGGATATCCCAGCTGGCGCCATGCCTCATACACCACGACCGACACCGCATTCGACAGGTTCATGCTGCGGCTGTCCGGCATCATCGGAATGCGAATTTTTTGCTCTGGCGGCAATGCATCCAGAATGCTGGCAGGCAAACCGCGGGTTTCCGGGCCAAACATCAGATAATCCCCGTCCTGATAGCTCACCGCACTGTGGGCAGGCGTGCCTTTGGTGGTGAGCGCAAACAGGCGCTGCGGCTTCTCTGCCTCAAAAAAAGCGTCGTAGCTGGCATGGCGCTGAACGGCGGTAAATTCGTGATAATCCAGTCCCGCGCGGCGCAGACGCTTATCATCCCAGGCAAAGCCCATAGGCTCGATGATGTGCAGGCGAAAGCCGGTGTTGGCGCACAGGCGAATGATATTGCCGGTATTGGGTGGGATTTCTGGTTCGAATAAAACGATGTTAAGCATGCTGCCCCCTTAATTGCGCGGGCAGAATAGCAGAAATTTTATTAACCCTCACCCCGGCCCCCGGGGGAAAAATGGCCAGAATAATAACGTCCTGAGTAGTTGGCTCTGTCATTTGAACCACGCCAGCGAACGAGGTTCAGTTTGCGCATCAGGATGACATAAATGAATGACGATCGCCGATACCAGTCGTCATTCACCGTGGTATCAGTGCAGCCAGGTGACGCCATCCTGCGGCATAAACAGCTGATTGTAGCGGTGCTGGAAGGCGTTAAACTCGGCCATATCAGGATCCAGCTCCCGCAAAAAGCTCAGCGCAAGGCGTATTTGCGCGTCGGTGACGGGCACCGCAAGTCGCGCCTTTTGCAGTTGCCTGTGCCAGAAAAGCAGGTTGGACTCACTTGCGTCCACCACTGCCACCTGCCAGATCAGCAAAATCTGTGCAGCATTCTGTAGATGGGCCTCATTTGGGCGGTGCAGATAGCTCAGGTACTCCTCCCCCATCTTTTTACCCATCTGATCGATCATCGATTCGATGTGCATGGGCGTTATATTCAGGCGCTCGCTCAGGCGCTTAATTGCCCGGCGCGAATCCGAAGTTAATACCCGGAACCCCACCACAAATACCACCACCAGCGTGGCCAGCGTCAACCAGATCATGCGTCCTCACAGATTGCTTTTGCCTGCACATCATAAAGGCATCCACGAGTAAGTCGACAGCCAGCCTGAGTTAATTACTCAAAAAACAGGCCCAGCTTATTGAAGACGCCAGGGTCACTCTGGTGGCGCATCACCTCGGTGACGTCTTCAAGCTTGTCGATTTGGCTTATCATCTGTTCCAGACGCTGGTCATTGTTAACCAATAGCCAAATACGGCTTTTATCGCTGTTCTGAATCGGCAGGCACAGAATGCCCTCCACGTTGAATGCACGGCGGGCGAACAGGCCGCATACGTGGGTCATTACGCCCGGGTGGTTGCGCACGGTGAGTTCAAGGATTACGTTGTCATGGGTTGCGTTTTGCATGGCTTATTCCCCCACCATTTCAGTATTTGCGGCACCCGGCGGCACCATTGGCCAGACTTTTTGTTGCGGGTCGATGCGCACGTGAATCAGCGCCGGGCCCGGACGGGAAATGATTTCCTGCAGTGTGGCCTGCGGCTCTTCCGCTGCATTCAGGTCACAGGTTTGCAGACCAAAGCCCTGCGCAATCTGCATAAAGTTGATCATACCTGGATAGGTCGCGGCGAATACGCCCTGCTTGTAGAACAGGCTTTGCTGCTGATGCACCAGCCCCAGCGCCTCGTTGTTCATCAGGATGATTTTGACGTCGAGCTGGTTTTCTGCCGCCGTCGCCATCTCCTGAATGTTCATCATCAGGCTGCCGTCGCCGGAGAAGCACAGCACTTTGCGGTGCGGGTTCGCCAGCGCCGCGCCAATAGCCGCGGGCAGGCCAAAACCCATAGTCCCGAGACCGCCGGAGGTCAGCCACTGACGCGGGCGGTTCAGCGGGTAAGCCTGCGCCGTCCACATCTGGTGCTGGCCCACGTCGGTGGTCACAATCGCATCGTCATCCACGCAGGCGGCCACGGCATTAATCAGGCCGTAGTGCGTTAACGGATCGCCAGCCTGCGGGATCGCCGATGGAAACTCCTGCTGCAAATCGCTCACCAGCTGACGCCACTCGGCGCGCGGCTGCGCTTCGATCAGCGGGATTAACTGGTCCAGCACTTCACCGACGTCTGCCTGAATCGCCACGTGCGGCTGCTTGATTTTACCAAGCTCCGCGCGATCGATATCAACGTGGATAATTTTGGCATTCGGGCAGAACTGCTCGGTTTTACCAATCGCCCGATCATCAAAACGTGCGCCTAAAACAATCAGTAAATCAGATTCTTGCAGGATATAGTTGGTGCTTCGCGCGCCGTGCATCCCGAGCATCCCGAGCGACAGCGGATGCGTTTTCGGCAGCATGCCCAACGCCATTAACGTCATGGTGGTCGGGAGGTTGGCTTTTTCCGCAAGCTTGCGAATATGTTCCGGCGCGTTAATCACGCCACCGCCCAGGTACAGCACCGGGCGTTTGGCGGCATTGATCATCGCTGCTGCGTCGCGAACATCGGAAAGGTTAAACACCGGCGCAGGCGCTTTACAGCCCGGCATTGGCAGGTCGTCGATGTCGATTTCTGCGGTCTGAACATCCTTCGGAATATCCACCCACACCGGGCCTGGGCGGCCAGACTGCGCGATCCGGAACGCGTCGCTGATGACCTGCGGCAGTTCGCTGATGTCACGCACTAAGTAGTTATGTTTGGTGATCGGGATGGAGATGCCGTAGGTGTCCACTTCCTGGAATGCGTCAGTACCAATCATCGAGGCAGGCACCTGGCCGGTGATGCAGACCAGCGGAATGGAATCGAGCCGGGCATCGGCAATGGCGGTGACCAGATTGGTGGCACCCGGCCCGCTACAGGCCATACATACGGCAGGTTTGCCCTGAGTGCGCGCCATGCCCTGCGCAATAAACCCTGCACCCTGCTCGTGGCGGGCCAGCACGTGGCGTATTTGTTTGCTCTGGCTGAGGGCGTCGTACAGCGGTAAAACCGTGCCGCCAGGGATCCCCGTAACGGTAGTGATACCCTGACGTTCCAGCAGGTGAACAATCAGCTGCGCGCCAGTAAAGCGCTTAGCCTGTGAAGTTGCTTGTGACGACTGCGTGCCCGAAGTTGCCATGCTCCAGTCCTTCTTCTTCTGGGCCGACTTTCCGGGGGGCTTTTAACGAAAAACCCCGCCGGTTTGCGCCGGCGGGGTTTTGGAATCGTGTGTTCCGGACCCTACGGCGCATTGCCGACGACGACCACCACACGCACGACGACCACTGCGGCTGGTTGCGCAGTTGGTAGTAGGTTCAGTGCGTTGAAGGTAGCGTTCATTAGGGACCATGACGTTGTGTTATTGACCAGAATCATACAAGCACAGCTTTACAGATTTCGGCAAGGGCTTTATCGCGACTCATGACGTTTTGTGCAATCGATCACATTTCGCTGTAAAACATCAGAAAACAAAAAACCCCGCCGGAGCGAGGTTTTGTCTGCGATCTGCGGGTGGTAGCCGCAAAGCACACTCTGTTACGTCAACCGCAAAAGTATACGCGATCGGCGGCGATCGTGCAATTTTAGCCCCGGTTTTCCGCGTAGTCCCGCATCCAGAACATGACGAATTTCACTTATAAAAACACCTGTTCATATATACAGCATTTATCTATACTGAAGCTGTTCACGGTGAGCCATTTGGGGGCCGCATGTACACCGGCGCGCAATAAGTCCTGGCTGAAACGGGTGGTGCCGTCAGCGCCTTAACCCCCGGGAGAGCACACTGTGTTACGTCAACAACACGGCTGATGACAGGCAGCGGAGAGGTAAGTCAGCCGGAAGTTCTCCTTCACTACGGGAGAAGCGTATGGGTGGAATGGAACTGGCACTGTTAGTCCTGAAACTCATGGTTGCGTTGCTGCAACTGCTTGATGCAGTCCTGAAAACCTTCCGGTGATCGGGTTCAGGCCGTACCGAAGAGGGGCGGGCAACCGCCCCTCTTTTATAAATCGCTGGCAACAATAGTTGCCGAGTGTTGTTTACAAAATCTGCCTGAACCCTGCGAATCAATCAGCCCGACATGGTTGTTCTGTCGTTTTACTGTGGTAGATTTCCACCGCGTTTAACGGATGTGCCAGTCACATATTCTTTCTTTTAAATAATTCACAAAGTATTCATCGCATGAAAAGGCATAAGAACGTCAGTCTGCTGTTGATGTTGGTGCTGCTTGTCGCCGTCGGGCAGATGGCGCAGACCATTTATATTCCGGCAATTGCCGACATGGCGCGCGAGCTGAACGTCCAGGAAGGCGCGGTGCAAAGCGTCATGGCCGCTTATCTGCTGACTTACGGCATTTCGCAGCTCTTTTACGGCCCGCTCTCCGATCGGGTGGGTCGCCGCCCGGTGATTCTGGTCGGGATGACGATTTTTATGCTGGCGACGGTCATCGCTATGACCACCCACAGCCTGACGGTTCTGATTGCCGCCAGCGCACTGCAGGGAATGGGAACCGGCGTTGGCGGCGTGATGGCGCGTACGCTTCCGCGTGATTTATACGAAGGCACGCAGCTGCGTCACGCCAACAGCTTGCTGAATATGGGCATCCTGGTAAGCCCGCTGTTGGCCCCGCTGGTTGGCGGCCTGCTGGACACGGCCTGGAGCTGGCGCGCGTGCTACGGTTTCCTGCTGGTGCTGTGCATGGGCGTAACGTTCAGCATGGCGCGCTGGATGCCGGAAACGCGTCCGCAAAACGCACCGCCAACGCGCTTATCCACCCGCTACAAAACCCTGTTTGGCAACGGTGCTTTTAACTGCTATCTGCTGATGCTGATTGGCGGCCTGGCGGGTATTGCGGTGTTTGAAGCCTGTTCCGGCGTGCTGCTGGGTGCAGGCCTGGGCTACAGCAGCATGGTGGTCAGTATTCTGTTCATCCTGCCAATCCCGGCGGCCTTTTTTGGTGCCTGGTTCGCCGGTCGCCAAAATAAGCGCTTCGCCAGCCTGATGTGGCAGTCGGTCATCAGCTGTCTGCTGGCCGGGCTGATGATGTGGATCCCCGGTCTGTTCGGCGTGATGAACGTCTGGACGCTGCTGGTGCCTGCCGCGCTGTTCTTCTTCGGTGCCGGAATGCTGTTCCCGCTCGCTACCAGCGGCGCGATGGAACCCTTCCCGTTCCTCGCAGGCACGGCAGGTGCGCTGGTCGGCGGTCTGCAAAATATTGGCTCCGGTGCGCTGGCCTGGCTTTCCGCGATGCTGCCGCAAACCGGGCAAAGCAGCCTTGGGTTACTGATGACCCTGATGGGGCTGCTGATTCTGCTGTGCTGGCTGCCGCTCGCCTCGCGCTTTAACCAGCACCAGCAGCCCATCTGATTTTCCCGGCGGCAGGTTTTGCTTGCCCTGTCGCCCGCTTTTTGGCTTTATTCTGGCATCCGTCTGAACAGAGCCTCGCCATGAATGCCATCGAACTGACCGAACTGAAACAGCGCTTTCCACTGGTTGCTGAACTCATTGCGCTACGTGAAACCTGCTGGCTAAATCCAAAATCCTCCTCGCTGGCCGTTGGCCTTCCTTACGTAGGGCTGACTGCGGAGGATGTAAAAGATGCCCATGCCCGCCTCGCGCGCTTTGCGCCTTATCTTGAAAAAGCGTTTCCGGAAACCGCGCCCACCCACGGCATTATCGAATCAGAGCTGATCCCCATTCCGGCCATGCAGCGCCGCCTTGAACAGGAGTACGGTCAACCGATAGCGGGCACGCTGCTGCTGAAAAAAGACAGCCACCTGCCTATTTCCGGCTCCATCAAAGCCCGTGGCGGCATCTATGAAGTGCTGGCCCATGCTGAAAAGCTGGCGATTGAGGCGGGTTTGCTCTCCGTCAGTGATGACTACAGTCGGCTGTTATTGCCCGAAGCTCAGCGCTTTTTCAGCCAGTACAGTATCGCCGTCGGTTCTACGGGGAATCTGGGGATGTCGATTGGCATCATCAGCGCCAGGCTCGGCTTCAGGGTCACCGTACACATGTCTGCCGATGCCCGCGAATGGAAGAAGGCAAAGCTGCGCAGCCACGGCGTTGAGGTCATCGAGTATGTTGAAGATTACGGTGTTGCCGTGGAGCAAGGACGTATCGCCGCCGGGCGCGATCCGAGCTGTTTTTTCATCGACGACGAAAACTCCCGCAATCTGTTTCTGGGTTATGCGGTGGCAGGCGAACGGCTGAAAGCCCAGTTTAGCGACCAGGGTCGCGTGGTGGACGCAGATCATCCTCTGTATGTTTACCTGCCCTGCGGCGTTGGCGGAGGGCCGGGCGGCGTGGCGTTTGGCTTAAAACTCGCCTTTGGCGATCATGTTCACTGCTTTTTTGCCGAGCCCACGCACTCACCTTGCATGCTGCTCGGGGTTTATACCGGCCTGCATGATGGAATTTCGGTGCAGGAACTTGGCATCGACAATATCACCGCCGCAGATGGTCTGGCCGTGGGTCGAGCTTCCGGTTTTGTCGGACGCGCCATGGAGCATTTGCTGGACGGTTTTTACACCCTGGACGATCAAACGCTGTACGACATGCTTGGCTGGCTGGCGCAGGAAGAGCACCTTTTCCTTGAGCCCTCGGCGCTGGCCGGAATGGCCGGACCACAGCGGACAAGCGCTCTGCTGGCACCCGAGAAAATCTGCCAGGCCACCCATCTGGTGTGGGCAACAGGTGGCGGCATGGTGCCGGAAGCCGAGATGGCGCAATACCTGGCGAAAGGACGTTAACTCACCTGCTGACGCAGCATCGCCATCAGCTCCAGCGGCGCTGATTGATTAAATCGCGCATCACCTTCATGTGTGGCGCAGTGTATTCAAAGAATGCACGATAGCCTTCGCATAGCGCACTTTTGCCGGAAGCATCGCGATGTTTTGGGCAGTCTCCGTTGCAGAGCCGCAGCACGGCGCAGGAGTGACATTCCTGCGGCAGCGATGCCAGCTTGTAGTGCCCAAAAGCTGCCGCTTCGGCGCTGCTGTTTATGTCCTCCAGCGTGGTGTGGTGAATATTCCCCAGCCGGTAAGAGGGATAAACGTAGTGATCGCACTGGTACACGTCACCGTTGCTCTCCAGCGCAAAAGCATGGCCGCAGGTTTTACTGAGCGAGCACATCTGTGAGGAAAAACCATTCCAGACCCCGAGCGTGGAATCAAACAACTGCACGAATACCCGACCAATATCCTCACGCACCCAGACGTCAAAGACCCCGCACAGAAACTCACCCCACGCCTTCGCCGACACGGAGTACTCATCCGGCTGATGGCGATCGTTCATCTCCAGCAGCGGGATGAATTGCAGGAACGGCGTGCCGAGCTCGCGCAGATAGCGATACAGGCGTTGCGGCTGCGCGCTGTTGAGGCTGTTCACCACAACTAAAAGATTAAATTCGACGCCGTGCGTCTTCAGGTACTCAATTGCCCGCAGCACCTTGTGATGCGTGGGATTCCCGCTGCGGCTGACGCGAAACGCATCGTGTAACGCTGCCGGGCCATCAAGAGAGATACCCACCAGCCAGTTGTGATCTTTGAAGAACTGACACCATTCGTCGTTCAGTAACACGCCGTTGGTCTGAAAGGCGTTGTAGATGCGTTTCTCCCCGGCGTAGCGCTGCTGAAGCACCACGACGCGGCGAAAGAAATCGAGCCCGCAGAGCGTGGGTTCGCCGCCCTGCCAGGCAAACTGCACGTCGCCGCCGGGCTGCGCATCAATATGCTGACGAATAAAAGCCTCCAGCGTGGCGTCGCTCATCACCGGCTGTTGGTTTTTTTCGAGATAAAAACAGTAGCGACAACGGAGGTTACAGCGCGAGCTGGCCGGTTTAGCCATGACGTGACATCCTGTCATTTCAGTCCCTTAGAATAGTGTTACGAGTTGCTGTAAGTGAGTTATAGCAAACAACAAAGCCAGGGAGAGGACCGCGAGAGCGATCAAAAATTTATCACGCACTGCTCTATTTTGAGAAAAGTCCAGGTCTGTAACATTCATCAGATTGCGGCTGCGGGTGTAGTGCCAGAGGATAAAACTCACCACCATCAACACCGCCACAGAGAGCCAGAACGGCGTACCCGACCGGTGCCAGTTGTGCTTAAGCGCCAGCGCCATCAGCGCGCCGTAGCCAAGCAGGGTGCGGAACCAGGCAAGCGACGTACGTTCTGGCTGAAGACCGGGATCGCTTACGCGACGCGCGCGACGGTTATCCGGCATAGAACACCAGCACAATCACTGCCGCCGCCACGCCTACCAGTGCCATGCTGATAATCAGCAGCCCGCGCGTATAGGGCAGATCGTCTTTCAGGCGCATCGCTCTTTCGTTATTGAGCCAGCGAAGATAACCGTAAATCGCCAGCGCGCCCGCAAACAGGCAAAGCAGGAGCGCCAGCAGTTCACGGATGAGCGGCGTGGCGAAATCCGGAGCCAGTTGGTCAAGACCAACACCCGCGGCCAGAAACCCCAGCGCGGTACGAATCCACGCCAGGAATGTGCGCTCGTTTGCCAGCGAGAAGCGGTAGTCCGGCGCTTCGCCGAGGCGGGATAGCTTCATTGTTGCTCCTTTATCTCATCCATTTTTTGCCGGGCGGCACTACGTTTGCCCTGCCTGGGTACCCTGTAGGCCCGGTAAGCTTCGCGCCACCGGGCAGCAACAGGAAACCGGTCATCAAAACTTCTGCTTCTTCTCTTCCACCTTAACACCCTGAGTGGGCAGCCCGGTATCGTAGTCGCGCACCACCGGCGAGTAGCCATCCTCAGGACGTGGGCGAAACGCGCCCATCCAGCGGGGTTTCGCCTGAGCGCGCCACGGGCGCAGGCTCCACTGGTAGGTCCGGAACGGATCGCGGATTTTGTCCATATAATCCAGCAGGCTGTCGTGCATTTCGTCGCGTACTTTAGCGTAGTCTGCATTCTCAATCAGGTTGCGCAGCTCGTCCGGGTCATTGTGTCTGTCGTACAGCTCATCGCTGGTGAACAGATTCAGCACCAGCTTCCAGCGGTCCGTCACCCAGCAGCGCACCGGGATGAAGCCGCCGAAGCTGTCGTGCTCAATTTCATAGCGGTTAAACTCCACCATCACCCCACGAGCCGCATCCGCCTGCAGGATATTCTCGCCGGGCAAAATGTCGGGCTGATGAATTCCCGCCATCGCCATCATGGTCGGCAACAGATCGACATGACTGACGGGGGTGTCCACCTGCGCAGTCTTACCGCCCGGCGGGCGAATGATAAGCGGAATACGGGTGATATCGTCGTACATCGCCGCGCCTTTACTGATAAGCCGGTGCGCGCCCATCATCTCACCGTGATCGGAGGTGTAAATCACCCAGGTATTTTCCCGCTGCTCCGGCGTCAGGGCGTTGATCACCCGGCCAATCTGATCGTCCACAAAGTCGTTGCAGGCAAAATACATTGGGTGATGGTAGCGGGCATCCTCGCCCACCGGCGACGGCATCGCCTGCGCCCACAGCCTGTGATGCTCGGGTTTGCTGTCCAGGCTATCGCGTCCTTTGTCGCCGAGCTCGTAGTAAAAGTCCTGATACTTCTCAAGATACGCCACCGGGCAGGTGAACGGATGATGCGGCTCGTCGTAGGAGACCACCATCAGGAACGGCTCGTCCTGGCGATCCGGTTTGCCGAGAAAATCGATCGCCCGGTTGCTGATGCGGTACGCCCAGGTGAAGGTTTCATCTATCTGATGCTCCTGCAAATCCTCCACGCTGTTCAGGCCGTTACGCCACAGGCTGATTTGCTCATCGGTCAGCTCCGACAGGTAGTTCGCCCCGTCATACCAGTACCCCGCATCCCACTCGGGCGGGCAAACGCCGGTGCCGAAGTAGTCGTGTCCGTCGAGATGCCATTTGCCGATGTAGCAGGTGCGGTAGCCCGCGTCCTGAAAATAGCGCCCCATCGTTGAGATGTTTTTCCCCGGCGCGACGTTGTTGGTCCATGGCCCGGACTGGTTGGCATAAATACCGGTAAACAGCCCGGCGCGGGCTGGCGTACAGACGGGCGAGCAGGTGTAGGCCGAATTAAAGCGGATCCCTTCCTCAGCAAGTTGGTCAATATGGTTCGTATTCAGCGGCTTCCCGCTATAGCAGCCCACCATGTTGGTGGCCTGGGTGTCGGTCATGATGAACAGGAAATTGGGACGGCTCATGGTTTTTCCTTAATCTCTTTAGCGAAAACGTCAGGCCCTGCGCGGCGCGCCTGCCAGCCCGAAAACAGGAGATACAGCACCACCGCGACGGTGATGCCGTAGCTCAGAACGGTCAGCCATTTCACGTGATAGCCGCCGAACTGCGCCAGCCCGGAATAGACGCCAATCATCGCGAACAGGACGCCAACGGAGGCGATTTTCGCGTTTCGCCACGGTTTCATGTCCACGGCAAAGGCATCATGGAACTTAAACGGCGTGGCGCGCGGCCAGAGGGCGCCGATGACCAGCATCAGCACCACGTTGATGCAGAAGGTGCAGGCCAGCACGTAGAGGAAATGCAGCTCGAAATGCACCAGATATTTCAGGGTGATGTAGCTGAAAATGCCAAAAAGCATGGCGGCTTTGGCCGCCACGGCGGGAATACGCGGGAAGAAAAAGCCCATGATCACAATCGTTACCAGCGGCACGTTGTAGATGCCGTTGAGCTGCTTCATCCAGGTGTAAAGCCCTTCAGGCGCGTTGGCGATCCACGGCGCAACCAGCACGGAGACGATCGCCACGATAAACCCAAAGCGACGGCCCACAGAAACCAGCTGCTCCGGCCTGGCCTGCTCGTTGATAATGCGGCGATAAATGCCCATGCTGAATAGCGTTGACGCACTATTCAGAAAACCGCAGAACGCGCTGATAATCGCGCCGAAAAGTACCGCACTGAAGAAGCCAATCAGCGGCAACGGCATCACTTTGTTGACCAGCGCCGGGTAGGCCATATCGGCTTTCGGCAGGTCCTGGAACAGGTGAAAAGCAATTACCCCCGGCAGCACCAGAATTAAAGGATCGAGCATCTTCAGCACCGCCGTCAGCAGCGCGCCTTTTTGTCCTTCAGCCAGGCTTTTCGAGGCCAGCGTACGCTGGACAATGCCCTGATTGGTACACCAGTAGAACGTGTTAACCAGAATCAGTCCGGTCAGCGCCGCGCCAATAGGCACCGGATCGTGGCTGCCGCCGACAGAGTTGAGCATCTGGCTGTGATCGGTAGTCAGCTTATGAAGACCCGCCGAAAGGCTACCGCCGCCCATCGCCATCAGGCCAAACAGTGGTACCATCAGGCCGCCAATCACCAGTCCGATACCGTTAATCACATCGGCGATGGCTATCGCCCTCATGCCACCGACCACCGCGTAGAGAATGCCGCAAATGCCCAGCACGGCCGACATTGCCCAGATAGCCGCGTTCTGGCTGATGCCAAACGCTTCGGCCACGTGGAACATGCTGTTAAACGCCAGCGCGCCGGAATAAAGAATGATCGGCAGGAAGCAGATGCCTGTGGCAATCAGGAAACAGCAGTCGATGATGATGCGGGTCGTTTTATCGTAGCGTTCTTCAATAAAATCCGGGATGGTGGCGATGCCGCGCTGGAGGTAGCGCGGCAGGAAAATTAAGGCCAGGAAAATCAGAGGAATGGCGGAGATAACCTCCCAGGCCATCACCGACATGCCGCTGCGGTAAGCCTGGCCCGTCAGGCCAACCAGCTGTTCAGTCGACAGGTTGGTCAACATCAGCGATGCCGCAATCACCGGCGCTTTCAGCGAACGTCCGGCCAGAAAATAGCCCTGTTGCGAAGCCGTGTCGGCCTTGCGTAACTTCCACCATGTAATCAATGCCACCAGTAGGGTAAATGCTATAAAGCTCACAATCTGTTGAATGTTCATCTTGCAGCCCTTAACGATTTATTATTCGGGGATTACACTCCCCATTAATGTGCTGGGCAGATAATTGGTTGTGGACGAAATAAAATGAATGGAAAAAGCGTTCTTTTGCATGTAAAAAACGAAATCACTTACAATATTCCGTTAGTTATTGACGAAAATGTGATCTCCAGCGGCATCTCATTAATTTCACTCTGGCATACGCTGGCCGACGAAAGCTACAAGGTTATTTGGCCAAGGGATAAGAAAAAACCGCTGATACCGAATTCATGGGTGGCTATCTACACCCTACAGGGCTGCGGCCAGCTGCTGCTGCGCGACGGTACGGAAATAATCCTGAACGGCAACTGCATTATTTTCCTGAAACCTATGGATATTCAGTCCTATCACTGCGCAGGCCTGCTGTGGGAACAATACTGGATGGAGTTTATCCCCACCAACGTGATGGAAATTCCGCTATTACAGACGGGTATAATTTATAACGGTGAGATATTTAACCAGGAGCTGTCGGAAGTTGCGTTATTGATTGCTCATAAAGACCCACTAAAGAATAACCTCGCGGTCGCGTTCTTAACCAAAATGATATACCAGTGGATATGTCTTATTTCAGAAAACGGCAAGAAAGATGCGCTGCTTATTCAGATTGAGAAATTACTGTCAGTATTACACAGCGATCTACAGCGAAACTGGAGCGTGACGGAAATGGCGCAAAAGATGCAATGCAGCGAGCAATATCTGCGGCGTCTGTTTCTACGCTACACCGGAAAAACGCCAAAGGAGTACTACCTGGACGCGCGTCTGGACCTTGCGCATTCGCTGCTGAAGCAGGAGGGACAAAGCGTGGGAAAAGTGGCCGATATGCTGAATTTTTTCGACTCGTTTCACTTCAGCAAGGCGTTTAAGCGCAGGTTTGGCCTCCCGCCGTCTCAGCTGTTAAAGGGGGAGTAATCCCCCTTCGGTGAAACGACTAGGCCCAGAACAGCACCGCCAGCAGCTGCGGCGTAATAATGCGCAGGAACATCACCAGCGGATAGACCGTGGCATAGGAGAGCGCCGCTGCACCGCTCGTTGCATGCAGGTTATTAGCAAAAGCTAACGCAGGTGGATCGGTCATTGAGCCTGCGAGCATACCGCACAGCGTCAGGTAGTTCATTTTGGCAAAGATGCGCGCCAGGATACCGACCGTCAGCAGCGGTACGGCGGTAATGAAAATGCCGTAACCAATCCAGCTTAAGCCGTCGCCTTCCGTGAGCGTACGGATAAAATCACCGCCGGACTTAAGGCCAACCACCGCCAGAAACAGCACAATCCCCAACTCTCGCAGTGCAAGGTTAGCGCTCGGCGGCATAAACCAGTACAGCTTGCCGATGCTGCCGATGCGCCCAAGAATCAGCGCCATAATCAGCGGCCCGCCCGCCAGACCAAGCTTCAGCGCCACCGGGAAACCCGGTATAAACAGCGGCACGGAGCCCAACAGCACGCCAAGCCCGATCCCAATAAACACCGGCAGCATCTGAACCTGTTGTAGCTTCTGCTGCACGTTGCCAACTTCTGCCGCCACTGCGTCAATCGACGCCGGGCGCCCGACAAGGTTAAGGATATCGCCAAACTGCAGGCTGGCGTTGCTGCTTGCCACCAGCTCAACGCCCGCGCGATTGAGTCGCGATATCACCACGTCATAGCGCTGTTTGAAGTGCAGATCGCGGATTTTCTTGCCTAATACCTTCTCATTGGTGACGACAACGCGTTCAACTTTCAGATCCGTACCGCGCGTGGAGAGCGACGTTTCCACCTCTTTGCCAATCACCAGCTGCGCGTTATGCAGATCCACCTCAAGCCCGACCAGGTGCAGCAAATCCCCGGACTGAATCACCGTTCCCGGCGACGGCACCATCAGCATTTCGTCGCGCTTCAGGCGCGAGCAGATGATTTTATCGCTGTTGAGAATGGGGACGTCCTGAATGGCAAGGTTGTGCAGGTTGGGGTTTTCCACGCGAATGTTGATGGTGTGCAGATGGCTGTGTCCGTTCCCGGCCTGCGCATCAAACTGCTGCGCTTCTTTCTCGACGTTCACCCTGAAAAAGAGCCGCACAAACCACATAGTCAGCAGAATGCCGCAGATGCCGAACGGATAAGCCATGGCGTAGCTCATCCCCATCTGATCGACGACTTCGAACGGCACGCCCAGATCGCGCAGAATTTGCTGCCCGGCCCCGAGCGCTGGCGTGTTGGTGACGGCCCCGGAAAAAATCCCCAGCATCACCGGCAAAGGAATGGCGAACAGCTTATGCAGCAGTGCGGTCACCACACCGCCAAGCAGCACAATCAGAATGGCGAAGAGATTCAGCCGCAGGCCGGACACCCGCAGCGAGGCGAAAAAACCCGGTCCGACCTGAATCCCAATGGTGTAGACGAACAGGATCAGGCCGAACTCCTGAATAAAGTGCAGCATCGGGCTGCTCAGCGTAACGCCCGCCTGTTCAACAAAATGGCCAACGATAATGCCGCCAAACAGCACGCCGCCAATACCAAACCCGACGCCGCGAACTTTAATATTACCGATCCACAGCCCCACAACCGCCACCAGCGCCAGAACGCTGACGGTCAATGCTATATCACTCATCGTCTTTTCCCTGTGAATAACATTACTGATAGAAGGGATTCTGGCAGAGAGGCACTGAAATGTATCGATCGCGGCGCACAAAAAAGCCCTGAAGAATTCAGGGCTCAGAATGCGGCTTGAATTGCCCGGCGGCGCTTCGCTTGCCCGGGCCGACAAGACCAACAAATCGTGGTGGGTACGTAGGCCCGGTAAGCCTGCGCCACCGGGTATCTGGAACTTAGCTGTCCAACGCCGGACGCTCGCTAATGGCAATGCGCTGCGGAGCGATGGCTTCCGGCTCGTTACGGGTCAAATCAATATGCAGTAACCCGTTGCTGAAGGTCGCCCCGGTAACTTCCATATGCTCGGCAAGGGTGAAGCTCAGGCTAAACGGTTGCATCACCAGGCCCTGATGCAGCCATTTGGTTTCGGTTTCAGGCTTCACCGGCGTGCCTTTAACGCTGAGACGAGTGCCTTCCAGCTGCACGTCCAGATCTTCCTGACGGAAGCCTGCCAGCGCAAGGGTAATACGGTAGTGGTTATCGTCGCTTTTTTCGATGTTGTACGGCGGGAAACCCTGAGTTTCCGGGGTATTCAGCATCGCGTTGGCCAGTTTATCGAAGCCAATCCACTGACGCAGCATAGGGGTTAAATCGTAGTTACGCATGATAGTTCTCCTTCAAAGAAGCGAGTTTGGCCCGGCGAGTGAAAGACTCGCCATTGCTCCCTGTCGGCAAGCAGCGGGCTGGTATTATCAGACGGCGCATGGCCGCCTGAAGGGAATCAATTGATTTCGATACGACGCGGTTTATTCGCTTCAGGAATAATGCGTTCAAGGTCGATATAGAGCAGCCCGTTCACCAGATTGGCGCCTTTAATATGCACGTTTTCAGCAATCTGGAATTTGCGCTCAAAGTTACGCTCGGCAATACCCTGATAGAGATAAGTCCGCTCTTTTTGCTCGGTTGGGTGGGAGCCTTTCACCACCAGCAGGTTGTCCTGGGCGGTAATCTCCAGCTCGCTTTCGGCAAAGCCTGCGACCGCGATAGCGATGCGGTAGTTATTTTCGTCAACGAGTTCAACGTTATATGGAGGGTAGCCGCCGTTGCTCTGGCTCTGGTTGTTTTCCAGCAGATTGAAAAGACGGTCAAAACCAATGGCGGAACGGTACAGTGGGGAAAGATCGAAGTTGCGCATAATCATAAAGCTCCTGAAATCAGCGAGAATTTTCTGACCTTCCACAATGGACAGGTCGTGAACCCGGAACACCCCTCAGGCATGTTCTCAATGGGTACAGGATTAAAATGGGATTCGCGGAACGTTTATCAAGGGCAAAGGTCTTACTTTTTTTGCACTTTCGCCCACAGAGCATAGACTGAAGGGCGGCACGGAGGCCGAAAGTGCGACAGGTGCCACAGAGCGCCATTTCCGGACTATGTATTTTTTCAGCGGGCCGTTATAACCCGATAGACAGGCACTCCGGGTGCCGACAACGATGATAGCGCATGATGAAAACGTTAATGTTGAAACCTGTTTTATTCTCAGGGATGGTCGCGCTGGCAGGGTGCTCCAGCGTCATGTCTCACACCGGCGGCAAAGAGGGGACCTACCCCGGCACGCGCGCCAGTGCAGAGATGGTAGGGGATGATGCCACCAACTGGGGCACTAAAACCCTTGTTCTGCTGGATTTACCGTTTACCGCCGTCGCGGATACGCTGCTGCTGCCGTGGGATTTGTTCCGCAAAGATAACTCGGTCCGTTCCCGCGTAGAGAAAAGCGAACAGCAAACGCAGGCGATGAACGCCGTGATCCCGCCTGCGGCGATGCCCGTTCGTTGATTCAGACTTCCGTGCTCGTCATCCAGAGCTGGCGATAGCCGCCCGTCTCCTGCATCCAGGCAACATGCTCTCCCGTTGGTGAGAACACAATGGCGTCACCCGACGGTGGGTTTTCATGATTAGTCGTCAAAAAGCGAATATCACCGTTTTGCGCATCGCAGAGCACAATCCTGTCTTCCAACACAAACCCAAGCCATTTGCCTGACGGATGCCAGTTAAACGCAGACTGAATGCCGCTGGCGTGCGTCAGCTGGCGCAGATCGCTGCCGTCCGGCGCAATCAGCCAAAGCTGAACCACGCCTGATTCATCACGCATCAGAAAGGCGATCGTGTCACCTTGTGGATTACAGCGCACCCAGTGGCGTGGCGTATTCACCAGCCCCGGAAATGCCCTGTCATGGGTGAACGTCAGACGACGCTGAACTACGTCCGCAGGCGGCGCGGGCATTGTACTTTCAGAGCCACAAAGCGAGGACTTCCCGGCCCGCTTCCATCCGGATTCCTCTTTCGGCAGGTCAACGATAAACAGCTCCGGGATTTTTTCCCCGCTCAGCGACAGCGTATCGCCGATAAACGCTAACTGCTCATTCCCCACCCAGCCTTCTTCGTAGGCGCGATTAATCTCATCGCTGCCGGGCTTTGGCGCTGGCGTGGTCTGGCTCACCAGCACGCACCAGTGGCTGCCCGCATATTCGCGCGGATGATGGCCCGGCGGCGTAACAGGCCCGAACGGCACGGCCACGCCAACATTACGTAAATCCAGCGCCGGGTCGCGTTCATGCAAAACATGATCGTTATAAGTGAAGCTCACGAATTCACCGTTCGGGCTGTAAACGTGAACGTGGGTTCCACCCCGCAGCGCGCCGGGCGTGAACGGCGGGGTGATATCCATGGCGTCGAGATTGCGGGTTTCACTGTGATGCGTTACCACGCCGCGGCGATGATGAAAATCGTAGTGCCATGACGCGTCCGGATTTTCAGGGCCGTGAATAAATACATAGCGATCTTCAAACGGATGCACGGTCACTACGCCAACGTGCGCGCCGTTGGTAGCCCGATAAAGCACCTCTGTGTCACCACTGTGGACATTGACCCGCTCGATGGTTTCACCGGTAAAGAATGCGCCGGACGGACGCACGTCAAACACCAGCCACTGGCCGTCAGGAGTCCATGTCCGGGTATTCGTTAACTGGTGATGACGAGGAGCAAAAGTGAGTTGTTTCATTGAGGAACCCTGATGCGCGTGAATCGCATCAGGGTATAGCAAGGCAGGAATTTAGCCTACACGTTTCACATCGCCGACCAGCAGGATGTAGGACAGCGCGCCAATCAGCGTAATTGCTGAGATGTAGGTCAGCGCCGGAGCAAAGCCGTGCGCCTGTGCCAGATAGCCAATCACCAGCGGCACCGTGATCCCACCCAGGCCACCCGCAAAGTTGAATACCCCACCGGTCAGGCCAATCAGGCGCATCGGTGCCAGAGACGACACCAGAGACCAGGTAATGGACGCAAAGCCATTGCCGAAGAACGCCACCGCCATCAGCACGGTGATCCACACCGGGTCATTGGTGTAGTTAGCGCCCATGATGCAGGTGGAAATCAGCAGGCCACAGATAATCGGCAGCTTACGGGAGAAGCCAATTGAGAAGCCTTTACGCACCAGTTTGTCCGCAATCCAGCCCGAAAGCAGTACCCCGACGAACGCCGCCAGGAACGGCACCGTTGTCATAAAGCCCGCTTTTAGCGCAGTGATGCCTTTTTCCTGGGTCAGGTAGTTCGGGAACCAGGTCAGGAAGAACCACAGCGTCGAAGCGATAGCGAACTGACCCAGATAGACGCCCACCAGCTTGCGATGGAACACCAGCTTCCAGTCAGCTTTGGTCAACGGCGCGCTGACTTTGTTTTCAATCTGCGCATCGCCGTCAATCAGGCCACCGCCCTGTTCGATATAGTCCAGCTCCGCCTGGGTGATGCCTTTGGTTTTGCGCGGGGCCTGGTAAACCTTATGCCAGATTAAAGCCCAGATGATGCCGATGCCGCCGGTGACGATAAACACCCAGTGCCAGCTCAGCATCTCCTGGATCCAGATGAGCAGCGGCGTCAGGAATGCCAGACCAACAAACTGCCCGGAGGTGTAGAAACCAACCGCCGAAGCACGCTCTTGCTCCGGGAACCAGCTGGTGACCATGCGGTTGTTGGTGGGAAATGCGGGTGCTTCAAAAATACCGGTAATGGCGCGCAGGCCAATCAGCGACAACAGCCCGGTCGCGAAGCCCTGGAACAGCGTGGCGACGGACCAGCCCATAATAGCGATGAAGTAGGTGGTGCGGGAACCTAAACGGTCGAGCACGCGACCGCCGGGGATCTGGCAGAGCGTATACATCCAGGCAAACGCCGAGAAGATATAGCCCATCTCCGTTTTTGTAATGCCAAACTCTTCCTGAATATGTGCAGAAGCGACGGCAAGGTTTGCGCGATCGACGTAACAAATCACCACGGTGATAAAAATCATCAGCAGCGTCAGGTAGCGACGGCGCCCTGTTTTAACGTTAGTCACGGAAATATCCATTCATCTGTCTCCAGATTCTGGGCATAGCGATACGTGCCACCATGCCCTGTAAATTACAGAGGGTGTGTAAGTTCTATAAAATTAAAAGGCACTGCTTATTGCGCTAAATAATTCGCGGCGGTGGGGGGAGGCCGCAAATTTTCTCATCCCCGGGCGCAGACAAAAAGTATGTGACCGGGGTAAGAAAACACAGCCGACGCATCACCAGCGTGAAGTATGACGCGCAATTACCACTCGGCGACAGCGCCGTCCGGATAACGCCACAGCGGGTTACGCCAGTCCGGGGCCTGTTTGCTCATTTCGATGACTTTGGCTTCGTCAATCTCCACGCCCAGACCCGGCTTCATCAGCGGTCTGAAGTAGCCGCCTTCCATACTGAAGTCTTCTTTATTGATAACAAAGTCGAGGAGCTCCGCGCCTTTGTTGTAGTGAATGCCCATGCTTTGCTCCTGCAACACCGCGTTGCGGGAAACAAAGTCGATGTGCAGACAGGCCGCCAGCGCAATCGGGCCAAGCGGGCAGTGCGGGGCAAGCGATACATCATAGGCTTCAGCCATCGCCGCGATTTTGTAGCATTCGGTGATGCCGCCCGCGTGTGAGAGATCGGGTTGCAATATCGCCAGACCGCCAGCCTGCAATACGCGTTTGAATTCGAAGCGCGAGAACATCCGCTCGCCAGCGGCAATGGGAATATGGGTTTGTTCCGCGAGCTTCGGATAGTATTCCGCCTGCTCGGCCAGCACCGGCTCTTCGATAAACAGAGGGCGATACGGCTCCAGCTCTTTGATCAGCACTTTTGCCATCGGTGCGCTGACGCGACCGTGGAAATCGAGGCCGAACTCAATTTCATTGCCAAAGGCTTCACGAATCTTGGCCACGGTATGCACAGCGGCATCCACGCTGCGGGAATCATCGATAACGCCCATCTCTTCGCAGCCGTTCAGCTTAAAGGTGTCAAAGCCAATGCTGCGCAGGGTTTTGATGCCGTCGATAACGTCCGCCGGACGGTCGCCGCCGACCCAGCTGTAGGCCTTAATTTTATCGCGTACCAGGCCACCCATCAGCTGCCACACCGGCGCGCCGAGGACTTTGCCTTTGATATCCCACAGCGCCTGGTCGATACCGGCGATGGCGCTCATCAGAATCGGGCCACCGCGGTAGAAACCGCCGCGGTACATCACCTGCCACAGATCGTTGATGCGTGCCGGGTCCTGACCAATCAGGTATTCACCCAGCTCATGCACGGCAGCCTCCACCGTCCTCGCTTTGCCTTCAATAACGGGCTCGCCCCAGCCGATAACACCCTCATCGGTTTCGATTTTCAGGAACATCCAGCGCGGCGGTAAACGGTAAGTTGTCAGTTTAGTGATTTTCATTGGGTGGCCTCCTGCCAGGCTTTTACAAAGGCCGCAGCCTGCTGTGCGGAACGTTCAACGGATTGTCCGGCTCGATAGAGATCGCTGCCAAGCCCGGCTCCTGCACAGCCGGCATCCAGCCACACGTTAAGGTTTTCTGGCGTCACGCCGCCGACGGCAAACACCGGCACGTCTTTTGGCAGTACCGCTTTCAGCGCTTTGATGTACTCCGGGCCAAAAGCGGAGGAGGGGAAGATTTTCAGCGTCTGTGCGCCCGCTTCCAGCGCGGTGAAGGCTTCAGTGGCTGTAGCGCAGCCTGCGCAGACCGTCATGCCGTGAGCAACTGCCCGGCGAATAACATCAGCGTTCGTATTTGGCGTCACAACCAGTTTGCTGCCTATCGCAGCTAACGTGTCGACATCTTTGGCTTTCAGCACCGTTCCGGCACCTATCAGTGCCTTATCACCAAACTCTGCCACCATCGCGGCGATGCTGGTTTGCCATGCCGGTGAGTTGAGAGGAATTTCTACCGCGTCGAATCCTGCGTTGAGAATAGCGGCGATGTGATCGCGCGCCTCTTCCGGCCTGATGCCGCGCAAAATAGCGATCAGGGGAAGTTTAGTTTGCCACTGCATGGGCGATGCTCCTTATACCTGCCTGAAATGCCGCGTCGCCGGAAACGAACGTCGAACAGCGACCCACGCGGCTTAGCGCCTGCTGGTAGCGGTCGGCGAGGGATTTTCCTGCGACAAGCGTTATCGCCTGTTCACCGGGGAAGCATTCGCACATCGTGGCGACTTCTGCGCCGATAAGCAGACCGGATAAAAATTCGCTCACCTGTTCGTGCGGGAGAGCCCCGAGCACGTGGGAGGCGCGAACTTCAAAAAGCTGCGGCAGCAGGGCAGGTCCACAAAGCCCTTTCTCCAGACCGGCAGCGAATGCCTCAGGCGATGTTTCCTGCTCAGGCAGGCCTGCGCCCACCAGCGAGTAATTCAGCAGAAGGTGGTGCAGTTCGCCGGTCATCACGGTCCGGAAATCAAAAATTTGCTGGTTGTCCGCCAGCACCCATTTGCAGTGGGTGCCCGGCATGACGTACAGCGACGCAGGTGCCAGCTGGCGAGCACCCAGAAGTTGGGTCTCCTCACCGCGCATGACGTTGTGGTTGTCGTCTCTCGACACGGAAAGGCCTGGAATAATCCATACTTTATCGGCAACGGGCGTTAACTGCTGGCCAATTGCCGGGAAATGCACTGGAACGGGTAAATAAGGGGCCACCTTCCAGCCAACATTACTGCCGACCATGCCCGCCATCACTACCGGCGTGGCGGCATCCCGCCAGCCTTGAGTGATTTCCGCTAACACCGCTTCGGGGGAACGCCCGTTCAGGCGAGTGACCCCTGCTTCAGACTGCCGGTTATCCAGGCACTCATCGCCCTGATAAAGCCAGGCGCGCAGGTTGGTCGATCCCCAGTCGATAGCGATGTAGCGTGATGTCATGTGCTTTCCTTTAACCTTCGTGTTGAGCTGGCGATCATGGTGAGCGCCGCCTGCTCTGCCGCATTGCTGTCCTGATGCCGGATGGCGTCAAAAAGCGCTTTGTGCTCCTGAAGGGTCTGCGGCATGTTGGCCTCATCGCCCATCCAGGTGCGTTCAAAAACTGCCCGCTGCAGCGAACTTATCGCCACGCTGAGCTGCTGTAATACCGGGTTATGGACCGAGGCCAGTACCGCTTCGTGATAGCGGATATCGGCTTCGTTGAAGGCATCGCGATCCTGGTTGTTCGCCACCATGTCATTCAGCGCCGCTTCGATTTGCGCCAGGTCGCTGGAGGTCGCCCGCTCGGCGGCCCAGCGGGCAATCGCTGGCTCCACCAGGTTTCGTACTTCGCTCATCGCCACGATAAGCCGTGGGTCGTAGTCGTTTTCCAGCACCCATTCCAGGACGTCAGTGTCGAGGTAGTTCCATTCGTTGCGCGGGGCGACAAATGCACCGCGATAACGCTTCATCTCAATCAGCCGCTTCGCCATCAGCGAACGAAACACTTCACGGATGATATTGCGGGACGTTTCAAATTCTTCGCAGAGGTCTGCCTCGGCGGGCAGCGCCGCGCCGGGAACGTATTTTCCGCTCACAATCTGGCGGCCCAGCGTCACGATAATGCGGTCGGTTTTGGTCAGGTTCATGGATTGTCCTTTTATTCGGAATACCCGACTACTTTACCGCGACTGCCGAAACTCCTCTCACTTTTGCAGTACAAACTTGAACATATACGTCTTTCCATACGCCACAATGTAGTACAAACAGTTTATATTGTACTACAATTTAGATCACAAAAACGACAACTCAGATCGAGAAAGCGTAAAGCGAGGATCGTCAGGCAATAAAAAAGCCCGCGCACAGGGCAACGGGCTTGAATTGAAAAAGGGAAGAATCAGTTCAGAACAAACTTCTCGATAGCGTAAGCCACGCCGTCTTCAAGGTTGGATTTAGTGACGAAGTCAGCAACCTCTTTAACCGAAGGGATGGCGTTTTCCATTGCGACACCCATTCCGGCGTATTCAATCATCGCAATATCGTTTTCCTGATCGCCCAGGGTCATCACCTCTTCAGGTTTAATGCCCAGCGTATCGGCCAGCGATTTCACACCGGTGCCCTTATTGACGCGTTTATCGAGGATTTCGAGGAAGTACGGCGCGCTTTTCAGCACGGTATACTTCTCTTTCACTTCCGCCGGAATGCGGGCGATGGCTTTGTCCAGAATGGCCGGTTCGTCGATCATCATCACCTTCAGCAGCTGAATATCGCGCGCCATATTTTCCGCTTCGCAGAACACCAGCGGAATGGTTGCCACGTAGGATTCATGCACGGTGTAGTAGCTGATGTCGCGGTTAGCGGTGTACAGCGTGTTGCGGTCAAGCGCGTGGAAGTGAGAACCCACCTCGCGGGAAAGCTGTTCCAGATAGCGGTAATCATCATAACTCAGCGCCGTTTGCGCTACCGTGCTGCCGTCGCTGGCGTTCTGGACCAGTGCGCCGTTATAGGTGATGCAGTAATCCCCTTCCTGCTCCATGTGCAGCTCTTTCAGGTAGCTGTGAACGCCCGCATACGGACGACCGGTACACAGCACCACCTTCACCCCGCGCTCACGCGCCGCGGCAATGGCCTGCTTAACCGCTGGAGAGATGGTGTGATCGGGCAGCAGCAATGTTCCGTCCATGTCGATTGCAATGAGTTTGATAGCCATTAGGGTCCCCGGGATAAGTGAGTTATCACTCATGCTAACGCGATTTAGCTCAAAAAACAGCAAAAGAGTCGGGGGAAAAGGGGGATGGAAAGAAGTGGGGGGATTCCTCTTTTCGAGGATGAATGTAGGCCTGATAAGCGAAGCGCATCAGGCGCTTCTGAACACCCGCCAGATGCGGCTGGTGCCTTATCCGGCCTACATTATTTTACTGCAAAACTTAGATATCGATGTTCGCTGCTTTCAGGGCGTTCTCTTCGATAAATGCACGACGCGGTTCAACGGCATCGCCCATCAGCGTGGTGAAAAGCTGGTCAGCTGCGATCGCGTCTTTTACGGTCACGCGCAGCATACGGCGGCTTTCCGGATCCATGGTGGTTTCCCAGAGCTGTTCCGGGTTCATCTCGCCCAGACCTTTATAACGCTGGATTGCCAGGCCACGACGCGACTCTTTCTGCAGCCATTCAAGCGCCTGCTCGAAGCTCGCTACCGGCTGACGACGTTCGCCACGTTCGATGAACGCATCCTCTTCAATGAGGCCACGCAGTTTTTCACCCAGCGTGCAGATACGACGATATTCGCCGCCGGTGATGAACTCCTGGTCCAGCGGATAATCGGTATCCACACCGTGAGTACGCACGCGAATAATTGGCTCAAACAGGTGCAGCTCGGCGTTCTGACGGACATCAAGCTGCCACATGCTGCCATGCTGCTCATTTTCATTCAGCGTGGTGACCAGAGCATTTACCCAGCGGGTGACTTTCTGCTCGTCGCTCAGATCGGCTTCTGCCAGAGTCGGCTGATAGATCAGCTCTTTCAGCAGCGAGCGAGGGAAGCGGCGCTCCATGCGACCAATCATTTTCTGCGTAGCGTTAAACTCGGCCACCAGTTTTTCCAGCGCTTCACCTGCCAGCGCCGGGGCGCTGGCGTTGGTGTGCAGGGTTGCACCATCAAGGGCGATAGCGATTTGGTACTGATCCATCGCTTCGTCGTCTTTAATGTACTGTTCCTGCTTGCCTTTTTTCACTTTGTACAGCGGCGGCTGGGCGATATACACGTGGCCACGCTCAACGATTTCCGGCATCTGACGGTAGAAGAAGGTCAACAGCAGCGTACGGATGTGCGAGCCGTCGACGTCGGCATCGGTCATGATGATGATGCTGTGATAGCGCAGCTTGTCCGGGTTGTACTCGTCGCGACCAATGCCGCAGCCCAGCGCAGTGATAAGCGTCGCCACTTCCTGCGAGGAGAGCATTTTGTCAAAGCGCGCTTTCTCAACGTTGAGGATTTTACCCTTCAGCGGCAGAATCGCCTGGTTCTTACGGTTACGACCCTGCTTCGCAGAGCCGCCCGCGGAGTCCCCTTCCACGAGGTACAGTTCGGACAGCGCCGGGTCACGTTCCTGACAGTCCGCCAGCTTGCCCGGCAGGCCAGCCAGATCCAGCGCGCCTTTACGGCGGGTCATTTCGCGGGCTTTACGCGCCGCTTCACGGGCACGCGCTGCGTCGATAATTTTGCCGACCACGATTTTCGCATCGGACGGGTTTTCCAGCAGGTATTCTGCCAGCAGTTCGTTCATCTGCTGCTCAACCGCGGATTTCACCTCTGAAGAGACCAGCTTGTCTTTGGTCTGCGAGGAGAATTTCGGATCCGGTACCTTCACGGAAACGACGGCAATCAGGCCTTCACGGGCATCGTCACCGGTGGCGCTGACTTTGGCCTTTTTGCTGTAGCCTTCTTTGTCCATGTAGGCGTTCAGGGTACGGGTCATCGCCGCACGGAAGCCCGCCAGGTGGGTACCGCCGTCACGCTGTGGAATGTTGTTAGTGAAGCAGTAGATGTTTTCCTGGAAACCGTCGTTCCATTGCAGCGCGACCTCAACGCCGATACCGTCTTTTTCGGTGGAGAAGTAGAAGATATTCGGGTGGATTGGTGTTTTGTTCTTGTTCAGATATTCCACGAACGCTTTGATACCGCCTTCGTAATGGAAGTGATCTTCTTTGCCATCACGCTTGTCTTTCAGGCGAATAGAAACGCCGGAGTTCAGGAACGACAGCTCGCGCAGACGTTTTGCCAGAATCTCGTATTCAAATTCGGTGACGTTAGTGAACGTTTCATGGCTTGGCCAGAAGCGCACCTGAGTACCGGTGGCTTCGGTTTCACCCGTTACGGCCAGAGGCGCTTGCGGCACGCCGTGAACGTAAATCTGCTGGTGAACTTTGCCTTCGCGGCGAATCACCAGCTCCAGCTTCTGGGACAGGGCGTTTACAACCGAGACGCCCACGCCATGCAGACCGCCAGAGACTTTATAGGAGTTATCATCGAACTTACCGCCTGCGTGCAGGACGGTCATGATCACTTCCGCCGCCGACACACCTTCTTCCGGGTGAATACCGGTTGGGATGCCACGACCGTCATCCGTTACGGAGACTGAGTTATCGGCATGGATGGTGACCACGATGTCTTTACAGTGACCCGCGAGCGCTTCGTCGATAGCGTTATCTACCACCTCAAATACCATGTGGTGCAGACCGGTGCCGTCATCCGTGTCGCCGATATACATACCCGGGCGCTTACGCACCGCATCCAGCCCTTTCAGGACTTTGATACTGGAGGAGTCATAAGAATTCGACATCAACGTTTCTCGCTCATTTAAACTTGGGTTAATCCGTTATTTTACCTTTTTCCACGCTGAACATCTTCGAATTTTTGTCCGACATGTCCATAACGTGTTCAGCGCTGATCGCACTGACGAAAACCTGGGATTCCGTGGCCTTGAGCCTGCTTGCTAACAGGCCCCGGCGTTCGTCATCCAGCTCTGAGGCAAAATCATCGATGAGGTACAGGCAGCGTCGACCGCTTTCGCGAGTCAGAAACTCGCCCTGCGCCAGACGTAAGGCGCACATCAGCAGCTTCAGCTGCCCGCGCGATAAGGTGTCTTCCACCGGCGCACCGTCAGCACGAATGCGAAAATCCGCTTTGTGCGGGCCGTGGGCGGTATAGGTCAGCATCCTGTCTCGCTCGAAATTCCGTTCGAGCACCTCAGAATAGTCGGTCTCTTTTTCCCAGCCGCGCTGGAAAGAGAAGCTGAGACTGAATTCGGGCAAAAACTGTTTACAGGTATCCGCCATGTCTTCGGCGATCCCTGCGCTGTATTCCGCGCGCCACTGGCTGATTTGCTCGGCCAGCGGAATCAGCTCCATATCCCACGGACGCAGCTGGGCGTAGCGCGTGACCTGGCGCAATGCCGCGTTACGCTGTTTCAGCAAACGCTTCAGGTTGCTCCAGGCGGTAAAAAAACCGGCTTCGTTGTGAAAGCATCCCCAGTCGAGGAAGGCTCTTCTGTATTTGGGGCCGCCGTTGAGTAAAGTAAACCCCTCCGGCGTGATGAGCTGCATCGGCATCAGCAGCGCCAGTTCAGCCACCTTGTGGCCGTCGGTGCCGTCGATGCGCACTTTGCTGTCACCCTGCTTATCTTTGGTCAGGCCAATGGCAATTTCACGCTCCTGACCCTGCAACCGTCCGTGTAAGACAAACGATTCCTGCTCGTGGCGGATGACGCGGCCAATCTGCAAGCTGCGAAACGCCCGGCCGTGGCCGAGCGTATAGATGGCTTCCAGCACGCTGGTTTTGCCGCTGCCGTTGGCGCCTACCAGGAAGTTAAAGCCGGGGGAAAGGGCGAGATCCGCGTTTTCGATGTTGCGAAAGTCGCGGATCAACAAGCGGGTGAGCGCCATTACAGTCTCATTGGCATAACAACATAAGCCGCGCTCTGGCTGGCTGCATCTTCAATCTGCACGCTGGAAACTGAGTCGGTCAGCAGAATACGGACGTTTTCGCACTTCAGCGCGTTGAGCACGTCCAGCACGTAGCTGACGTTGAAACCGATTTCCATTTCGGTACCGGCGTAGGTGACATCCAGAATTTCTTCTGCTTCTTCCTGCTCCGGGTTATTAGCGGTGATTTTCAGCTGATTTTCGCTGACGTACAAACGTACTCCGCGGAATTTCTCGTTCGAGAGGATTGCCGCGCGGGCAAATGCCTGCTTGAGAATATCGCAGCCGGCATCCAGATGTTTATCCGGATTTTTCGGCAGCACGCGACGGTAGTCCGGGAAGCGACCATCCACCAGCTTAGAGGTGAAGATGAAATCACCGACGTGAGCGCGGATATTGTTGCTGCCAATCTGCACGCGCATCGGGTTTTCGCCGCCGTCGAGCATACGCATCAGCTCAATCACGCCTTTACGAGGGACGATCACCGAATGGTTTGGCAGGGATTCGCCAATCGGCATGGAGCAGACCGCCAGACGGTGGCCGTCGGTCGCCACGGTGCGCAGCTCTTCCCCTTCGGTTTCGAACAGCATACCGTTTAAATAGTAGCGAACATCCTGATGCGCCATGGAGAACTGCGTGGCTTCAATCAGGCGTTTCATCGTGGCCTGGGCTACGGTGAACTCCACTTCGCTCTGCCAGTCGTCCAGGTTCGGGAAATCCGCAGCGGGCAAAGTGGAAAGCGAGAAGCGGCTGCGGCCAGAGCGCACCAGCATGCGGTCGCCCTCCAGCTGCACGGCAATTTCGGCGCCTTCCGGCAGGCCGCGGCAAATATCAAAGAACTTGCGCGCCGGGACGGTTGTGGCGCCCGCTTCGTGCGGCTGTGAAAGCGCGACGCGAGCCACCATTTCCATTTCAAGGTCGGTCCCGGTCAGCGACAGGGAGCCATCTGCGACCTGCAGCAGCAGGTTGCCAAGAATAGGCAACGTTGGGCGGCCACCTAATGGACCACTTACCTGCTGCAGCGGTTTTAATAAATGTTCACGTTCAACGGTAAATTTCATAGCGTCACGAAGATAATGTTCTGATTAAATTGGAGAAATCTTCTTTGATATCATGGCTTTCTTCACGCAACTGCTCGATCTTGCGGCACGCATGCAGCACGGTCGTGTGGTCGCGGCCACCAAACGCATCGCCGATTTCCGGCAGGCTGTGGTTGGTGAGCTCTTTGGCCAACGCCATCGCCATCTGGCGCGGACGCGCCACCGAGCGGGAACGACGCTTGGAGAGCAGATCGGCCACTTTGATCTTGTAGTATTCCGCCACCGTCTTCTGAATATTGTCGATGGTGACCAGTTTTTCCTGCAGCGCCAACAAATCACGCAGCGCTTCACGCACGAAATCGATAGTAATGGCGCGTCCGGTAAAGTTGGCGTTGGCGATAACGCGGTTCAGCGCGCCCTCAAGCTCACGTACGTTCGAACGCAGACGTTTGGCAATAAAGAAGGCCACTTCGCCCGGCAGACGAATGTCGTTTTCGTCGGCCTTTTTCATCAGGATCGCCACACGGGTTTCCAGCTCTGGCGGCTCGATCGCCACGGTCAGGCCCCAGCCGAAGCGGGATTTCAGACGATCTTCCACGCCGTTGATCTCTTTTGGATAGCGATCCGACGTCAGGATGATCTGCTGATTACCTTCCAGCAGGGCATTAAAGGTGTGGAAGAACTCTTCCTGCGAGCGCTCTTTATTGGCAAAGAATTGAATGTCATCGATAAGCAGCGCATCAACGGAGCGGTAGTAGCGTTTGAACTCCTCAATAGCGTTGTTTTGCAGGGCCTTAACCATGTCCTGCACAAAGCGCTCGGAGTGCATGTACACCACTTTCGCATTCGGTTTACGCGCAATAATGCCGTTGCCGACGGCGTGCAAAAGGTGGGTTTTACCCAGACCCGTGCCGCCATAAAGGAATAAAGGGTTGTACGCGCCGCCAGGGTTATCCGCCACCTGACGTGCCGCAGCGCGAGCCAGCTGGTTCGATTTACCTTCCACGAAGTTATCAAAGGTGTGCTTGACGTTAACGTTAGAGCGGTAAGACGGTTCGGCGGGGGCAGGAACGTTATCCCAGCCCTGGCGTGCGGCAGGCACGGCCATGCGCGGAGCCTGAACCTGCGCGGTCGCCTGGACGGCAACCTGAGCCATCTCTTTTACAACCTGAGTGACGGGACGGGCACCGACTTCGAAGCGCAGCTGTGGTGCGTCGGTACCGCAGAAATCATTCAACAATCCGTTGATGTTATTAAGGTATTTGTCCCTGACCCAATCGAGCACGAAACGGTTTGGCGCATACAAAGCAAGCGTGTTGTCGCTCAGTTCCGCCTGCAATGGGCGGATCCACATGCTGAATTCTGTGGCTGGTAACTCATCCTGCAATCGGGCAAGACACTGCTGCCAAAGCGAAAGTGACACGGCGGACTCCACTCGAACTGAAAAGGGTGAAACTGAATTAATGATTGTTGGCACACATCGGACAGCCCACAGGTGGTGAGGTGACGTGCGAACCGCTATCAGCGGTTGTTACTCCGTTCAGGATCCTGGATCGCGATCGGGACCGCGGATCATAGCCTAAACTGAGCCAGAGATCTTCTGTTTCTCACAGATTCTTCCCGATTTATCCACAGGGAAGAAGAGACCGGCTAAGTGTAAACGATCCTGGCAAGAGTGAGGGGCGATTTCGTCCGCATATTGGAAAAATTAATGAGTCACGACAATTTTTTGCTTAAACGATCTAATAAAGATCCCGGGGGATCCTTGCGATTTGACAGGCAGGCTTTATAATCCCCCACCCGGTGCGTGCTGCTCGTTAACAGGTACCGGCGCCGGTCATTTTCCACGCGAAATCGTGCGGAAATACGCGGGAAATAAGGTAAAGAGAATTGACTCCGGAGTGTACAATTATTACAATCCGGCCTCTTTAATCACCCACACTGAAGCGGAAGTCGTTCGAATCTCGTTCGGGTACACGCAAAAGTCAGTGAATTTATTCAAGTTTAGGTAGAAATCGCCATGAAACGCACTTTTCAACCGTCTGTACTGAAGCGCAACCGTTCTCACGGCTTCCGTGCTCGTATGGCTACTAAAAATGGTCGTCAGGTTCTGGCACGTCGTCGTGCTAAAGGCCGCGCTCGTCTGACCGTTTCCAAGTAATAAAGCTAACCCCTGAGTGGTTAAGCTAGCTTTTCCCAGGGAGTTACGTTTGTTAACTCCCACTCATTTCACTTTCGTCTTCCAGCAGCCGCAACGGGCTGGCACGCCGCAAATCACCATCCTCGGCCGCCTGAATTCGCTGGGGCATCCCCGCATCGGTCTTACTGTCGCCAAGAAAAACGTTAAACGCGCCCATGAACGCAATCGGATTAAACGTCTGACGCGTGAGAGCTTTCGTTTACGTCAGCATGAACTTCCCGCTATGGATTTCGTGGTGGTGGCGAAGAAAGGGGTTGCAGACCTCGACAACCGGGCACTCACGGAAGCGTTGGAAAAATTATGGCGCCGTCACTGTCGCCTGGCTCACGGGTCCTGATAGCCCTCATCCGGGTTTATCAACGCCTGATTAGTCCGCTACTCGGGCCACACTGCCGTTTTACTCCCACCTGTTCACAATACGGAATTGAGGCATTGCGCAGGTTTGGTGTGATAAAAGGCAGTTGGTTGACGGTGAAACGCGTATTAAAATGCCACCCTTTACACCCGGGTGGTGACGATCCCGTCCCACCAGGACATTCTAATACCAGAGAACACTAACGATGGATTCGCAACGCAATCTTCTTATCATCGCTTTGTTGTTCGTGTCTTTCATGATCTGGCAGGCTTGGGAGCAGGATAAAAATCCTCAGCCTCAGCAGCAGATTACGCAGACTACGACCACCGCCACGGCTAACGCCGCCGACCAGGGCGTTCCGTCCAGCGGACAGGGAAAACTGATTACGGTGAAAACCGACGTGCTGGAGCTCGTCATCAACACCCGTGGGGGTGATGTTGAGCAGGCTCTGCTGTTAACTTATCCAAAAACGCAGAATTCTACTGAGCCGTTTAAGTTACTCGACACTTCACCGCAGTTTATCTACCAGGCGCAGAGCGGCCTGACCGGTCGTGACGGCCCGGATAACCCGGCAAATGGTGCACGTCCGCTGTACAACATTGATAAAGATGCGTTTGTTCTGGCTGATGGGCAGAATGAACTGACCGTTCCGCTGACTTACACCGACAAAGCCGGCAACACCTTCACCAAAACCTTCACCCTGACACGCGGTGGCTATGCGGTGAACGTGGGCTATGACGTGAAGAACGCTGGCGAGAAACCACTGGAAGTTTCCACCTTCGGTCAGCTGAAACAGTCCATCAACCTGCCTAAGGAACTCGACACCCAAAGCGGCGGCGGTCTGTCTACCATGCATACCTTCCGCGGTGCGGCGTACTCCACGCCGGACGAGAAGTATGAGAAATACAAGTTCGACAAAATCGCCGATAACGAGAACCTGAACATCAGTTCTAAAGGCGGTTGGGTAGCCATGCTGCAGCAATACTTTGCAACCGCATGGGTACCGAACAACGACGGCTCGAACAACTTCTACACCACAAACCTGGGTAACGGCATCGCGGCGATTGGTTATAAATCTCAGCCGGTTCTGGTTCAGCCAGGTCAGTCAGGTAAGCTGGCGAGCACCCTGTGGGTTGGCCCGGAAATTCAGGACAAAATGGCCGCCGTTGCGCCACACCTGGATCTGACCGTGGACTACGGCTGGCTGTGGTTCATCTCTCAGCCGCTGTTCAAACTGCTGAAGTTTATCCACAGCTTCCTCGGAAACTGGGGCTTCTCAATCATCGTTATCACCTTCATCGTACGTGGCATCATGTACCCGCTGACCAAAGCGCAGTACACCTCCATGGCGAAGATGCGCATGCTGCAGCCGAAAATTCAGGCGATGCGTGAGCGTCTGGGCGATGACAAGCAGCGTCAGAGCCAGGAAATGATGGCCCTGTACAAAGCCGAGAAAGTGAACCCGCTGGGCGGCTGTTTCCCACTGCTGATTCAGATGCCAATCTTCCTGGCGCTGTATTACATGCTGATGGGCTCCGTTGAACTGCGTCATGCGCCGTTCGCTCTGTGGATCCATGACCTCTCCGCACAGGACCCGTACTACATCCTGCCGATCCTGATGGGCGTAACGATGTTCTTCATTCAGAAGATGTCGCCGACCACCGTGACCGACCCGATGCAGCAGAAGATCATGACCTTTATGCCGGTCATCTTCACCGTGTTCTTCCTGTGGTTCCCGTCAGGTCTGGTGCTGTACTATATCGTCAGCAACCTGGTGACGATTATCCAGCAGCAGCTGATTTACCGTGGTCTGGAAAAACGTGGTCTGCACAGCCGCGATAAGAAAAAGTCCTGATTCACGTGCCGGGTAAGCGAAACGCTACCCGGCAATCAGAAAAGTAATGACAGGGCGGTCGATTGACCGCCTTTTCTATTGGTATTGAAAGAGACAAACCATGAGCCATAACGACACGATTGTTGCCCAGGCCACCCCGCCAGGACGCGGCGGCGTGGGGATCCTGCGTATTTCCGGCCTGAACGCGTGCGACGTGGCGCAGGCGGTGCTGGGTAAGCTGCCGAAGCCGCGCTATGCCGACTACCTGCCGTTCCGTGATGCCGAAGGTAACACACTGGATCAGGGCATTGCGCTATGGTTCCCGGGGCCGAACTCTTTCACCGGTGAAGACGTGCTCGAGCTTCAGGGCCACGGCGGCCCGGTTATTCTCGATCTGCTGTTAAAGCGCATCCTGACGCTGCCGAACATTCGTATCGCGAATCCAGGCGAATTCTCCGAGCGCGCCTTTCTTAACGATAAGCTCGATTTGGCCCAGGCCGAAGCGATTGCCGACCTGATCGACGCCAGTTCAGAACAGGCGGCACGCTCGGCAATGAACTCGTTGCAGGGTGCCTTTTCCGCACGCGTGAACCATCTTGTGGAAGCACTCACTCACCTGCGTATCTACGTGGAAGCAGCCATCGACTTCCCGGACGAGGAAATTGATTTTCTCTCCGACGGTAAAATCGAAGCTCAGCTGAATACCGTGATCGGCGATCTCGATGCCGTTCGCGCCGAAGCGCGCCAGGGGAGCCTGCTGCGTGAAGGTATGAAGGTGGTGATCGCCGGGCGGCCTAACGCCGGGAAGTCGAGCCTGCTGAACGCGCTGGCGGGCCGTGAAGCCGCTATCGTCACCGACATTGCAGGCACGACCCGCGACGTCCTGCGCGAGCACATTCATATCGACGGTATGCCGCTGCACATCATTGATACCGCCGGACTGCGCGACGCCAGCGACGAAGTGGAGCGCATCGGTATCGAACGCGCCTGGCAGGAGATCGAGCAGGCGGACCGCGTGTTGTTTATGGTCGACAGCACAACCACCAGCGCCGTTGATCCGGCTGAGATCTGGCCAGATTTTATCGCCCGCTTACCGGCGAACCTGCCGATTACCGTGGTGCGTAATAAAGCCGACATCACCGGTGAAGACGTGGGTCTGAGCGAGGTGAACGGTCACTCACTGATTCGCCTTTCCGCTCGTCAGGGCAAAGGCGTGGACATTCTGCGCAACCATCTGAAGCAGAGCATGGGCTTCGACACCAACATGGAAGGCGGCTTCCTGGCTCGTCGTCGCCATTTGCAGGCGCTGGAAGCCGCAGCCGAACATCTGCAGCAGGGTAAAGCGCAGCTGCTGGGCGCGTGGGCCGGAGAACTGCTGGCCGAAGAGTTGCGCCTGGCGCAGCAAAACCTGAGTGAAATCACCGGGGAATTCACCTCCGACGATCTGCTGGGGCGCATCTTCTCGAGCTTCTGTATCGGTAAATAATCACTACCGGATGAAATGCCCGGCGGCGCTATGCTTGCCGGGCCTGCACCACGATTATGATGTTTTCCTCAATGGAAAACACCGTTGTCCAAACGGCAACTCGTCTCCCTCAATAAAGCCCCGTATTCTCGCCGCACTTTCCTGTGAGGTGACTATGGCCCGTTTTCTGTTTTGCAGCTTCGCTCTTGTCCTGCTTTATCCCTCCGGGATCGATATGTATCTCGTCGGCCTGCCGCGCATTGCGGCGGATCTCTCCGCGAGCGAAGCTCAACTGCATATTGCGTTTTCCGTCTATCTGGCCGGTATGGCGACGGCAATGCTGATTGCCGGGCGCGTCGCCGACAAAGCCGGGCGTCAGCCAGTCGCTATCTGCGGAGCGATAATCTTCGCGCTGGCCTCCGCGCTTTGCGCCAGTGCGGCCAGCAGCACGCTGTTTCTGGTCGGGCGCTTTATTCAGGGTATCGGCGCGGGCGGCTGCTACGTTGTGGCGTTCGCCATTCTGCGTGACACGCTGGACGATCGCCGCCGCGCGAAGGTGCTGTCGCTGCTGAACGGCATCACCTGCATTATTCCGGTACTGGCACCGGTTATCGGGAATCTGATCATGCTGAAGTTTCCGTGGCAGATGCTGTTCTGGGTTATGGCGACCATGGGCGTCATCGTCTGCCTGCTTTCCACTCTGGTGCTGAAAGAAACGCACCCGGGTGCATGCCAGAGTGCAACAGCCATTCCCGATGCTGCGCCAGAATCGCTCATCAGCGGCTTTTTTCTCAGTCGGGTCGCCATTACCACGCTCAGCGTTACCGCCATCCTCACCTATGTGAACATCTCCCCGGTGCTGCTGATGGATGTCCTGCATTTCGATCGCGGTGAATACTCAACCATCATGGCGTTGACGGCGCTGGTGAGTATGGGCGTGGCCTTCTCCACGCCGTTTGCCCTGACAAAATTCCGCCAGCGCAGCCTGATTCTGATGGCTCAGGGACTATTTTTCGTTGCGGCGGTCGTGCTGGCCACAGCGACCTCAACCGGCGTTATCCTGTCTGGCCTGACTTTGGTATGCGCAGGCTTTTCGCTGGGCTTTGGCGTGACGATGAGTCAGGCGCTGGGGCCGTTCCGCCAGCGGGCGGGGGTAGCGAGCTCCATTCTGGGTATCGCTCAGGTATGTGGCTCATCGTTGTACATCTGGCTGGCAGCCCTTTCCGGCGTCAGCGCGCTGAATATGCTGATCGGGATTCTGATTAGCTGTAGCATGGTCTGCATTCTGTTGACCACCTTTGTGTCCGCGCGGGCGGGCGCGCCGGACCATGAAAAAATCCCTGACCACTCTCGATCTTAATCTCCTCTTTTGCCTGCAGCTGCTGCTTCAGGAACGCAGCGTCAGTAAGACGGCGAAGCGGATGAGCGTCACGCCGTCCGCCGTCAGCAAATCTCTGGCAAAACTTCGGGACTGGTTCAACGATCCGCTGTTCGTCAAAACGCCGACCGGCCTGCATCCCACGCCGCTGGCCGTGAGCATGGAGCAGGATCTGGCTGACTGGATGCAGATGAGCCACCAGCTTCTGGATAAACCACACTACGACACGCCCCGCGGATTGACGTTTGAACTGGCGGCAGAATCTCCGTTGATGCTGATTGCCTTCAACACGCTCACGCAGCAAATTCACCAGCGTTATTCCGAAGCAACGGTGCGCCTGCGCAACTGGGATTACGATTCGCTGGACGCCATCGTGCGAGGCGAGGTGGATCTGGGCTTTAGCGGGCGGGAAAGCCATCCGCGATCGCGGGAATCATTAAGCCTGTTGCCGTGGTTTATCGACTTCGAAGTGCTGTTTACCGACCTGCCTCGCGTCTATCTACGAGAAGATCATCCGGCCCTACAGCAAGAGTGGAATCTGGAGACGTTCCTGCGCTATCCGCACATCAGCATCTGCTGGGAGAAAAGCGACACCTGGGCGCTGGACGAAGTGCTGAATGAGTCCGGGCACAAGCGTCAGATAGCGATGAGCCTGCCGGGTTTTGAAGCCACTATGTTTATGGCCGCCCAGCCCGGGCATACGCTGCTCGCCACCGCGCCTTATTATTGTCAGTACTATAATCAACAGCACGGCCTGAAGCTGGTAACGCGCCCCATTCCACTGGACGAAACGCAGCTGCAAAAACTGGCCGTCCCTTTTACGCTGATGTGGCATAAACGCAACGGCCACAACCCGAAGATTATCTGGCTGACGTCGATGTTCAAACAGCTGTACGGTGAAGCGTTTCAGTCTGGTTTACTCAGTGATGAGCCCACAAATGTGTGAACTGACAGACCATTGCGGCTAAGGAAATGTAAATGTGCTGGTCGGGAACTTTCCCGGCCTGTTATTCAACATTAAAACCTCATCAACCTGGGTGATAATAGAGTTACATTCTCAGCCTCACAGACCATTAATCACGGAGCGACATAATGGCAATGCATTTTGCAAGAGGGATCCTTAACGACGGACATCTGCACTCAGTGCGACTTTCCTCGTCCTGTCACAACGAAGCGCGAAAGCTGCCTCAGCATCGCCAGGCACGTTTCCTGGCCTCGCGCGGGCTGCTCGCCGAGCTGTTATTTATGCTCTACGGCACCAGCGAACTTCCGGAAATAATCTACCGCCCCGATGGAAAGCCCGTTTTTCGCGATGAGAACCATCCGCGCTTTTCCATTGCTTACGCCGGGAATATTGTCGGCGTGGCGCTGACCACCGAAGGCGAATGTGGTCTGGACATGGAGCTTCAGCGTGCTACCCGCAGCTTTCATCATCCTCATGCCCCGGAAACCTATCCCTTCAGCAGCAATGAAACAATCTGGATCAACAACCAGAACGATCCCAATGAAGCTCGCGCACAGCTGCAGGCTTTACGCCAGAGCGTGCTGAAGCTGATTGGCGAGACGCAAAGCGATTCGTCCCGGCATCTCCAGCTGTTACCCGGTTCCGGCCGTCTGAGAGCCGCCAAAGTGCTGCAGATTGAAGCCATTTGCGATGCAGAAGACGTACTGGTGTGGTCCGTTGCGGCAACGCCTGCTATCGAAAGGCTAAAGGTCTGGGAGTTCGACAGCAAAACCGGATGGCGCAGCCTGCCGGATGTGCCCCTTCGCGCCAGCGAGCCTGCCGCACGCCTGATGCGTTTTACCAGCCTGCCTGCGGAAAAAGCCCTTATACTGAACTGACCCATCATGATGAAAACTAAAGGAGTAATCATGTCTGAAGCGTTAAAAGTTGTTACGTTGCTGGGGAGCCTGCGCAAAGATTCATTTAACGGTATGGTCGCACGAACTCTGCCAAATCTCGCCCCGGTGGGCATGGAAATCAGCGCACTGCCGTCCATCGGCGATATCCCGCTGTATGACGCCGATATCCAACAGGAAGAGGGATTCCCGCAGAGCGTAGAGGCGCTGGCGGCACAAATTCGTGAGGCTGATGGCGTAGTGATCGTGACGCCTGAGTATAACTATTCCGTGCCGGGTGGCCTGAAAAACGCCATCGACTGGCTGTCTCGTCTGCCTGAACAGCCGCTGGCCGGGAAGCCGGTACTGATCCAGACCAGCTCAATGGGCGCGATCGGCGGCGCACGCTGTCAGTATCATCTGCGTCAGATTCTGGTGTTCCTGGACGCGATGGTGATGAACAAACCTGAATTTATGGGCGGCGTGATTCAAAACAAAGTCGACCCGCAAACGGGTGAAGTGGTGGATCAAAGCACGCGCGATCACCTCACTGGTCAACTGACTGCGTTTGGTGAATATATTCAGCGAGTGAAAGCGTAAAAGAAAAAGGTGTGCGGCCTGATGCCCTCACCCCAGCCCTCTCCCACAGGGAGAGGGTGCAAACACAAAAGGCCTTCCCTCGGGAAGGCCTTGCTGTTTATTTTGCCACCTGACACCACAAGCCACACCTTAATGAGCGTCAATAAACACAATCTTCAGCACAAACAGTAACGCCACGATAATCACGCACGGGCTCAGGTCGCGGAAACGACCGGTCCCGATTTTCATCACGCAGTAAGAGATAAAGCCCAGCGCGATGCCTTCGGTGATCGAGAAGCTGAACGGCATCATCACAGCAGTAATAAACGCCGGAACGGCTTCGGTCAGATCGTCCCACTTCACGCGGGCCAGGCTTGAGGTCATCAGCACGCCTACATAAATCAGCGCACCTGCTGCCGCATAAGGTGGCACCATACCAGCCAGCGGTGAGAGGAAAATCACCAGCAGGAACAGCAGGCCAACCACGACTGCCGTCAGGCCGGTACGACCACCGACGGAAACGCCGGAAGAGGATTCAATGTACGCGGTAACGGAAGACGTCCCGATAAAGGAACCGGCAACGGAAGAGATGCTGTCCACGTACAGCGCCTGCTTCATGCGCGGGAATTTGCCTTTTTCGTCGGTCAGGCCCGCTTTATCCGTCACGCCGATCAGGGTACCGGAGGAGTCAAACAGGTTTACCAGCATGAAGGAGAAGATAACGCCTGCCAGGCCGAGGTTTAATGACCCCGCCAGGTCAACGTGGCCAATAACGGAAGTCACATCCGGCGGCGTGGAGACGATACCAGCGTAGTGCACATCGCCCAGCATCCAGCCCAGCAGGGTGGTCACGACGATAGACACCAGCACCGCGGCATGAATGTTACGCGAAGCCAGAATAGCGATAATAAAGAAGCCCAGCACACCCAGCAGCACGCTGTGGGAAGTCAGATTACCAATGCTCACCAGCGTCTCTTTGTTGGCAACGATCACGCCCGCATTTTTCAGGCCCATCATGCCGATGAACAGACCGATACCGCTGGTGATGCCCACGCGCAGGCTTACCGGGATATTGGCAATCATCCAGTAGCGCACGCGGAAGATGGTCAGCAGCAGCAGGCCAATCGCGCCCCAGAAGATAGCACCCATACCCACCTGCCACGGCAGGCCCATCGCCTGCACGACCACGAAGGCGAAGAACGCATTCAGGCCCATAGCCGGTGCCAGCGCAACCGGCAGGTTCGCAAACAGACCCATCATGATGCTGCCGAAGGCGGCAATCAGGCAGGTGGTGACGAAGACGGCGCTGGTGTCCATGCCAGCCACGCCCAGAATTTGCGGGTTTACAAAAACGATGTAAACCATCGTCAGGAAGGTGGTAAATCCGGCAATCACTTCCGTGCGTGCCGTCGTTCCGTGCTCGCGCAGTTTAAACACGCGCTGAAGCAGACCCTGACCTGACGCCTGGGTGTTATCTTGTTGGCTCATCTTCTTGCTTCCGAACATAAGGAGGGGAAAATTCGTCGCTATCCTATACCAAAATGCGACAATAGGGGCGCTTCGAATGCATTTTTTTCATTGATTTTGCTTATACGGCAACGATTGCGTCGGGCAAATTGTATTACGTAAACGTTAAACTTGTGACAACAGGAAACGGCATGTCCAGTATTGAGGCGGTATTCTTCGACTGCGATGGCACGCTGGTCGACAGTGAAGTGATTTGTTCCCGGGCTTATGTCCACATGTTCCGGGAGTTTGGCATCACCCTTGAGCTTGAAGAGATCTTCAAACGCTTTAAAGGGGTGAAGCTGTACGAGATTATCGACACCATTAATGCCGAGTACGGCGTGAAGCTTGAAAAAGAGAGGCTGGAACCCGTTTATCGTGCCGAGGTTGCGCGGCTGTTCGACAGCGAGCTCGAAGCGATCGATGGCGCAAATGCCCTGCTGGACGCGATGACGGTTCCGATGTGCATCGTCTCCAACGGTCCGGTGAGTAAAATGCAGCACTCTTTAGGCAACACCGGCCTGCTGCATCATTTTCCCGATAAGCTGTTCAGCGGCTATGACATTCAGGCCTGGAAACCCGATCCGGCGCTGATGTACCACGCGGCGAAAGCCATGAACGTTGATCCGGTAAAGTGCGTGCTGGTCGACGATTCCAGCGCGGGGGCGATGTCCGGCGTGGCGGCAGGGATGGAGGTGTTTTACTTCTGTGCCGATCCGCACAACCAGCCAATTAACCACCCGAAGGTAACGACGTTTACGCGTCTGGATGAGTTACCAGGATTGTGGAAGGCCCGGGGCTGGAGCATTACGGAATAATTTTTCTGAATGCCTGATACGCAAGCTTATCCGGCCTACGGGATCCCCGGTTTCGTAGGCCGGGTAAGCAACGCGCCACCCGCCAGACGTTCCGCTTACTCCTTCGGATCTTTCCCCGCCAGCAGCTTGTCCAGCTCGTCGCCACCGACGTGACGGAAATCCTGCCCCTTCACGAAGTAGAAGATGTATTCGCAGATGTTCTGGCA
>NZ_DALZVG010000016.1:0-101900 GCF_032012665.1 Scandinavium sp.
CGAACAGGCCTCGTCGTGAGGACAGAATTTGTCTACGGGCGTGGGGTCAGTCCACTTTTACTTTCTGACTCCTGCACGCACTGCCTGCCTCATGCCTGAGACCAGAAAGCCTCAAGCACCCGCCGCCATTCTACGCTGTGCTAAATCACCGGGAAGATAAGTCTGCTGATTTTACGAGCAAGCTCGGAAAGAATCGTAAGGGAAGGATTTTGCGGATAAAAAAACCTCCCACCGGGCGGTGAGAGGCTGGAGATCTTATGCTGCAACCAGGCTGTCGATAGCGGTTTTGGCATCGGTCTGCGCTTTGGTGGCGACTTCTGGCCCGTAAGCGATACCTTCAGCAAACACGAAGTTCACGTCGGTGATGCCGATGAAGCCCAGGAACAGCTTCATGTACGGTGCCAGCAGGTCGGTTGGGGTGTCTTTGTGGATACCGCCACGGCTGGAAACTACTACCGCACGTTTGCCTTTTACCAGACCTTCCGGACCGTTTTCGGTATAGCGGAAGGTCACGCCAGCGCGAGCCACCAGATCGAAATAGTTTTTCAGCTGAGTCGGGATGTTGAAGTTGTACATCGGTGCGGCAATAACGATCACGTCATGCGCCTGCAGTTCGGCAATCAGCTCATCGGAGAGCGCCAGCGCTTCCTGCTGACGTGGCGTCAGTGGTGCATCGCTCGGACGCAGTGCGCCAACCAGTTCACCATCCAGTACCGGGATTGGCTGTGCAGCCAGGTCACGAACGGTAATCTGATCGGCCGGGTGTTTTTCAGCCCACTGATCAACAAAATAGTCGGTCAGCTGACCAGACTGAGAGTACCCTGCCAGAATACTGGATTTGAGAACTAATACTTTGCTCATGGGTGTTTCCTTTTATGAGATTGACGGGCCCGTGCCCTGTTGCTTGTTGACACTCTATTCACAATCCTGTCGCAGGGATAGCGCAATATATCGAAGCCTTCGTTCAAATTTATTGATGAAGGAAAGCGAAGCCCCGATATGGTAATCTGACACAATCAAAACAGAGACACTTTCCCGGCAGTGCGCTGCCCGATAAGACTATGACAGAACAACATAAACTGACTTTTTCTCAGCTGCATGAACGACTCGACGGCCTGATGCTACGCGACAAAACGCGCTTCGCCCGCCGTCTGCATGGCGTGAAGAAGGTTAAAAATCCTGAATCACAGCAGGCCATTTTGCAGGAGATGGCGCAGGAGATCGCCCAGGCCGCAGGGAAAGTCCTGCTGCGCGAAGCGGCGCGCCCTTTGATTACCTATCCGGAAAACCTGCCGGTCAGCCAGAAAAAGCAGGATATTTTCAACGCCATTTGCGATAACCAGGTGGTGATTGTGGCGGGGGAAACCGGTTCGGGAAAAACCACCCAGCTGCCGAAAATCTGTATGGAGCTGGGCCGCGGGCTGAAGGGGCTGATTGGTCACACCCAGCCGCGTCGACTGGCGGCGCGAACCGTTGCTAACCGTATTGCTGAAGAGCTACAAACCGAGCCGGGCGGCTGCATTGGCTATAAGGTCCGCTTCAGCGACCACGTCAGCGATAACACGATGGTTAAGCTGATGACAGACGGGATCCTGCTGGCGGAAATCCAGCAGGATCGCCTGCTGATGCAGTACGACACCATCATCATCGATGAAGCTCACGAGCGTAGCCTGAACATTGATTTCCTGCTCGGCTACCTGCGCGAACTGCTGCCAAAACGTCCGGATCTGAAGATTATTATTACCTCGGCAACCATCGACCCGGAGCGTTTCTCAAAACATTTCAATAACGCACCGATAATTGAGGTTTCCGGGCGTACCTTCCCGGTGGAAGTACGCTACCGTCCGATAGTTGAAGAGGCGGATGACACGGAACGCGATCAGCTGCAGGCCATTTTCGATGCGGTGGATGAGCTGGGGCAGGAAAGTCCGGGCGATATCCTGATCTTTATGAGCGGCGAGCGAGAGATTCGTGATACCGCTGATGCGCTGAGCAAGCGCGATCTGCGCCATACCGAGATTCTGCCGCTTTACGCGCGCCTGTCGAACAGCGAGCAGAACCGCGTGTTCCAGTCACACAGTGGAAGGCGGATCGTGCTGGCAACCAACGTCGCCGAAACCTCGCTCACCGTGCCGGGTATTAAATACGTGATCGACCCGGGTACCGCACGCATCAGCCGCTACAGCTATCGCACCAAGGTACAGCGGTTGCCGATTGAGCCAGTTTCTCAGGCCTCCGCTAACCAGCGTAAAGGGCGCTGCGGGCGCGTCTCCGAAGGGATCTGTATTCGACTCTATTCGGAAGATGATTTCCTGTCGCGTCCGGAATTTACCGATCCGGAAATTCTGCGCACTAACCTGGCGTCGGTTATTTTGCAGATGACTTCGCTGGGGCTCGGCGATATTGGCGCATTCCCGTTCGTGGAAGCGCCGGATAAGCGCAATATCCAGGACGGCGTGCGTCTGCTGGAAGAGCTGGGCGCTATTACCACTGACGAACAGCAAACCGTTTATAAATTGACGACCATGGGTCGCCAGCTTGCCCAACTGCCGGTCGATCCGCGCCTGGCACGCATGGTGCTGGAAGCACAGAAACACGGCTGTGTGCGTGAGGCGATGATTATCACCTCCGCGCTGTCGATTCAGGATCCGCGCGAGCGTCCGATGGACAAGCAGCAGGCCTCTGATGAAAAACATCGCCGCTTCCACGACAAAGAGTCGGATTTCCTGGCGTTTGTGAACCTGTGGAACTACCTCGGCGAGCAGCAAAAAGCGCTGTCGTCGAACCAGTTCCGACGCCTGTGCCGCACGGATTACCTCAACTACCTGCGCGTGCGCGAGTGGCAGGATATCTACACTCAGCTTCGCCAGGTGGTGAAAGAGCTGGGTATCCCGGTGAACAGCGAACCGGCCGAATACCGCGAAATTCATATCGCTCTTTTGACGGGGCTGCTTTCCCACATCGGCATGAAAGATACCGATAAGCAGGAATTTACCGGCGCGCGTAACGCCCGATTCTCCATTTTCCCGGGCTCCGGCTTATTCAAAAAGCCGCCTAAGTGGACGATGGTGGCTGAACTGGTGGAAACCAGCCGCCTTTGGGGGCGCATTGCCGCACGCATCGATCCGGAATGGGTCGAGCCGGTGGCGCAGCACCTGATTAAGCGCTCATACAGCGAACCGCACTGGGAACGCTCACAGGGGGCGGTGATGGCGACGGAGAAAGTGACCGTCTACGGTCTGCCTGTCGTGGCGGCACGTAAGGTGAACTACAGCCAGATTGATCCGGCGCTGTGCCGTGAGCTGTTTATCCGCCATGCGCTGGTGGAAGGTGACTGGCAGACGCGTCACCCGTTCTTCCGCGACAACAACAGACTGCGCACCGAAATCGAAGAGCTGGAGCACAAATCCCGCCGCCGCGACATCCTGGTGGACGACGATTCGTTGTTTGAGTTTTACGATCAGCGCATCAGCCATGAAGTGATTTCCGCCCGCCATTTCGACAGCTGGTGGAAGAAGGCCAGCCGTGAAACGCCGGATCTGCTCAGCTTTGAAAAGAGCATGCTGATCAAAGAGGGGGCGGAGAGCGTCAGCAAGCTCGACTACCCGAATTTCTGGCATCAGGGCAACCTGAAGCTGTGCCTGAGCTATCAGTTCGAGCCGGGCGCCGATGCCGATGGCGTCACGGTGCATATTCCGCTGCCGCTGCTGAATCAGGTGGAGGAAGCCGGTTTTGAATGGCAGATTCCGGGTCTGCGACGCGAACTGCTGATTGCGCTTATTAAATCGCTGCCGAAACCCGTGCGCCGCAACTTTGTGCCAGCACCGAACTACGCCGAAGCATTACTGGGCCGCGTTACGCCGCTGGAACTGCCGCTGCTGGATGCCATGGAGCGGGAGCTGCGCCGCATGAGCGGTGTCACTATCGACCGTGAGGACTGGCACTGGGATCAGGTGCCCGATCACCTTAAAATGACCTTCCGCGTCGTCGATGACAAAAACAAGAAGCTTCAGGAAGGGCGAGACCTGACGGCGTTGAAAGACGCGCTTAAAGGTAAAGTGCAGGAGACGCTTTCCGCCGTAGCGGACGACGGTATCGAGCAGAGTGGTTTGCACCTGTGGAGCTTCGGTACGCTTGCCGAAAGCTATGAGCAGAAGCGCGGTAACTACAAAGTGAAGGCCTGGCCGGCGCTGGTGGATGAGCGTGACAGCGTTGCCATTAAGCTGTTTGATAATCCGCTGGAGCAGCAGCAGGCGATGTGGCGTGGTTTACGCCGCCTGTTGCTGCTGAACATTCCTTCGCCGATCAAATATTTACACGAAAAGCTGCCGAACAAAGCCAAGCTCGGTCTCTATTTTAACCCGTACGGCAAAGTGCTGGATTTGATTGATGACTGCATCTCCTGCGGCGTGGACAAGCTGATTCACGAGGCGGGCGGTCCGGTGTGGACGGAAGAGAACTTCGCGAAGCTGCACGAGAAAGTGCGCGCAGAGCTGAACGATACCGTGGTTGAGATTGCTAAACAGGTGGAGCAGATCCTGACCGCCGTCTTCAACATCAACAAGCGGCTTAAAGGGCGCGTGGATATGACCATGGCGCTTGGCCTTTCAGACGTGAAAGCGCAGATGGCGGGGCTGGTGTACCGTGGGTTTGTCACCGGTAACGGTTTTAAGCGGCTGGGTGATACGCTACGTTATCTCAACGCGATTGAGAAACGACTGGAAAAACTGGCTGTCGATCCCCACCGCGATCGCGCAAATATGCTGAAAGTGGAAAGCGTACAGCAGGTGTGGCAGCAGTGGCTGAACAAGCTACCGCCGGGGCGTCGGGATGACGACGACGTGAAGGAGATTCGCTGGATGATCGAGGAGCTGCGCGTCAGCTATTTTGCGCAGCAGCTCGGCACGCCGTATCCGATTTCCGACAAGCGTATTTTGCAGGCGATGGAGCAGATTTCTGGTTAAAAACCATGCCCGGTGGTGCTGCGCTTACCGGGCCTATGGAAGAAAATGTAGGCCGGGTAAGGCGTAGCCGCCACCCGGCTGATTATCGTTCCATAATTGCCAGCGTAAACCCATCCCAGCCTTTTACGCCCACGGTTTGCAGCGCCGTGCAGGTCAGGCGCGGATTATTGCCCATCATCTCGATGAATTTCCGCACGCCCTGAACGCTTTTATCAGAGCTTGCAGGATGGGTGACTTCGCCTTCGCGCACCACGTTATCGCCGACGATCAGCGTCCCCGACCGTGAAAAACGCAGCGCCCATTCCAGATAATGTGGGTTATTGGGCTTATCGGCGTCGATAAAGATCAGATCAAACGTGGTTGCCGGATCCAGCGCCGCCAGTGATTCCAGCGCCGGCCCTTCAATCACCTCCACCTTGTGCGCCACGCCTGCGCTTTGCAGATTCTGGCGGGCGACGGCGGCGTGATGCGGGCTGAATTCAAGCGTCGTTAGCCTGCCATTCTCGGGAAGCTCTCTGGCCATCCAGATTGTGCTGTATCCGCCGAGGGTGCCAATTTCCAGAATGCTTCTGGCGCCTGTCATCCTTACAAACAGCGCCAGCAGCTGTCCCTGATTGGCTGCCACGTCAATAGCGGGCAGGCCAGCCTTGTGGTTGTTCTCAAGCACGCTTTCCAGGACAGGATCGGCAGGCAGGAGCGCGTTGATCAAATAGTTATCGACAGCAGACCACGATTTTTGCATCTCTGAGCCTCACAGTGAGCGTCACCCTGACAGAGAAGACCAGCCGCCTCCCAGCGACCGGTAAAGATCGATTTGTGCCAGCAGCAGGTTGTTTTTCACCTGCACTACGCTCAGCTGCGTGGAAAACAGCGTACGCTGAGCGTCGAGCACGTCCAGGTAGGACGAATAGCCGTTGCGGTAGCGGTTTTGCGCGATGCGCAGCGTCTCTTCCGCCACCTGTTGCTGCTCTTGCAGGGCTTCCAGCTGTTCGCCGTAGCGGGTGATGGCGTCGAGGCTGTCGTTGACTTCGCTGAAGGCGCTCCGCACCGTTTTTTCATAGCTGTAAAGTGCCTGATTGCGCTGGGACATCGACACGTCCACCTGTGCATTCAGCGCCTGTCGGTTCAACAGCGGGGCGAGAATGCTGCCGCCGACGCTCCAAAGGCGCAGCGGATTATCGAGTAACCCCGACAGCGCATCGTCCTGATAGCTGCCGCTGGCGGTCAGGCTGAGGGAAGGCAACAGCTGTGCCTTTGATGAGGCGAGCGTTTCGTCAGCGGCCAGCAGCGTCCGTTCGGCCTGCACGATATCCGGGCGGCGGTTCAGCAGCGTGGACGGCAGTTGTGACGGGGCAGCCAGCGGCGTGAGCGTGGCAAACGTCTGGCGTTCCACCCTTGCCGGATTCTGGCCGAGCAGCGCGCTCAGCGCGTTTTCCTGCTGCGCTATCTGGTGCTTCACCTGTGGCACCTGGGCGCGCGTCCCGCGTAGTTCAGAGTCGGCCTGCATCAGCTCCAGTCGGGAGGTATATCCCGTTTCGTACTGCCGTTTTGCAAGGCGGTAAGCTTCTTCGCGAGATTTCAGTGTGTCCTCAGTGACCCTAAGCTGTTCGTCGAGCGACAGCAGGGTGACGTAACCTGCCGCTACGCTTGAAGCGACGGTCAGCTCGGCAGCGGAAGCCGCTGCTTTTTGCGCGTCAAGCGAGGCTTCAGCTGCTCGTGATGCGGCGCGATTCGCTCCCCACAGGTCCACATCATAGGTTGCGGTCAGGCTGCCTTTATAAAGCGTGCTGTGGATGGGTAAGCCCGTTGCTGCTGACTGAGCCCGCGCCCGGGTGCCGCTCAGCCCGGCATCGACGGAAGGGAACAGTGCGCCTTCCGTTGCATAAGCGCGAGCCTGATATTCATTCACGCGTTCCCGGGCAATCAGCACGTCGCTGTTATAGCGCAACGCCTGCTCAACGTACTGATTCAGCTGGCTGTCGTGAAAATTACGCCACCACACGCTCTCCGCCGGGCTTGCCGGACCCACGCTCTGCCGCCATGCGCCCGGAATTTGCAGGTGCGAGTCGGCTTTCTGAACAGCAACGGAGTGACATCCCGCCAGCAGCAGCGCGGCGGCAAGAGAGGATAAGCGCCTCATTTCTGTGCCTCACGGGTATCAATCGTCACCTGCACCGACATGCCTGGCCGCAGGCGTTCGGCGTTTTTCTGCCCCTCATCAACCGTAATGCGCACCGGAATACGCTGGGCGATTTTCACGAAGTTGCCGGTGGCGTTATCCGGAGAAATGGCACTGAACTCGACGCCGGTCGCCGGGGAGATGCTCTGGACCTTGCCGTGGAATTTTTCGTTATTGAGCGCATCAACGGTGAATGTCGCAGTCTGGCCAACCTTCAGCTCTGCAAGCTGTGTCTCTTTGATGTTGGCTATCACCCAGTGCTGCGGTGGCACAAGCGTGGTGAGATGCGTTCCGGCGGTGACGTAGGCGCCAAGACGCACGCTGATTTGCCCCAGTTGGCCGTCACGCGGCGCGATGATGCGGGTATTTTGCAGATCGATCTGCGCCAGCTCCAGTGAGGCTTCAGCATTGGTCACATCCGCTTCCAGCGAGGCACGGTTGACGATGGTTGACTGTAGATCCTGTCGGGACATCTCAAGCGTGGCGTTCGCCTGGGCGATATTGGCGTTGCCTTGCGCGGCGCTGGCAAGTGCTGCATCACGTTCGCGTATGGAGAGTGAACCGTCAGCGGTCAGCTCCTTCACGCGCTTCAGGTCTGCCTGCGACTTCAGGTTTTGCGCTCTGGCGTTTTCGAGCGCGGCGGCGTTGCGGGCAATGGCCGCTTCGGCGCTTTTTCGCTGCTGCAGGTTGTTGTTCAGCGCGGCTTTTTTCATGGCAAGCTGGGCCTGCGCCTGATGCACCCGCTGGCGGTAAATGCGGTCATCAATCTGGATAAGCACATTGCCTGACTTTACCTGGTCAAAATCTTTCACCTTCACGTCGGTGATGTAGCCATTGACCTGCGGGCTGATAAAGGTGGTCATGCCACGCACGTAGGCGTTATCGGTAAACTGGCTGTGGCGAGTGAACGGCGGCAGCTGCCAGGCGTAAAGAATGACCAGAACGCCGACCAGCCCGATGGCCGCAGCGGTAAACACAGAAACGATGCGCAGATTGTTGCGCGTGTGGGCCTGCTCGCTGGCGGCATCCTGCTGACTCATAACAACTCCCGTATAGCGGACATATTTATTTGTTTCCCGTCGCTTTTTTTAGCGCTAAATGTGCGGTGATACGCAGGCGCAACAGACGCCAGGCAATCCAGATTAGCGTCATGCCCGCAATGCAGGCGGTCAGCAGGTAAGTATCGTTGTAGGCCAGAATGTTGGCCTCCAGCGTGCTGACGGTCTGGAGCTGCGTCAGCGCCTGAGTGCCGAGCAGGGCGCTGTCGCCAATCTGGCTCTGAAAAAGCTGCGTATATTGCTGGATGCGCTCGGTCACCAGCGGGTTCAACGTTGTCAGCTGTTCTGCTATCAGCGCTGAGTGATATTTTTCCCGCCAGGTCTGGAAGGTGCCGAGGATCGCCGACCCCAGCAGGCCGCCGATGTTCTGGCTCATGCCAAACAGCACGGAAAAGCTGACCAGATTGCGCGGGTCGGCAATTACGCCGCCGATCCCGGCAAGCATGGAAGGGGCGAGGAAGAACGCGCTGGCGAAGCCCAACAGAAACTGACTGACCATCAGCTGTGCGGGGCGAGTAAGGCTGCTGGACTGGCTGTCCATCAGCGAGGCAACGATCATCAGCGCCAGCGAAATAACAATCGGCAACGCCAGCCGCTGCGGCTTGAGGGTCAGACAGCTGGCGACAATCCCACAGGCGATCCCGGCAAAAATCGACCACGCCAGCGGGATCATCTGCTCGTTTTGCAGCCCGACATACTGCAGCCAGCCGATAACGCCGGTGTTCTGCTCCGCCAACACAATGCGGATCAGCAGCATAATCAGCCCCAGGCGCAGAATACTCCCGCTGGAGAGCCAGCGGGTGTTGAGGAGCGGGTTGCTGCGGTTATGTTCAAAGACGATGGCGCTGATGATAAGCACTGTGGCGAGGGCGAGCGACCAGCCAATCCACGGCGCCTCAAACCACCAGTCAAGACGCCCCAGAGAGAGCACCGCGCACAGCAACGCCATGCCGGGAGCGAGCAGGAAAAACGTCACAAAATCTTTCTTTTCGAACACTTTTTTGCGATCGCTCGGCGGCAGCTTCAGGGCGATAACGCAGGCAAGACAAATCAGCGCCAGCCCCAGCTCAAAGAAATAGAGGCCGCGCCACTCGTCGAGCTGCAACAGTTCGGTAGAAAACAGGCGGGCAAGGGGGATCGCCAGCGATGAACCGGTGATGCCGATGGTCAGCCCCTTAAGGCGGTGACGCGCAGGCCAGGCCTGAATCTGGTAGTAAATCCCCAGCGAACTGAGCGCCGCGGCGACCATGCCGTGTGCCGCACGCACCATCAGGGCGCTGCTCAAATCGTTGACGAAAAGGTGGAAGAAGGTGACCAGCACGTACAGCACCAGAAACCCTTCGGTAAAGGCGCGCAGCCCGAACTGCTGGCGAAACTTCACCAGCAGCAGGTTGATGGAGACGTTGGTCATCACGTAAACCGCAGGAAGCCAGGCGATTTCCGTTGACCAGGCGGCAAACGTACCTTGCAAATTTTGCAGGTTAGCCGTCACAACGGCGTTGCCCAACGCACCGGTCAGGCAAACCAACAGACCGACAATCCCGTACGCGATACGTTTGGGGATGGGGTGTTCCGGCGTGGAAGGGGAACCGAGCAGGGCGGGCTTCTCATGGGGTGCCCAGTCGTGTGGCGCGTACGGGTCGCGTTTCGGCAGGCGCATCTTATCCCTCAGACCTTGCGGAAAATACATTCAAACCGTTAATCGTTAGTGTGCTAATGATTGTAGTCCTGTTACAAAACATTACTCAAGTGAATCGGTTAATACTGTCACAAAAACACCCTGAATAAAAAGAGCCAATCACCGCGCAGAGACAAAGCAACAGGCTCGCTTTCGGAGCCCTCTGCTGTCATCATCCGGCCAGGACGTTACCCTGACCGCTGACATACGAAAGAAGGGAGTATTATGCTGACCACCTTTCCACACCTGACTGATGCAACTCTGCAGGCCGCTAACTGCGTGGGTGAATGGCTGGCGCAAAACGATTATTCTGCGCCGCCAGTAAACGCTGAGGCGGATCTTGTGGTGCTCACAGGCAATGCGGTTATCCCGACGATTGACGCCGCGTGTCGCCTGGCCGCAGAGAACCGGACCCTGCTTATCAGCGGCGGCATCGGTCACTCAACCACGTTCCTGTATGCCGCCGTTGCCCGTCATCCGCGCTACAACACGCTGCGTACCACAGGGCGGGCAGAAGCGGCCATTCTTGCCGATATCGCGCATCGGTTCTGGAATATTCCCCGTGAGCGTATTGTTGTAGAAGATCGTTCGACTAACTGTGGCGAAAATGCCCGTTTTACGCGCGACGTTATGCAGTCATGCGGAATCGGGAGTCGCCACGCTATTGTTGTGCAGGATCCGACCATGCAGCGTCGCACTATGGCGACGTTTTCCCATGTCTGGCAGGACGATGCCAGCGCGCCACAGTGGCACAGCTATCCGGGCTATTTGCCCGTGCTGCGTAACGGCGAAACAGGCCTGACCTTTACCGATGAAGCGGAGAACGTCTGGCCCGTCGAGCGTTATTTGTCGCTGATCCTTGGCGAACTGCCGCGTATTCAGGACGATGAAAACGGCTACGGCCCGCGCGGAAAAGGCTTTATCGCACATGTTGACCTGCCTGAAAGCGTGCTGAGCGCCTGGCAGCACCTGCGCGACGATGCGCTGCTGCGTGAAGCGTTAGCCAGCCGTTCTCTTCTGTAACGTCTTATGCGTATGCCCGTTTGCGAGCCGCCGTGCTCAAACGGGCACTTCTTGTTAACGCGATGTTGCTGCTGAATCGCGTTCAGCCCGCCACTTTTATGAGATATCTCACAGATTCAGGATCATAGCGTTGGACCCTCGCCGCTGCATTTGGATATTTAACAATAAATTCACTTGTTAAAAACGATGCATTTACAGGAGCAGCGCATGACAGCACCCGTTCAACACCCTATGTATATCGACGGCCAGTTTGTGACCTGGCAAGGCGACGCCTGGATTGACGTGGTTAATCCCTCAACCGAAGCGCTGATCTCCCGTATTCCGGATGGCTCCGCCAAAGAAGCGCAGCAGGCCATTGAGGCGGCTGAACGCGCGCAACTCGCGTGGGAAGCGCTTCCGGCTATTCAGCGTGCGGGCTGGCTGAGGAAAATTGCGCAAGGTATTCGCGATCGAGCGGACGAAATCAGCGCCCTTATCGTCGCGGAAGGCGGTAAAATTCAGCAGCTGGCAGAAGTGGAAGTGGCTTTTACTGCCGACTATCTCGACTACATGTCCGAATGGGCGCGCCGCTACGAAGGCGAAATTTTGCAAAGCGACCGTCCGGGGGAGAATATTTTTGTCTTCAAGCGGGCGCTGGGCGTCACCACCGGCATTCTGCCGTGGAACTTCCCGTTCTTCCTGATTGCCCGCAAGCTTGCTCCGGCGCTGATTACCGGTAACACCATCGTCATTAAGCCAAGCGAATTTACGCCGAACAATGCCATCGCCTTTGCGCAAATTGTACATGAGATTGGTCTGCCAAAAGGTGTATTCAACCTGGTGCTGGGCCGCGGTGAAACGGTTGGGCAGGAGCTGGCGGGGAACCCGAAAGTCGCGATGGTCAGCATGACGGGCAGCGTCGGCGCGGGCGAAAAAATCATGGCGGCGGCGGCAAAAAATATCACCAAAGTGTGCCTGGAACTGGGCGGAAAAGCCCCGGCGATCGTGCTCGACGATGCCGATCTTGAGCTGGCGGTGAAAGCCATTGTGGATTCCCGCGTGATCAACACCGGGCAGGTATGCAACTGCGCCGAGCGTGTTTATGTCCAGAAGGGCATTTACGATCGCTTCGTCAATCGTCTGGGTGAGGCGATGAAAGCGGTACAGTTCGGTGACCCGGCGCAGCGTACCGATATTGCGATGGGCCCGCTTATCAACGCCGCTGCGCTTGAGCGCGTAGAGCAGAAAGTGGCGAAAGCGGTTGAGCAGGGCGCCAGAGTCGCCATTGGCGGCAAAACGCCGGAGGGCAAAGGCTATTTCTACCCGCCAACGCTGCTGCTGAACGTGCGCCAGGAGATGAGCATCATGCATGAGGAAACGTTCGGCCCGGTGCTGCCGGTGGTGGCGTTCGATACGCTTGAAGAGGCCCTGAAGATGGCGAACGACAGCGAATATGGCCTCACCTCTTCGGTCTACACCCAGGATTTGAATAAAGCGATGAAGGCCATCAAAGGGCTGAAGTTCGGTGAAACCTATATCAACCGCGAGAACTTTGAGGCGATGCAGGGCTTTCATGCGGGCTGGCGCAAATCCGGCATCGGCGGCGCCGATGGTCGCCACGGGCTGGAGGAGTATTTGCAGACGCAGGTGGTTTATTTGCAGTCGTAATTTTTAAGAGCGCCGGGTGGCGCTGACGCTTACCCGGCCTGTGAGACTGGCATAAATGTCATTTTCTGGGCAGGTCGGGTAAGGCATCGCCGCCACCCGACAAAAAGGGCTACGCTGTGCTACAACTTAGGGCGACTCTCTCCATGACGAGGTACGCCCATGACTGAAAAAGTGAATGCCCAATGCCACTGTGGCGCGGTGAAGTTTACGGTTGAGCTGGCGGACGGATTTAACACGATCCGCCGCTGCAATTGCTCTTTCTGTCGGATGCGCGGGGCGGTAGTGGTCTCCGCGCCTCTCTCCGGGATCCACATTACCCACGGCAAAGAAAAGCTGGCCGAATACCGCTTCAATACCCGCACTGCCGCCCACTATTTTTGTTCGGTCTGCGGGATTTATACCTTCCATCAGCGTCGATCCAACCCTGACCAGTATGGGGTGAACGTTGCCTGCATTGAGAATGTGTCGCCGTTTGATTTCAGCGAAGTAACCGTAGCCGATGGGGTTCATCATCCTTCTGATGGCGGTGGCGGGGTGGCCGGGATCTTACGCTATACGCCAACAAAACCCGCATGAGAGCGGGCGTTGTGGCCTTTATCTGAAAGTCGCTATCAGGCCTGGCTTTCTGACATTCTGTCACGGACATGTTGCTATGATGCTTTTTTAACGAGGTGATTATGGCAACGACTAAAAACTGGTCCCCGGAGCTTGAAGGTCTGCGCGGCGCGGCGTCGCTGTGGGTATTTCTCGGGCATATTGCGCTACTGGTGAACTGCAAGATACCGATTATTGCGGTGCCCAAGCTGGGCGTCGATCTGTTTATTTTGCTGTCCGGCTATCTGATGACCAAAAATTATATTGAGCGTCAGACGAAAGAACCGTGGGGGCAATGGCAGACCATCAAAACCTTCTGGCTGCGGCGCTATTTCCGTATTGCGCCGCTCTATTATGTGCTGCTGTTTGTTGCGCTGCTGGCCGGGCATTATCTTGGCGATATGCGTGAAATTATTGCGGGCGCCTTTCCCTCGACGGCCACCGAAACGTCGCGCTACAGCGACATCTCCTTCTTCAACGTGCTGGCGCACCTGACCTTTACGTTTGGCGATCTGCCGCAATATGCCTACAACACCGCGCTGCCGGACTGGAGCATCGGGCTTGAGATGCAGTATTACGTCCTGTTCCCGTTCATCATGCTGTTGACGCTCCGTTTGGGCTTTGCCCTGGCGATGGTCACCCTGATGATTTTTGTGCTTGCCGGGCGTTATCTGTTGCCCGATCTGTATACCGCGTTCCCGATGCCGTCGATGATCCTGATTAAGCTGCATATTTTCATTGCGGGCATGCTGGTGGCAGAGGCGGTCAGGCAGCGCCGCATTTTGTTTATTGCGCTTGCCCTGCTGGCTCCGGTGGTCAGCGCCATGATGAATATCCGTATGGACAGCATGCAGGTCTTTATTGAGGCGCTGATGATTCTGGGCATGACGGGCGTGTTGTGGCCGTGGCAGCAGCAAAATCTGATGCAACGCCTGTTCAGCGTGTTACGCGCCGTGCTGTGCCATCGCTTTTTCACCTGGCTTGGCGACGTCTCATATTCGGTTTATCTGCTGCACCTGCTGGTGGTGATGCCAGTGATTGGCCTGCTGCTCAAATATGCACACCTGGCAACGCACGGCAGCGGGGTGCGCTATCTGATTACCATCGGATTATGTTTCCCGGTCGTGTATCTCTTCGCCACCGTATTACATCGGGTTATTGAAATGCGCGGTATCGCGTTCGGGAAAAGGGTGATCCAGAACGGAAATAAAGCGGAAAAAGCGCTTAACCTGCCCTGAAATAAGAAAGGCATAAGGACAGCCTTATGCCTTTTCGCTTTATTCCTGCCTGCTTACAGCTTGACGAATTTTTCCAGCACGCGAATCAGCTGAGTCACAAAACCGTATTCGTTGTCATACCACGATACGGTTTTCACCAGCTGCAAATCGCCGACTTCGGTGATTTCAGTCTGAGTGGCATCGTACACTGAACCAAAATGACTGCCGATCACGTCGCCTGAGACAATTTCCTCTTCGGTATAGCCAAACGATTCATTGCCTTCGGCGGCCTTTTTCAGTGCCGCATTGACCTCATCCGCCGTGACTTTTTTACCCAGAATGGAGACCAGCTCCGTTACCGATCCTGTTTTCACCGGCACGCGCTGCGCATGGCCTTTCAGCTTGCCGCTCAGGGCGGGGATCACCAGACCAATCGCCTTCGCCGCGCCGGTGGTGTGCGGAATAATGTTTTCAGCCGCCGCGCGGGAGGCGCGTAAATCTTTTCCTCTTGGCCCGTCCACCAGCGCCTGGGTGCCGGTATACGCATGAATGGTGGTCATGGTGCCGACTTTGATTTCAAACGCGTCGTGCAGCGCTTTTGCCATTGGGGCGAGGCAGTTGGTGGTGCAGGATGCCACCGAAATTATGGTGTCGTTTGCATCGAGGGTATCGTCGTTGACGTTAAAAACGATGGTTTTCATGTCGCCTGCGGGGGCGGAAATCAGCACTTTTTTTGCACCTGCATCGAGATGCGCTTTGGCTTTGTCCGTGGCGGTGTAGAACCCGGTGCATTCAATCACGTACTCCACGCCTGCCGTTTTCCACGGGATCTGGCTGGCATCCTTCTGCGCATAAACTGCGATTTTTTTGCCGTCGACGATTAGCGCATCCTCCGTATGGTCCACGCTCCACGGAAAAGGGCCGTAGTTGGAGTCATGCTTCAGCAGGTACGCCAGCACCCTGGGCGACGTTAAATCGTTAATCGCCACCACTTCCTGCGTACTTTTGACTTCCAGCAGGCGGCGAAGTACCAGGCGTCCGATACGTCCAAAACCGTTAATGCCAATCTTACTCATTCATCTTCTCCTGTCGGGGTTGTCTTAATCGTCAATAAACTCCTCCAGGCTTAGACCAGTTGCTCTGCCAGGGCAACTGAACAACCGCAAATGGGCGTTAACAGTATGAAAATAGATACAGAAAAGTTAATGAATTTTTCAGGCAAGGCCGCTATGGTAGCGCTTTCATCTTCTTTCCGGAAATCAATAACGATGCGGGATAAATATTCTGGTCTGCAAATAGGCATTCACTGGCTGGTTTTTTTGCTGGTCATCGGCGCGTATTGCGCCATGGAGCTGAGGGGCTTCTTTCCACGGACTTACCGTCCGTACTTTAATATGGTGCACGTCTCCTGCGGCATCTCGATTCTGGTGCTGATGGTGGCGCGCCTGCTGGTGCGGCTGAAGCACAAATCGCCACCGATTGTGCCTAAGCCAAAACCGTGGATGACCGGAATGGCGCATCTGGGGCATCTGGTGATTTATCTGCTGTTCATTATTTTGCCGATTATCGGTCTGGTGATGATGTACAACCGAGGCAACCCATGGATTGCGTTTGGCATCACCATGCCGCACGCAGCGGAGGCCAATTTTGATCTGGCGGATAATCTCAAGGAATACCACGTGTGGCTGGCGAATTTTGGCTATTACGTGATTGGTCTGCACGCGCTGGCATCATTGATGCATCACTATTTCTGGAAGGACAATACGTTGCTGCGCATGATGCCGCGTAAGAAGTAACAGCAAGGTTGGGCGGTGTTGCGCTTGCCCGACCTGCTACCACAATATGCATTTGCAGGCCGGGTCAGGCGCTGGCCGCAGCCCGGCAAACGGAATTAGCTGCCCGGCATCGACTTACGAATCGCGCTCAGCAGGGTTTGGGCACCGCTCGACAGCGGTGAATCCACCCGGGTTAAAATCCCGATAGGTTCGCCCACACCCTGATTCGGCACCGGCAGCGCCGCCAGCGTGCCGCGGCGTAAATCATCTTTCACCGCGCCCGATGGCACAAACCACACGTAGTCAAAATCCACCGTCAGCTGGCGCGACAGCGAAGCCGACAGCGTTTCAATACAGCCTGAAGGAATTTTACAGCCCTGGCTCAGCACCAAAGCTTCGGCGTTCTGTCGTGGAACGGTGCCTTTCGGCGATACCACCACCGGCCACTCCATCACTTTGCTGAGCGTGACGGTTTCCTGCAAAAGAGGGTGGTTCGGACGGACAACCAGCTTGAGCGACTCGAGGAACAGCAGTTCGTAGTTGAGGCCGCTCATCAGCTCCGGGTCGGACATGCGCCCAATCCCCAGATCAATCTCACCTGATTTCAGCCCCGCCAGCAGCATGGTGTTATTCATGGTGGCAACCTGGAGCGTGATGTCTTTTTGCTGCTGATGGAACGGGCCTATCACTGCGGGAAGAATGCCGAGCGCGGCGGTTGGCAACGCACCAACCCGCACTACGTCACCGCTGAGGCCTTCTTTGCGGCTTAAGGCCTGCCCGGCGGTGTTCAACGCATCGAGCACTTTTACCGCGTGGGTCAGAAACTGTTCGCCGACCAGCGTCAGCTGCGCACCTAAACGCCCGCGATCGAACAGGCGCGTGCCGGTCAGCTGCTCCAGCTCGTTGAGAGTTTTAGAGAGCGCAGGCTGGCTAAGGTTGAGGGTTTCTGCCGCGCGCCCCAGCGTTCCCTGTTGAGCGACGGCGACGAAGGTATGCAAATGGCGCAAGCGAATGCGCTGACTGAAGAGACCGTTTTTTTCCATAACCGGATGTTAAAGAGAGTCAGAGATCGCAATCAAGACAACTTGTTTAAATTTGATAACTTGCTAGCAAAATATCATTAACATTTGTCCGGGCAGGGTGACGGTGAGTTATGGAAACAGCAGAAAAGACGACCCACGGCATAAGGGCATTGGACTAAAAGCGCATCAGAGATCGGAGAATACCGTTTTCGCTTCGCCCTGAAGGTGGATGGTAACGCGACAGACGACTTCATTGCCACGTGGTTTGCGCTGGCCGACAGAGGTTATCCGCGATCACAATTCAGAAATTCTTCCTACCGGGCGGAAAAGGCTTATGTACACTCCAGGTAATATTCACTGGAGACATGACATCATGGCGAACACCATCACGGCTGATGAGATTCGGGAAAACTTTTCGCAGGCTATGTCAGCGATGTACCAGCAGGAAGTTCCACAGTACGGCACGCTGCTGGAACTGGTGGCGGATGTGAACCTGGCAGTGCTTGAGAACCATCCTCAGCTACATGAACAACTGGCGAACGCCGATGAACTGGCGCGTCTGAACGTTGAGCGCCACGGCGCGATCCGAGTAGGGTCAGCCGAGGAACTGGCAACACTGCGCCGCATGTTTGCCGTGATGGGGATGTATCCCGTCAGCTATTACGATCTCTCGCAGGCGGGCGTGCCGGTGCATTCCACCGCGTTTCGTCCGGTGGAGGATGCTGCGCTGGCCCGCAATCCATTCCGCGTCTTTACCTCATTGCTTCGTCTGGAGCTGATCGAAAACGTTGAGCTGCGCAACAAGGCCGCTGAGATTCTGGCGAAACGACAGATTTTCACTTCGCGCTGCCTGGATTTGATCGCGCAGCATGAAGTGCAGGGCGATCTGACCGAAGCAGAAGCCAAAGAGTTTGTGAAGGAAGCGCTGGAAACCTTCCGTTGGCACAGTCATGCCACGGTGGATCAGGAAACTTATCTGGCGCTGCACAACGAACACAGGCTGATTGCCGACGTTGTATGCTTCCCCGGCTGCCACATCAACCATCTGACGCCGCGCACGCTGGACATCGATCGCGTTCAGCAGCTGATGCCGGAGTACGGCATCGAACCGAAGATTCTGATTGAAGGCCCACCGCGCCGGGAAGTGCCGATTCTGCTGCGTCAGACCAGCTTCAAAGCCCTTGAAGAACCCGTTTTGTTTGCCGGAGAACATCGCGGAACGCACACCGCGCGTTTCGGCGAAATCGAACAGCGCGGCGTAGCGTTAACCCCGAAAGGACGGGCGCTGTATGACGCGTTGCTGGCGGAAGCGGGCACCGGCAAAGACAACCTCAGCCATCAGCAGCATCTTTCGGAGATGTTCAAATCCTTCCCCGACAGTGAAATGTTCCTCAGGCGTCAGGCGCTGGCGTACTTCCGCTATCGCCTGACGCCTGCGGGTGAAGCGCATCGTCAGGCATTCCGTCCGGGTGACGACCCGCAGCCGCTTATCGAGCGAGGCTGGCTGGTGGCGCAGCCCATCACCTATGAAGACTTTTTGCCGGTGAGCGCTGCGGGGATCTTCCAGTCAAACCTCGGCAATGAAACTCAGGCCCGCAGCCGCGGCAATGCCAGTCAGGCAGCCTTCGAAGAAGCGCTAGGCTGCCCGGTGCTGGACGAGTTTGAGCTGTACCAGGAAGCCGAAGACCGCAGTAAACGCCGCTGCGGGTTGCTGTAAATCAGCCTTTGGCGGCGTTGCTAACGGGGCGCTAACCCGCATAAACTGGGATGAATGCGCGTAAAAGGAAGAAAACAATGCATCATCCTGCTACACCGCTGGCTCATACCCGGCAGGGTTCCCTGCTGGGTTTTACCGACGATAACACCCATTGCTATCGCGGCATTCCGTTCGCGGCTCCACCAGTCGGCGCTTTGCGCTGGCGTTCGCCGCAGCCCGTTACGCCATGGGAAGGCGTGCGTGATGCACAAACCTTCTCTCCGGCCAGCTGGCAAAATATCGACTACTGCCGCGAACTCGGCGGTGGCGATCCGGGGCGTTTCTCCGAAGATTGTCTCTATCTCAACGTCTGGACGCCTGCCGAACGCACTACTCCCTTACCGGTGATGGTCTGGCTGCACGGTGGGGGTTTTACGATTGGAGCAGGCAGTCTGCCGCCCTATGATGGAAAACGGCTGGCGCAGCGTGGTGTAGTACTGGTGACGGTTAACTATCGTCTCGGGCATCTCGGCTGCTTTGCGCACCCGGCGCTGGACGGTGAAGAGGGCGAACGCATCTGTAACTTCTCGCTGCTCGATCAGATTGCCGCGCTGAAATGGGTGCAGGAAAACATTGAAGCGTTTGGTGGCGAACGTGACAACGTCACGCTGTTTGGCGAGTCTGCCGGTGCGCGCAGCGTGCTCTCCTTACTGGCATCACCAAAATCTAAGCATTTGTTTCACAAGGCTATAGTCCAAAGCGGTTATACGTTGCCCGATACGCCGGTCGACAAAGCGCTGGCGCAGGGCGAAGCCGTTGCCGCCCATTTCGGTCTGCAAAACACGACGGCTGAACAGCTGCGTGAGATTCCTGCCGAAGCCCTCTGGCCGCTGGAAGGCGCGCTGAAGCCCGGTCCGGTTCCCGTCTGCGGCGATGCCGTTTTACCTGAGCCGATGCTGGAAACCTTCTTTACTGCACGCCAGCATCCCATGCCAGTGGTGATTGGTTCTAATAGCGATGAAGCGAGCGTCATGGCGGTGTTTGGCGTCGATCTGGCGGAGCAAATTCAGAAGCTTCGCCGCGAGCGTCGGCTGGGGCTGGGCCTGATTAAGCTGCTTTATCCCGGCGTAAAAGGAGACGAGGAGCTGGGTCGCCAGGTATGCCGGGATATGGCTTTCACCACGCTGGGATTTGTGGTGATGCAGGCGCAGCAGCGCATCGGCCAGCCGTGCTGGCGCTATTGGTTTGACTATGTGGCGCAGGCTGAGCATGACACCTACAAAAACGGCGCCTGGCACGGTAACGAAGTGCCTTATGTGTTTGATACGCTGACGCTCGCCGAGCCTGCCCGGCAGTACGTAAACGAACACGACCTTGCGTTTGCGAAGCGGGTGGCGGATTACTGGGTGAGTTTCGCCCGTGATGCGAGCACAGCAAACGACACGCTGCCCGGCCCGGTTCGCTGGCCTGCGTCGGTCAAAGGCCGCGACAGGTTGTTACGCATTGGACTGAATAAATATGCCGGTTTCAAAATGGAAAACCGCTTTATGCGCGCGCGGATGGTGCTGTTTCGGCGAGTGATGCGTCATCACGTGACGCTGGATTGAGCAGGCCGTCGCGAAACTGCGTCAGCCCGCTGGCTTTCGCAGAACTCTCGCGCAGCACCAGGCGATAGCTGGCCCCGGTTTTCACACTCATCGCGTAGGGGCGCACCAGCCTGCCGCTGAGTAAATCTTCCTGGACGAGCGTTTCGTCAGCAATCGCTACGCCAAAGCCCTGCACGGCGGCGGTGATAGCCAAATCCATAGTGTCGAAGTGTTGATTCTTTTGCATGGCAGAAGGCAGCGGTTCAGGCAATTTTGCCAGCCACAGCGACCAGTCGGTTTTATCGCGCGTGGGGTGTAAAAACGTCATGCCTGAAAACTGACTGTTTTCCGCCAGGCGGTGGCTGACGACCGGCGTCAGCGACTCCTCAAACAGCAGATCACCCGCGTTCATATGCGTGCCAAAGACAATGGCGGCATCGAACGGCTCGGTCCTGAAGTTGACCGAATGCTCGGTGGTGGTGGTCAGCGCAATCTGCATCTCCGGAAAGCGCTGTTCAATCTCAACCAGCCGCGGCACAAGCCAGCGCATTGCGCAGGTTGGGGCTTTAAGCCTGACCACGCTCTGCTGCTGGCGCGCCTGTTCGGCGACCAGCACCATCTGGTTAAACGACGTCATAAGCTCCGGATAGAGCGCGCTGCCCTGAGGCGACAGGCGCAGGCCGCGTGCCAGACGCTCAAACAGCGGAAACCCGAACCAGGCTTCCAGCGTGGCAATCTTGCGGCTCACCGCGCCCTGGGTCAGGCACAGCTCTTTCGCCGCGTGCGTCAGGTTCAGGTGCCGGGCGGTCACCAGAAAAGTTTCGATAGCGTTTAGCGGCAACTGGCTACGGGACATGCGGGCTCCAGCTATGCAATTTGGTCATGCCGAGTATGACACAGGGTCAGCGCTCAATAAACGGCAGACGTCGGCGCAGACGGCTCGTCGGTTGCGTCACCGTTTCAGCAATACGTTCGCCTATCTCTGCACAAACGACAATGCCCTGAATGAAGGGTTTATCGTGCATGAGATAAGGCAGTGCGCCAAACGCGATCCGCCCGCGCAGCGCTTCGGGTTCCGGCAGGGTGTAATCCTCCGCCACATTCGGAAAATCATCTCCGGTGGCGGCCAGCTGTTCGCGAAGATGAGGGAAGGGTAAATCTTTTATTTTCAGTGGCTTCTGTCCACGAGCGTCAATGAAGGTGTCGAACATCAGTTCGCCGTTCTGTCCGCGAATGCGCGTCCTGTCTTCCCTTTTCTCCAGCGAATAGTTTTCCCCAAGCGTCTGAATCGTCAGGATCCCTGCTTCCCGCAGCGCAAGAAGGCGGCGGATGGATTCTGAAGGGATTGCGGTATAGTTGTCGATGAACACCCGCGCCAGGCCTGCATTGAAGCGCTGTCGGTCGCGCTCATCAAAATGCGCCACGGCATCTTCAACCGCTTCATGCAGGCGAAGGATGGCATAACGCCACGGCACCGTATGCCGCTCTTGCTTGTTACGCTCGACTTCCCGCAGGTTCTCCTCCGCCCAGTCAAAGGGGTTGTGCTGCTGCCTGTCGGCAAACCAGGCGCTGGCAAAGGTGTCGGCATTCAGTTCAGATAACGTGATGTGGTCGCTCCACTGCGGGTCGGCAAGCGTAATCTCTTTTGCCATCAGCGCAAAAATACGGTCCAGCAAACCCTGACTTCCGGCGGCAATTTCCCGTGCTACGGCCTGTTCCGTTACCACTTTCAGCGGTTCGTAAGGGAGAGGGCAGTAAAAATCTGCCTCAGGCAAAATACCGGATCGCGACATCAGCGTCAGGTTCAGTGCAGTACTGTTTCTGTTGAGATTAAAAGTGACAGCGTGCTCATCCGTTTCATCGAATGCACCGTGCTGTGCCACGACGGCCATAGCAGCATCAATGGCGCTCAGCGAAAGCCCCATAATGCCGACGCAACCCGCAGGAATACGCGCCTCCAGCAGCCCCGACCACGGACTTGGGAAAAATGAACGGGTCGCCTCTTCGTCATCCGGCCAGACGTGCCCGGTGGCGATGACGGCAAGGTCGAACACGTCAGGTTCAGCAACGTTATTTATCCATAACCGGACGCCTTGCTCCGTTGCGTGCAGATCGCTCACTTCGCAGGATTCATGGACCTCAACCTGGTAGCCACGCTGTCTCGCTTTTTCCTCCAGGATGAGGAACTGCGCGCGAAAGTAGTCGCCCAGCAGAATGCGCGGCAGGAACTGGCGATCGTGCAGCGTGGACGCCTCAACGCCAAAATGTGCCAGGCGTTCCTGAGGCAGCGTTTTTAACCACTCCAGGTAGGTCATAAAGAGCGGTGGAATTTCAATGCTGGCAATGTTCGCCAGCATCAGGCGTGAATTGTCCTCGTCGGCATACGGCATGCCGACGCCGGCTTCCTCCGCGCGCTCATACAGCGAGATGGCGACGGGTGTGTTGTGCTTATAGAGCGAAAAGAAAGTGTATATCCCGGTCGGGCCGGTGCCGATGATGGCGATTTTTTTCATGGCGGTTCACCTGAGTTACCTGCATCAAGTGTAGTCGTCGATATCAGCTATGCAATTTCCTCATAGCTAGCATGACAACAATTCGATTGTCGCCGCAGAGGGCTTTCGCTTGAATAGTTATGCATATTTACTGAGAAAGGATTGGCGATGACTCTGCGTTCTCCGGTGAAAACCCGTACCAAGTTACCCGATGTGGGCACCACCATCTTTACCGTGATTGGCCAGCTTTCTGCACAGCATAACGCCATTAACCTTTCCCAGGGTGCGCCGAACTTTGCCTGCGATCCACGATTAGTACAGGGCGTAACCCGTGCGATGGAAGCGGGGCATAACCAGTACGCATCGATGACCGGCCTGCATGCGCTGAAAATCCGCATCGCGGAGAAAATTGCCGATCTCTATGGCACTCGCTACGACGTTGACAGCGAAGTGCTGATCACGGCCAGCGCCAGCGAAGGGCTCTATTCCGCCATCAGCGGGCTGGTGCATCCCGGCGATGAAGTGATCTATTTTGAACCCTCGTTCGACAGCTATGCGCCGATTGTGCGTTTGCAGGGCGCAACGCCGGTCGCCATTAAGCTGACGGTGCCGGATTTTACCGTTAACTGGGATGAGGTGCGTGCCGCCATCACGCCGCGCACTCGCATGATTATCGTCAACACGCCGCATAACCCCAGCGGCAAAGTCTTCGATGCTAACGATCTGCAGCAGCTGGCGGCGCTGACCCGAAACACCGATATTGTGATTTTGTCTGACGAAGTCTACGAACACGTCGTGTTTGGCGGCCAGCCGCATCACGGCATGGCAACGCATCCGCAGCTCGCCGAGCGCAGCGTGATTGTTTCATCCTTTGGAAAAACCTATCACGTCACCGGCTGGCGGGTGGGGTATTGTGTGGCGCCAGCCGAACTGATGGATGAGATCTGCAAAGTGCATCAATTTTTGATGTTTTCTGCCGATACTCCGATGCAGTACGCGTTTGCTGAACATATGATGGACCCGCAAACCTGGCTGTCGCTGGCGGCGTTTTATCAGCGTAAGCGCGATCTGCTGCAATCGCTGCTGGCAGAATCGCCGTTTAAGCTGCTGCCGAGTCAGGGCTCGTTCTTCCTGCTGGCGGACTACAGCGCGTTCAGTGACGAGCGCGACAGCGAAATGGTTAAAAGGCTGATTGTTGACCACGGCGTGGCGACGATCCCGCTGTCGGCGTTTTACACCGACGGCACCGATAACAAACTGATTCGTCTCTCTTTTGCCAAAGATGAGGCGACATTACGGGCAGGTGCTGCGGCCCTGTGTCAGGTTAAACCACGTTAAGGGGCGTTGGCGATGAAAGTAAAAGCACTGATCCTGGGCTTCGGCCTGATTTGCTCGGTTTCCTCTTTTGCGGCAGACGAGCTGCGCTTTGGCGTGGAGGCGGAGTACCCGCCGTTTGAAAGTCGTAACTCAGCGGGCGAACTACAGGGGTTTGATATCGATTTGGGCAACGCCATCTGTAAAGCGGCACAGCTGAAATGCAGCTGGGTGGAAAGCTCGTTTGATTCACTGATCCCGGGGCTCGTTGCGAAAAAGTTTGACGCGATCAACTCGGCGATGAACATCACCGAACAGCGGCGTAAAAGCATTGATTTCACTCAGCCGATTTACCGCATTCCGTCTCAGCTGGTCGGAAAAGAGGGCAGCGGCATGCAGGCCACGCCGGAAGGATTGCAGGGTAAAACCATTGGTGTGTTGCAGGGTTCCATTCAGGAAACCTACGCCAAAGAGCACTGGGAAAAGCACGGTGTCACCGTAGTGTCTTATAAAGATCAGAATATGGCGTGGGCGGATCTGCTGAACGGGCGTATTGACGCAAGCTTAGTGATGTCCGCCGCGGGCCAGGCCGGGTTCCTCAGCAAGCCGCAGGGTAAAGGCTTCGGCTTTATCGGCAAACCGGTGGCGGATGATACGATCCTCGGCAGCGGAATTGGCTTTGGTCTGCGTAAAGGCGACGAGGCGCAGAAAAAGCAGCTCGACGCCGCTATCGACAAAGTGCGTGCCGATGGCACCATCACCACGCTTGCGGCGAAATACTTTCCGGGTATTGACGTCAGCGTAAAATAATAACGAGAGTGTATTTTGGCCCCGGGAGTGATGTCGCTCGCCGGGTTTTTTTTCGAACGGCGTATGGGGCATCGTAGGCCTGGGTAAGGCGAAGCCGCCACCCGGCATAAAAGCCCTTCGCGCAAGCGTTCACGCAAATCAGCGATGAGCCTTTTTTATACAGACATTTACAACCGGAATCAGTCACTTCCGATCGCAATAATTTATTTCCCGGTTTGCGCGGGCAACAATTGGATTATCAGCGTTTTTTGTCTAGAGTGGGGCGCATCTTCGCGAAGTCGACATTTATAAGGACGCTGACTCAGGCATGAACCGCAGACACTTTATTAAATCCTCGATGGCTGTCGCCGCGGTGAGCGCGACAACCGGCATTGCCTCCCTGTTTTCCAAAGCCGCGCTTGCTGATGATTCGTCCATTGCCGACGGGCAAACGCGTCGTTTTGATTTCTCCGTATTGCAGTCGATGGCCCGTGACATTGCCAGCCAGCCATGGGGTGGCAAACCAAAAGATTTGCCGAAAACTCTCGCAGATCTGACGCCGCAGGCTTACAACGCGATTCAGTACGATGCAAACCAGTCGCTGTGGAACAACATTCCCGATCGTCAGCTCGATATTCAGTTCTTCCACGTCGGGATGGGCTTCCGCCGCCGCGTGCGCATGTTCTCACTGGATTCTGCGACACAGCAGGCGCGTGAAATCCACTTCCGCCCGGAGCTGTTCAAATACAACGATGCGGGCGTCGACACTAAGCAGCTGGAAGGGCAGACCGACCTCGGCTTCGCCGGTTTCCGCACCTTTAAGGCGCCGGAACTGGCACGCCGAGATATCGTGTCGTTCCTTGGTGCAAGCTACTTCCGCGCGGTGGACAGCACTTATCAGTACGGCCTGTCTGCACGCGGCCTGGCGGTGGATACCTACACCGACGGCCTTGAAGAGTTCCCGGATTTCACCTCTTTCTGGTTTGAAACCGTCAAGCCGGGCGCCACGGTCTTTACCGTTTACGCATTGCTGGACAGCCCAAGCGTATCCGGTGCCTACAAGTTCACCGTAAACTGTCAGGAAACGCAGGTGATCATGGATGTGGAAAACCACATCTTCGCCCGCAAGGACATCAAACAGCTCGGCATCTCGCCGATGACCAGCATGTTCAGCTGCGGCAACAACGAGCGCCGCACGTGCGACACCATCCACCCGCAAATCCACGACTCCGATCGTCTGGCGATGTGGCGCGGTAACGGCGAGTGGATCTGCCGTCCGCTGAATAACCCGCAGAAGCTACAGTTCAACGCCTACCAGGACAAAAATCCGCGCGGCTTTGGTCTGCTGCAGCTTGACCGCGACTTTTCGCACTATCAGGACGTGATGGGCTGGTACAACAAGCGCCCGAGCCTGTGGGTCGAACCGCGCAGCCAGTGGGGCGAAGGGGCCGTTTCATTGATGGAGATCCCGACCACCGGTGAAACGCTGGATAACATCGTCTGCTTCTGGCAGCCGAAAAAAACGGTGAAGGCGGGCGACGAACTGGACTTCAAGTATCGCCTCTACTGGGCCGCGCAGCCGCCGGTACGCTCTCCAATGGCCCGCGTGATGGCCACCCGTACCGGCATGGGCGGCTTCCCGGAAGGCTGGGCACCGGGTGAACACTATCCGGATAAATGGGCACGTCGCTTTGCCATTGACTTCGTGGGCGGGGACCTGAAAGCCGCCGCACCGAAAGGTATCGAACCGGTGATCACGCTCTCCAACGGCGAAGCAAAGCAGATTGAAATTCTCTACGTTGAACCGTTCGACGGCTACCGCATTCTCTTCGACTGGTATCCGACCAACGACTCCACAGACCCGGTAGATATGCGCATGTTCCTGCGCTGCCAGGGCGATGCGATCAGTGAAACCTGGCTGTATCAGTACTTCCCGCCCGCGCCGGACAAGCGTAATTACGTCGATGACCGCGTGATGAAGTAAGCGCCTGGCGGCACTGCGTTTGCTTGGCCTACAAAATACCGTAGGCCGGGTTAGCGCAGCGCCACCCGGCAAGCCTGTTTAGGGTTTGAGGACCAGTGGAACGAAAACGTATGCTAATCACAAGGATCCATGATGACACCTGAAAACCCGCTACAGGATGCATTGATTCAGGTTTCCGCTGAGTTAGCGCTGGAAGCCGCCAATGAGCGTTTTGTTCCCGCGCTGCACCAGCTGGTGCTTAAAAATCGCCAGTGGCTGCAGCACTCCCTGAACTGGCCGCAGTTTGTCGGTAGTGAAGAGGACACCCGGCAAAATATGCTGAGCAACCGGTTACTGCACCAGCGCGGATACGCCAAAATGTTCCTGATTGTATACAGCGGTGATGTCGTGGGCGTGCTGTCGTTTAACGCCATTGAGCCGCTCAATAAGGCCGGTTATATCGGTTACTGGCTGGATGAAGACCATCAGGGGCAAGGGATCCTGTCCGCCTGTCTTGAAGCGTTTATGCAGTACTACGCGCAACAGGGGGAAATCCGCCGGTTTGTGATCAAATGTCGCGTTGAAAATGAGCGCAGCAACCGGGTGGCGCTGCGCAACGGTTTCGTGCTGGAAGGGTGCCTGCGACAGGCGGAGTATCTCAACGGCCGCTACCAGGACCAGAATATCTACGCCCGCATTATTGAAGATGGCTTAAAGTGACCCGAGCAGCGGCGTGCGTGTGATCCGCTCGTCGCCGTTGATCACCTTGCGCCCGCGCAGGTGAATAGTGTCACCGTCATAAGCTTCGATCACTGCGTTACCGGTGATTTCAACCCGATGTTCAATCACCACATCTCCGCTGATGCGCGCGTGGCCTTCAACCAGGATTTTATCATCCAGCAGGATAGGGCCGCCGCGCAGCCAGGCGTGACCGCCAACCAGCACGTGATGTTTCAGCACGCAGTTGCCTTCCACCACGGCGTTTTCCGCCACCTGTGAACTGTAGCGCAGGGTGGGAATCGCGTCCTCGCCGCTCCCGGCCACCACGCGGGCGTTACCATAGACTTTCGCGCAGTCGCAGACCCAGACGTTGTTTACATCATTACCCTGGAGAAGTGCGGCATCGAACACTTCGGCGCGGTGCTCAATAAACGCCTGATCGACGATGGCATCGCCGTAAATTTGTGCCTGGTGAACAATACGTGAGCGACTGACGGTGGCGCGATCGTAGATTTGTAGATGCTGCAAGCTGTCACGGGTTAAGCCGATGGCGGCGATAATATCGCATTCGTTGAGAATGCGTGCATCGCCGAAAAGATGACACTCGCCGCGCACGCGGGATGACTGAACGGTGACGTTGTCACTTACTCTCGCCTGATGGCTAAGGATAGCGTTGTCTATCCAGGCATTACCTTCCACCAGCACGCCGTAAGAAAGCGTGCAGGGCTGCGTCACTCGCGCATCGCCCGTTACGCGGGCAGCGGCAAAAACCACGCTGTTCTCATCATAAATCCAGCAGTTGCCTGCCTGGCTTAGCGCTGATTCATCATCCACCCAGCCGCCCGGCGTGCCGGCTTTCACGTCGGCGAAATCTCGCAGGGCAATGATTTGCCGCAGTGAGACGCACTTTTTCTCACCATCTTCCTGATAGCTGTGGCTACGTGCGGAATCGCTCAGGCGGAATTTGTTCATCAGAATTCTCTTTATGAGGGGCTAAGATAAACGTAGCAAAGAATCTGCGTGACGCGGCGCAGAAGGTTCCTTTAAAATGCATCTTCAAATTTTTTTGAATGCTTAACATAAATGAACAATCCCTCCAGTAAACGTCCCGTTCTGCATCTGCCAGCCGGTTATTTCGGCATGGTGCTCGGTATCATCGGCATGGGGTTTGCCTGGCGCTATGCCAGCACAATCTGGCCTGTACCGTGGCTGATTGGCGACGCGCTGGTGGTACTGGCGATCGTTATCTGGGCGCTGCTGACGCTGGCGTTTTTACTGCGGCTGACGCGTTTCCCGCACAGCGTGCTCGCTGAGATGCGCCACCCGTTTGCCAGCAGCTTTGTCAGCCTGTTTCCGGCGACGACAATGCTGGTTTCTATTGGCGTAATGCCGTGGTGGCGGGAGCTGGCAGAAGGGCTGTTTGGCTTCGGCGTCGCGGCGCAGCTGTGTTACGCCGCGTGGCAAAGCGCCGGACTGTGGCGCGGAAAGCACCCAAATGAGGCCACAACGCCAGGCCTGTATCTGCCGACGGTGGCAAATAACTTTATCAGCGCAATGGCGTGCGGTGCGCTGGGTTATACCGACGTCGGGCTGGTTTTCCTGGGCGCCGGCATTTTCTCCTGGCTGAGCCTGGAGCCTGTTATTTTACAACGTTTACGCAGCGCCGGAGAGCTGCCCGCACCGCTGCGCACCTCGCTTGGTATTCAGCTTGCCCCCGCGCTGGTGGCCTGTAGCGCCTGGTTTGCCGTAAATGGTGGTCACGCGGATGTGCTGGCAAAAATGCTGTTCGGTTACGGCCTGCTGCAGCTGCTGTTTATGCTGCGTCTGATCCCCTGGTTCCTGGCTCAGCCGTTTAACGCCTCATTCTGGAGCTTCTCGTTCGGCATTTCAGCGCTGGCGACCACCGGGCTGCATCTGGGGCACGCCGCGCCTGACGGTTTTTTCCATTACCTGGCGCTGCCGCTGTTTATCTTCACTAACGCGATTATCGCTTTGCTGATGCTGTGGACCCTGAATTTGCTGGTCTGCGGCAAGCTGCTGACCCGCGTCGATCGTGACACTCTTTTACCCAACAAGGATCCCCAATGACTCTTCGTGACGAAAACTACTTCACTGACAAATACGGCCTGACTCGCACCCATTCAGAAGTGCTGCACGCGGCGACGAAAATTCAGCCCGGAAAAACGCTCGATCTGGGATGTGGCAACGGGCGTAACAGCCTTTTCCTCGCAGCGAACGGCTTTGATGTTACCGCGTGGGATAAAAACGCAATGAGCATCAATAACCTGGAGACCATTCGCCAGGCGGAAGGGCTGGAAAACCTGCGATCGAAGGAAGTGGATCTGAATGCGCTGACGTTCGACGGCGACTACGACTTTATTCTCTCCACCGTGGTGATGATGTTCCTGGAAGCGAAAACCATTCCGGGGCTGATTGCTAACATGCAGCGCTGCACGAAGCCGGGCGGCTGGAACCTGATCGTGGCGGCGATGGACACGGACGATTATCCGTGTACCGTCGGCTTCCCGTTTGCCTTTAAGGCGGGCGAGCTGAAGAATTACTACGAAGGCTGGCAGTTCGACCGCTATAACGAAGAGGTCGGCGAACTCCATCGCACCGACCCCAACGGTAACCGCATCAAATTGCGCTTTGCCACCATGCTCGCCCGCAAACCTGCTTAACGCGCGGCCAGCAGGCAGAGCTGCAGAGCGACGTTGTAAGAGGCCTCGAACGATTTCAGCGGCAAAAATTCAAACTTCGAGTGGAAGTTGTGCGCGCCGGTGAAGAAGTTCGGGGTCAGCAGCCCTTTGGCTGAGAGCGCCGCGCCGTCGGTGCCGCCGCGCATCGGCGTCGGTTTTGGCGTAATACCGAGGCTCTCCATGGCCTCAAACATCAAATCAACCGCACGACGATCTTCACCGATGGCATTGCTGATGTTGCTGTAGGTATCGCTTATCCGATAGTCCACTTTTGCCGTTGGGTAGAGCGCGGCAATCTTCCCGGCGACTTCGGCAATCTGCTGTTTACGGCGCTCGAAGCTCGCTTTGTCAAAATCACGAATGCTGGCGTGCAGCACCGCATTGCTCTGCACGGCTTCCATGCCATTAAACCAGACATAGCCTTCACGGCCTTCGGTGTGCTCCGGGGTTTCCAGACGATCGAAGTGGCTCATATAGTCCGTCGCCATCAGCAACGGGTTGACCAGCACGCCTTTGGCGGACATCGGGTGAGCGGTGACGCCGGTAAAGCGGATTTCTGCCGCAGCGGCGTTGAAGTTTTCATAAACGATCTCCCCGAGTTCACAGCAGTCGATGGTCCAGGCGAAATCAGCGTTGAAGCGACGTTCGATATCCAGCGCCTTCGCGCCGCGCAGGCCGACTTCTTCATCGGGCACGAAGGCTACCAGGATATCGCCATGGCGCTGTTCGGCCTTCAGGTTTTCCAGCAGCGTCATCACCACGGTAACCGCGGCTTTGTTGTCGGCACCGAGCACGCTGGTGCCGTCGCTGAAGATAATGTCTTCACCAGGGTAGGCCAGAATTTCAGGATGCTCTTTTACCCGCAGCCAGACGTCTTTTTGCGTATTCAGGCAGAGATCTTCACCAGTAAAACGCAGGATTTGCGGATGAATATCCGGTGACAGCCCGACGTCCACGGTATCAATATGAGTGATGAAACCAACGCGCGGCGCACCGGGAACATTGCCTTTTTTCACCGCGGTAACGGTGGCATGCTCATCAATTTCAATATTGTCCAGGCCCAGCTGTTCCAGCTCTTTTGCCAGGACTTGCGCCATCTCGTGCTGTCCTGCGGTGGTGGGTAAGGTGGTTGCGCTGGCGTCGCTCTGGCTGGTGATAGACAGATAGCGGAAGAAGCGCTGGGTTAATTGACTGGCGAGCGGCGATGGCATAGTGATTCCTTCTTTATTCATGTTATCAGGTGTTTGCAGTTTGTATTTGATGTTATCAATGGAAGGCTAAACCAATAAGAACAGGAAAAGGACATGAATTGCAAACTGACAACGCTAACGCTTGCGACGCTGGCCCTGACGGTAAGTTCCACCGTGGCGGCCAAACGCTGGTGTACTGTTCGGAAGGATCGCCGGAGAACTTCAACCCGCAGTTATACACCTCTGGCACCAGCGTGGATGCCAGCGCCGTACCGGTTTATAACCGCCTGGTGGATTTCAAACCGGGCACCACGGAGCTGGTGCCGAGCCTGGCGGAAAGCTGGGACGTGAGTGAAGACGGCAAGGTTTATACCTTCCATCTCAGGCCCGGAGTGAAGTTTCAGAGCAACAAAAACTTCAAACCCACCCGTGATTTTAACGCCGATGACGTTATCTTCTCGTTTATGCGCCAGAAGGATGAGAACAATCCGTATCACAAGGTTTCCGGCGGCAGCTATTCCAATTTTGAAAGCCTGGAGTTTGGCAAGCTGATTGAATCCATCGACAAAGTGGATGAGCACACCGTGCGCTTTACGCTGGCGCATCCTGAGGCACCGTTCGTGGCCGATCTGGCCTGGTATTTTGCCTCAATCCTTTCCGCCGAATACGCCGATGCGATGCTGAAAGCGGGCACGCCGGAGCGCGTCGATATGGATCCGATTGGCACCGGGCCGTTTAAGCTCGCGCAGTACCAAAAAGATTCGCGCATTTTGTTTACCGCAAACTCCGACTACTGGCAGGGCAAATCAAAAATCGACCGGCTGGTATTCAGCATTACGCCGGATGCTTCCGTCCGTTACGCCAAGCTCGAGAAAAATGAGTGCCAGGTGATGCCATTCCCGAACCCGGCGGATCTGCCGCGCATGAAGGCGAACAAAGACATCAACCTGATGAGTAAAGCTGGGCTAAACACCGGTTTTCTGGCATTTAATACGCAAAAGCCGCCGTTTGATAATGTGAAGGTTCGTCAGGCGCTGGCGATGGCGATCAACAAACCGGCCATCATTGACGCGGTCTTCCAGGGGACAGGCACCGCGGCGAAGAACATTCTGCCGCCGGGCGTGTGGAGCGCCGACAGCGAACTGAAGGATTACGATTTCGACCCGGAAAAAGCCAAAGCGTTGCTGAAAGAGGCGGGTTTTACTGACGGTCTGACCGTCGATCTGTGGGCGATGCCGGTCCAGCGTCCTTATAACCCGAACGCCAAGCGTATGGCAGAGATGATTCAGGCCGACTGGGCGAAAATCGGTGTGAAAACCACCATCACCACCTATGAATGGGGCGAATACCTGAAGCGCGTAAAAGACGGTGAGCATCAGGCGGCGCTGATGGGCTGGACCACCGCCACCGGCGATCCGGATAACTTCTTCGGCCCGCTGTTTACCTGCCAGTCGGCAGACGGCGGTTCAAACTCGGCGAAGTGGTGTTATGCGCCATTTGATAAGCTGATTGCTGAAGCGAAATCGATAACCGATCAGCAGAAACGCACCGAGCTTTATAAGCAGGCGCAGCAGATGATGCACGACCAGATGCCTGCGGTAATGATTGCCCATTCCACGATTTTCGAACCGGTGCGTAAAGAAGTCACCGGTTATGAAATCGATCCGTTCGGCAAGCATCTTTTCTGGCAGGTCGACCTGAAGTAAAACGCGCCATCACCTGTCGTAACGGCAGGTGATAGTTATTTTCCTGATATTTTCGCTACCGCTTTTTTTCCTACAACTTTTCCGCTGCCGTTTTGCTATAAGTTAAGAGCATTTTTGCACTGACAGGATTCTTTTATGCGTAGCAAAACTTTATGTAAAGTGGCCACCGTTGCGGCCATGTTAGCGTTGACAGGGTGCGCTTCCAAAATCGCTCAGCCCAATCAGTATTCCGGTTTCCTGAAGGATTATTCCAACCTGAAAGAAACCACCTCCGCCTCCGGCAAGCCAGAGCTGCGCTGGATCGATCCAAACTATAATCCGGCGAATTACGATAACGTGGTGTTCAACCCTATTGTCTATTATCCGGTGCCAAAACCGACAACGCAGGTTGGGCAGAATGCGCTGGATCAGATCCGCAACTACACCAACGTTCAGTTGAAAAAGGCGATTTCCGAGAAGAAACCGCTGGCGACTACCGTCGGGCCGCGTAGCCTGATTTTCCGCGGGGCGATTACCGGCGTGGACTCCAGCAAGGAAGGGTTGCAGTTCTATGAAGTGGTGCCAGTGGCAATGATTGTGGCGGGAACGCAGATGGCAACCGGCCATCGCACGATGAACACCAGCCTTTATTTCGAAGGTGAGCTCATCGACGCGAAAACCAATAAACCGGTTATCAAAGTTGTGCGTAAAGGAGAGGGGAAATCACTCTCGAATGAAAACACGCCGTTAACGGCGGATACGCTGAAAGCGGTGATTGACGAAATGGCGATTGACGCCGTGAAGTTCGACCCAAGCCAGAAGTAAAAAAATTGCCCGGCGGCACTTTATTTGCGTGGGCTTAAGGAAGGTTATGCAGGCCCGGTAAGCGCAGCGCCACCGGGCAACTATTCCGCTGATGACCAGGCTTACGCCACGCTTTTGCGTAACGCTCTGCGTTTGAACCAGGTTTCAGGCTTCGCAAACATCACTAAATTCCCTGTCAGAATCAGCGCCAGTCCAAATACCGCGTTGGCGTGCCAGACGTAGCCTTCATAGAACGTTGAAATAGTCAGCGCCACAAGCGGGAACAGCAGGGTACTGTAAGCGGCATTCGCAGGCCCGATCCGCCCGACCAGCGTGAAGTACGCGCCGAAGGCAATCACCGATCCAAACAGCGCCAGATAGAGCAGCGCACCCATATAGCTGAAGGTAAATTCAGGCATAAAGTTATCGCCGTGAATCAGGGCAATCGCGCCCATCACCAGTGTGCCGTAAAGCATTGCCCAGCTGTTCGTGGTCAGCGTTTCCAGGCCACGGCGCTGGTGGCGGATGCTCAGCATATTGCCCAGCGAGAAGCCGTAAGTACCGAGTGCGCTCAGGCCAATGCCCATCAGCAGTTCGGTGCTCAGGCCGCTCGCCTGCAAATCATCCCAGAACAGCGTCACGATGCCGGTCAGACCGAGCAGGGCGGCGAGGTAAAAGCGGCCCGGCGGCTGCTGACGATAAAACAGGAAGCTGTTGATGGCGTTAAACAGCACGGCCATGGAGAAAATGACCGATTCCAGGCCGGTGTTGATCCACTTTGCCGCGCTGTAGAAGCACCAGAAGTTGAAGCAGAACACGCAGCAGCCCTGAATGATGCAGAACAGGTGGTCACGCGCCTGTAGTTTGCGCAGACGACCCATCAGTTTGAGCACCACCATCAGGGTGATACTCGCCACCGCAAAGCGCCAGAAAATGGATACCGGGGCGGGCACCGGGCCCTGTTGCAGGAAAATGGCAATCCAGGTGGTTCCCCAAATCACCACTACCAGAAAATAGAGCAGTACGTTCATCGTTGTTTTCTCACTTCAGTCTTCAATGGGCGAAGTCTGGCAGAAGTGAGCGGACTGGCGCTTGCAGATAGTTGCCGGGGAGTTGCATATTCTTGCGCATTTTTTTGCTGTCCGACGCGCAGAAGGCTGGCATGCCGGGGCGACAATTCATAGACTATCGCTCTGACTCCCGGCTACAGCGAACACGATGCCTGAACAGTACGCTACGTTTAAAACCCTGCGCCAACAAAACGCCGTCCTGCGGGACACGGTGGCGCTGAACTCCGGCATTCAGCTGGCGGCCTGGTTTAATCAAAGCGATACCGTGACGGTACAAAGTGACCACCATACGCTGAGCCTGTACGTGGCGGATGGCTATGAGAGCTACCACAAAACGCCGCACGGCTGGAAAAACGGCGGCGGGCCGGACAGATTCTGCCTGATGCCAAAAGAGAGCGAGTCGAGCTGGGATATCCGCGACGATCTTTCGTTTGTGCACCTCTACTGCACCGACGAGCATCTGCGTGCCACCGGTGAGAAAATCTGGGACAAGAGCCCGGCGTCGTTCCGGCTGGATGAAAAAACCTTCGCCCAGGACGATAAAATCACCGCACTGTATCGCCATTTTCTGCTCGACTGCGACTGGCAGCAGCAGGCGAACCATCTGGCGCTGAGTTCGGCAACCACGTTGCTGCTAACGCATCTGATTCAGCACTACACCAACGTTCAGTGGCAACTGCCAAAAGTGACCGGCGGCCTTGCGCCCTTTGTGTTACGCAACGTGCTGGCGCTGATTGAGGCCAGGCTAGCCGAGCCGCTGACGCTCGCCGATCTGGCGCAGGAAGCGAAGTTAAGCGAATACCATTTTGCGCGGATGTTCAGCCTGTCGATGAATATGGCGCCTCATCAGTACGTGATGCAGCGGCGGATGGCGAGGGCGCAGGAGCTGGTGCGTCACACCTCGTTACCTCTGACCGACATTGCCCTGGCCTGCGGTTTCAGCTCTGCGAGCCATTTCAGCAACCGCTTTAAAAGCGCGCTGGGTATGACGCCGTCACAGCTACGTGCGGCGGGCCAGTGACAGTACACTGAAGCAAATTCCTCCGGCAATCAGCCCCCAAAAAGCAGAGCCAATCCCGAACAGCGTCACGCCGCTGGCGGTCAGCAGGAAGGTGACAATCGCCGCGTCACGTTCATTTTCTTTGCCCAACGCCTGCACCAGGCTACCGCCAATAGTGCCGAGCAGGGCGAGCCCCGCCAGCATCTGAATTCCCGCCGCGGGCAAAGCCGCCATGAGTGATGTGATGGAGTCGCCAAACACGCCCGCCAGCAGATAAAAAAATCCCGCTGCTGCCGCGGCTTTCCAGCGCTGCGACGGGTCGGGATGCGCCTCAGGGCTCTGACAAATCGCGGCGGTAATAGCGGCGATGCAAATCGAGAACACCCCAAACGGTGAGAACGCCAGCGCAATGCCGCCGGTGACGACCATCAGCATCGATATGGGGGCAGAGTAGCCAGAGGCTTTCATGGTGGCGACGCCAGGCGCATTTTGCGAGGCCATTGTGACCAGGAAAAACGGCACGCCGACGCTTAGCAGCAGAGAAAAATCAAACGCCGGAGCGACGTAACGTGGCATGACGAATGCCAGGTGCAGTGCGTTATGGTGCAGATTATCGGTAAAAATGGCGATCAGACAGCCCAAAGCCAGCGCTGCCACTACCGCATAGCGCGGGGCGAAAGCCTTGAGTACCAGCCATGCAGCAAGCATGCTGCCGCAGAGCAGCCCATCACTTTGCAGGCTGGTGAAGGCCTGTAAGCCAAAGCGCAGCAGGATCCCCGCGAGCATCGCGGCGGCAAGAGAGTGTGGGATGATTTTCATCAGCCTGGCAAACAGGCCGGTTACGCCGCACAGCACAATCAGCACATTGGCAAAGACGAAAATACCGACCGCCTGATTCAGCGTTACCCCTTGCAACCCCGTCACCAGCAGCGCCGCGCCCGGCGTGGACCACGCAGTCAGAACAGGGATCTTGCGCCACAGGGTCAATACCAGCGTGCTCACCCCCATTGCCAGGCCCAGCGCCGTCATCCAGCCAGCGATGGTTCGGGCATCGGCGCCAGCAGTGGCGGCAGCCTGCCAAATGATGGCGGCGGAGCTGGCGTAACCAACCAGTACTGCCACAAAACCTGCCAGCAGCGTTGAGAAAGGAAATGTGCGCATAGCGTCCTCTTGTGCGTTATAACGTCCGATGGAATGTAGCATTGGGCGTTATAGCGCACAAGTGATAAACTGCGTTCAACAAAGGAGCCGTGATGAATATTGCACACCACCTTGCCACTACCCTGAAAGCGCTGCGTCAGCAGCGGGAATGGAGCCTGTCGAAGCTTGCAGAAGAGACGGGCGTATCAAAAGCGATGCTCGGGCAGATTGAACGCCACGAGTCCAGCCCGACGATCGCGACGCTATGGAAAATCGCCACCGGGCTGAACGTCCCGTTTTCGCTGTTTATCACCCCGCCGGAAAGTGAAGATAAAGCTTACGATCCGCAGCAGCAGGCGATGGTGGTGACGCCAATTTTCCCGTGGGACCCGATTCTGCACTACGATCACTTTGCGATAACCCTCGCGCCGGGCGCGTTAAGCGAATCCACGCCGCACGAAAACGGGGTGATCGAACATGTTGTCGCCATCAACGGCACGCTCGAGATGTGCATTGACGGGCAGTGGCAGCAGGTGAAAGAAGGGGAAGGGCTGAAGTTCGCGGGGGACAGGCCGCACGCCTATCGCAACAGCACGGCGCAGGCGGTGCTGTTCCATTCGCTCATTCATTATCCCCACGCTAAGAAAGAAAAAGCCGCAGACTGAGCTGCGGCCAAACACGACGACTTACGACAAGAATAAACGCGACGAGGAAAAATCCGGAATACGCAGCCACTGTAATGCGTTGCCGCTTCGCCCGGAAATAGCAATTTCTTCAATGCTTTGCCGGAATGCAGAAAATGCCTCTCCGCGCGGTGTGGAAAATGATTTCGCCCCGCGCCGGTTCTGACTACAATAGCCGCCATTTTGATCCCAACGGATAATAACGATGCGCCTGCAAAACCATCATCTTGAACTCCTGAGCCCGGCCCGTGACGTCGGCATTGCCCGCGAAGCCATTCTTCACGGTGCGGATGCGGTCTACATCGGCGGCCCTGGCTTCGGTGCCCGCCACAACGCCAGCAACAGCCTGAGCGATATCGCCGCTCTGGTACCGTTTGCCCATCGCTACGGCGCGAAGGTGTTTGTGACCATCAACACCATTCTTCACGATGATGAGCTGGAACCGGCGCAAAAGCTGATTACCGACCTGTACCAGACCGGCGTGGATGCGCTGATCGTGCAGGATATGGGGATCATGCAGCTGGATCTGCCGCCGATTGAGCTGCATGCCAGTACCCAGTGCGATATCCGCAGCGTCGAAAAAGCGAAATTCCTGTCTGATGTTGGCTTCAGCCAGATCGTGCTGGCGCGTGAGCTCAACCTCCAGCAGATTAAAGCGATTCATGAGAATACCGACGCCACCATCGAGTTCTTTATCCACGGTGCGCTGTGCGTGGCCTATTCCGGCCAGTGCTATATTTCCCATGCGCAGACCGGGCGCAGCGCCAACCGCGGCGATTGCTCGCAGGCCTGCCGTCTGCCGTACACCCTGAAAGACGATCAGGGCCGCGTAGTGGCTTATGAAAAACACCTGCTGTCGATGAAGGACAACGATCAGACCGCCAACCTGGGGCAGCTGATTGACGCAGGCGTGCGCTCCTTCAAGATTGAAGGGCGATATAAAGACATGAGCTACGTGAAAAATATCACCGCGCACTATCGCCAGATGCTCGACAAAATTATCGAAGAGCGCGGCGACCTGGCGCGCGCTTCCCACGGTCGCACCGAGCACTTCTTCGTACCGTCCACTGACAAAACCTTCCATCGCGGCAGCACGGATTACTTCGTGAACGCGCGTAAAGGCGATATCGGCGCGTTTGATTCGCCGAAGTTTATCGGCCTGCCGGTGGGCGAAGTCCTGAAGGTCAGCAAAGATCACCTCGACGTGGAAGTGACCGAGCCGCTGGCGAACGGCGACGGCCTGAACGTGCTCATCAAGCGTGAAGTGGTTGGTTTCCGCGCCAATACGGTGGAGAAAACCGGCGCCAACCGCTATCGCGTATGGCCGAACGAAATGCCTGCGGATCTGCACAAGGCGCGCCCGCACACCCCGCTGAACCGCAACCTCGACCACAACTGGTCCCAGGCGCTGACCAAAACCTCCAGCGAACGCCGCATTGCGGTGGATATCGACATCGGCGGCTGGCAGGAACAGCTGATCCTGACGATGACCAGCGAAGACGGCGTCAGCGTGACGCATACGCTCGACGGCAATTTTGAAGAAGCATCCAACGCTGAAAAAGCCCTGAACAACCTTCAGGACGGCGTGGCGAAGCTGGGGCAAACCATTTATTACCCGCGCGACGTGCAGGTGAACCTGCCGGGTGCGCTGTTTGTACCGAACAGCCGGCTGAACCAGCTGCGCCGTGAAACGGTGGAGATGCTTGATGAGGCACGTCTGGCGGCCTACGTACGCGGTAGCCGCAAGCCGGTTTCCACGCCGGAACCGGTATACCCGGAAACGCATCTGACGTTTTTAACTAACGTTTATAACCACAAAGCGCGCGAGTTTTATCATCGCTACGGCGTCCAGCTGATCGACGCGGCATATGAGGCGCACGAAGAGAAGGGCGACGTGCCGGTGATGATCACCAAGCACTGCCTGCGCTTTGCGTTTAACCTGTGCCCGAAACAGGCGAAAGGCAACATCAAGAGCTGGAAGGCGACGCCAATGCAGCTGATGCACGGCGACGAAGTGCTGACGCTGAAGTTTGACTGCCGTCCGTGCGAAATGCACGTGGTCGGCAAAATCAAAAACCATATCCTGAAGATGCCGCAGGCGGGGAGCATTGTGGCGTCCGTCAGCCCGGACGATTTGATGAAGACCCTGCCAAAGCGCAAGGGCTTGTAAGCGCCATTGCCGGATGCGGCTTCGCCTTATCCGGCCTACGGATTTTGTAGGCCAGGCAAACAACGTGCCGCCCGGCAATGGAATGGTTAAGATTTAAATCCCGCGGCGCTCATCAGCAGGCGGAAAAACATGCTCACCGTCGCCAGCGTCAGCACGCTGCCGCCCCATAAGACAACCAGCCAGAAAAGACGTTGATAAAGTGGTCTTTGCATCAGTGATAACCCTCGCCGGTCTGCACTTTTCCGCGAAATACGTAGTAGCTCCAGAAGGTGTAGACCAGAATGATCGGCACAATCAGCAGGGCGCCAATTAGCATAAAGCCCTGGCTCTGCGGCGGGGCTGCCGCCTGCCATATCGTGATGTTGGGTGGGATCAGGTTCGGCCAGATGCTGATCCCAAGCCCGCTGAAGCCCAGGAAAATCAGGCCCAGGGTCAGCATAAACGGCGCTGCATGACAGGATACATTGCCCAGCGTTCGCCATAGCGCGACGGCTACAGCCAGCGTCAGAACGGGCACCGGCAGCAGATACCACAGATTCGGCAGGCTAAACCAGCGAGCGGCAATCGCCGGATGGGCGAGCGGCGTCCACAGGCTGATGGCGGCAATGATAATCAGCATTGCCAGCAGCAATCCGTGCGAAACCCGGCGCATTGTTGCCTGGAGCGGATTTTCACTTTTCATCACCAGCCACGTCGCGCCAAGCAACGCATAGGCTACAACCAGCCCGAAACCGCAGAACAGGGAGAACGGCGTCAGCCAGTCAAGCGGGCCGCCGGCAAAAGCGCGGTTGTGAACCGGAAAACCGTTCAGCACCGCGCCTACAACGATCCCCTGGCAGAACGTGGCGAGCAGCGAGCCGCCGAGAAATGCGCGATCCCAGAATGGACGGTGCGAAGGGGTGGCGTTAAAGCGAAACTCGAACGCGACGCCGCGAAAAATGAGCCCGATCAGCATTAACGTCAACGGAATGGTCAGTGCATCAATGATGACCGCATAGGCCAGCGGAAACGCACCAAACAGCCCGGCACCGCCAAGCACCAGCCAGGTTTCATTGCCGTCCCACACCGGGGCAACGCTGTTAATCATCACGTCGCGCTCTTCGGGTTTGCGCACGAACGGGAACAGAATGCCGATACCCAAATCGAAGCCATCCATCACGATGTACATCAGCGTGGCGAAAACGATGAGCACAAACCAGATAACCGATAAATCGATGCCCATTAGCGCACCTCCTGCTGATTAACGTCGATGGCCGCCGAAAGCGGACGAGCAGGCGTGCCGTGTGCGTCGGGAACAAAGTTCTGCGGGCCCTTACGAATCAGGCGAATCATATAGCTATAGCCCACGCCGAAAACCGATGAATAGACGATGAAGAACGCCAGCAGGCTCACGCTCATGTGCAAATCGCCGTGCGCGGACACGGCATCCCTGGTGCGCTGCAGCCCATAAACCACCCACGGCTGGCGACCGACTTCGGTGGTGACCCAGCCTGCCAGAATGGCCATCAGACCCGATGGCCCCATCCAAAGCGCGAAGCGCAGGAAAGGTCGGCAGGTGTAGAGCCGCTGGCGCTTACGCAGCCACAGCGAGAGCACCCCCAGCAGGAGCATCAGGCCACCAAGCCCGGCCATCATGCGGAAAGACCAGAACACTATCGTTGAGTTTGGCCTGTCTTCTTTGGCGAACGTTTTCAGCGCCGGAACCTGTTTATCAAGGCTGTGGGTGAGGATCAGGCTGCCGAGCGCCGGAATTTCTAAGCCGTAGCGCGTGCGCTCCTGGTTCATGTCCGGCCAGCCGAAAATAAGCAGCGGCGTTGGTTCACCGGGTTTGTTTTCCCAGTGGCCTTCGATGGCGGCAATTTTTGCAGGCTGGTGTTTGAGCGTGTTCAGGCCGTGCATATCGCCAATCAACGCCTGAAGCGGCGCGACGATCAGCGTCATCCACAACGCCATAGAAAACATCGCACGAACGGCAGGCGTATTGTTACCGCGCAGCAGATGCCATGCCGCAGAGGCACCAACGAAAAGGGCGCTGCTGAGGAACGCCGCCATGGACATATGGGCCAGCCGATACGGGAATGAAGGGTTAAACACGACAGCGAACCAGTCTACCGGCACCACCTGGCCGTTAACGACTTCAAAACCCTGAGGCGTCTGCATCCAGCTGTTCGATGCGAGGATCCAGAACGTTGAAACGATCGTCCCCAGCGCGACCATGCAGGTGGCGAAAAAGTGCAGACCGGGGCCGACCTTGTTCCAGCCGAACAGCATTACGCCGAGGAACCCCGCCTCGAGGAAGAACGCCGTCAGCACTTCATAGGTCAGCAGCGGGCCGGTGATACTGCCCGCAAACTGCGAAAAGCCGCTCCAGTTGGTGCCGAACTGGTAGGCCATCACCAGGCCGGACACCACGCCCATACCGAAATTGACGGCGAAAATCTTCGACCAGAACGCCCACAGCGAGCGCCAGACAGGATTTTTGGTCTTCAGCCACAGCCCTTCAAGCACCGCCAGATAGCTGGCAAGCCCGATGGTGATGGCAGGGAAAATAATGTGAAATGAGACGGTGAACGCGAACTGTATTCGCGCCAGGTGGAATGCGTCTAAACCGAACATGGACAACCTCGACATAAAACGGTGCTCGCAGTCATGGTAAGGATTGCTGCGAGGGAGTAGCAGAGACAGTCGGGGCTTATTTATGTATAACAGTTACAGTAAATATGATAATTTTTGACACTGTTATATTCGGCAGAGGCCGCAGCGATGAAAAAATACCAGCGCCTGGCGCAGCAGATCACCGAGCAGATTGCCCTTGGCGTCTGGCAGCCCGGCGACAGGCTACCGTCTCTGCGTGAGCAGGTGACCATCAGCGGGATGAGCTTTATGACCGTCGGCCATGCGTATCAGCTGCTGGAAAGCCAGGGGCGAATCATCGCCCGTCCGCAGTCGGGCTACTACGTTGCGCCGCGCCCGGTGAAAGCGCTTAAGGCAACGCCGCCTGCGCAGGTCATGCGCGACGAAGCCGTAGACATTAATACCTATATTTTTGGCGTGCTGCAGGCGAGCAGGGATGCGGCAGTGCTGCCTTTTGCCTCCGCGTTTCCCGATCCGCGACTTTTTCCGCTTCAGCAGCTCAATCGCTCCCTGGCGCAGGTCAGCAAAACCGCCAGTGCCATGAGCGTGATTGAAAATCTGCCGCCGGGTAACGCGGAGCTGCGCCACGCTATCGCCCGGCGCTATGCGTTGCAGGGGATGAATATCTCGCCGGATGAGATTGTGATCACCGCGGGCGCACTCGAGGCGCTGAACCTGAGCCTTCAGGCCGTGACGGAGCCGGGCGACTGGGTGATTGTCGAGAACCCCTGCTTCTACGGCGCGCTTCAGGCGCTGGAGAGGCTGAAGCTCAAGGCGCTGGCGGTGCCGTCGGACGTGAAAGAAGGCATTGATATGGCGGCGCTGGAACAGGCGTTGCAGGAGTATCCGGTCAAAGCCTGCTGGCTGATGACCAACAGCCAGAATCCGCTCGGATTTACCCTGAGCCCGGAGAAAAAAGCACAGCTTATCGCGCTACTGACTGCGCACAACGTGACGCTGATTGAGGACGACGTCTACAGCGAACTCTGGTTTGGCCGCGAGAAACCGCTGCCTGCTAAGGCCTGGGATCGCGATGACATGACGCTGCACTGCAGCTCGTTTTCCAAATGTCTGGTGCCAGGGTTTCGTATCGGCTGGGTTGCCGCCGGCAAACACGCGCAGCGCATTCAGCATTTGCAGCTTATGAGCACGCTCTCCACCAGCTCGCCCATGCAGATGGCGTTGGTGGATTACCTTGGCACCAAACGTTACGACTCGCATCTGCGCAGGCTTCGTCGCCAGCTGGCGGAACGCAAGCATCAGGCCTGGCAGGCATTGCTGCGCCATTTACCGGCGGAGGTGAAAATTCACCACAACGATAACGGCTATTTTTTATGGCTGGAGCTACCTGCTGGCATCGACGCCGGAGAGCTTGGCGCGCGGGCACTGGCGCATAAAATTAGCATCGCGCCTGGCAAAATGTTTTCAACCACCGACAGCTGGGCGTCGTTCTTTCGTTTTAACACCGCCTGGGGCTGGAGCGATCGCGAAGAGCAGGGGGTAAAAACCCTAGGGAATCTTATTCGTGAAATGATTAACGAATAGCCATTCTTATTTTCTGAATACCTTTTTCTCAAATTGAAAATAACCCGCTTATTATTTTGCTGATAATAAGCGGGTTATTTCTTTTGCTGTTTTCATAGGAAATATGCATACCTGGCTAAGCGCCGTAACGCCTTGTCTATACTCTGTTTAGTTCAGATATATCACTGGATTTTCAGCGTAATGCGCCCTTTGTCACAACCTGGTGAAATTTCCCCAATCTCACGGGTGCGTGTGCATTACGCCGTCTACGGTTATTAGGGGACATATTTTTACGGCACGGCTGCCGCCAGATTAATTCCGACAGGAGTAACAACACGATGAGCAAGCAATTTGCCCGCAGCAGCCTGTGCGCGCTGGGCCTGACTATCATGACAGCACAAGCCGCCGAACCGCCAGCGTCGCTCGGCAAAGCGGAAGGCCGCCTCGATATTATTGCCTGGCCGGGCTACGTGGAACGCGGCCAGACCGATAAAAACTACGACTGGGTGACCCAGTTTGAAAAAGACACCGGCTGTTCGGTGAACGTGAAAACCGCCGCCACCTCTGATGAGATGGTCAGCCTGATGGCGAAGGGGGGCTATGACCTGGTCACCGCCTCCGGTGATGCCTCACTGCGCCTGATCATGGGCAAACGCGTTCAGCCGATTAACACCGCACTTATCCCGAACTGGAAAACCCTCGATCCGCGTCTGGAAAAAGGCGCATGGTTCAACGTGGGCGGCAAAGTCTACGGCACGCCGTACCAGTGGGGCCCAAACCTGCTGATGTACAACACGAAAACTTTCCCGACGCCGCCGGACAGCTGGAAGGTGATTTTTGTCGAGCAAACGCTGCCCGATGGCAAATCCAACAAAGGTCGCGTGCAGGCCTATGACGGCCCGATCTACATCGCCGATGCGGCGCTGTTCGTCAAAGCCACCCAGCCGCAGCTCGGCATCACCGACCCGTATCAGCTGAACGAAGAGCAGTATGCCGCGGTGCTAAAAGTGCTGCGTACCCAGCATGCCCTGATCCACCGCTACTGGCACGATGCCACCGTCCAGATGAGCGACTTCAAAAACGAAGGCGTGGTGGCTTCCAGCTCCTGGCCTTATCAGGCTAACGGCCTGAAAACCGACAACCAGCCCGTCGCCACCGTCTTCCCGAAAGAGGGCGTCACCGGCTGGGCGGATACCACCATGCTGCACGCCGAAGCCAGGCACCCGGTCTGTGCTTACAAGTGGATGAACTGGTCGCTTACGCCGAAAGTGCAGGGCGATGTGTCTGCCTGGTTCGGCTCGCTGCCGGTTGTGCCGGAAGGCTGCAAAGCCAGCCCGCTTCTCGGTGACAAGGGCTGCGAAACCAACGGCTACAGCTTCTTCGACAAAATCGCTTTCTGGAAAACGCCTGTTGCCGAAGGCGGTAAGTATGTGCCGTACAGCCGCTGGACGCAGGATTACATCGCCATCATGGGTGGTCGTTAACGCCCGGGAGTGAAGCATGACGTACGCAGTAGAATTTCGGGATGTCTCGCGTCTGTATGGTGATGTTCGTGCGGTGGATGGCGTCAGTATCACCATCAATGATGGGGAGTTCTTTTCCATGCTGGGGCCGTCAGGCTCCGGCAAAACCACCTGCCTGCGGCTCATCGCCGGATTCGAACAACTTTCCGGCGGGGCAATCAAAATCTTCGGTAAAGAGGCAAGCGAGCTGCCGCCGTGGCAGCGCGACGTCAATACCGTCTTCCAGGACTACGCGCTGTTCCCGCATATGTCGATCATCGATAACGTCGCCTACGGGCTGATGGTCAAAGGCATCGGCAAAAAAGAGCGGCACGCGATGGCGCAGGAAGCGCTGGAAAAGGTTGCCCTGAGCCATGTACAGGCGCGTAAACCGTCACAGCTTTCCGGCGGCCAGCGCCAGCGCGTGGCGATTGCCCGTGCGTTGGTCAACAAACCGCGCGTGCTTTTGCTTGATGAACCGCTGGGCGCGCTTGACCTCAAGCTGCGCGAACAGATGCAGTTTGAGCTGAAAAAGCTTCAGCAGGATCTGGGTATTACTTTTATTTTCGTCACCCACGATCAGGGCGAAGCCCTGTCGATGTCTGACCGCGTGGCGGTGTTTAACAATGGTCGTATCGAGCAGATAGATACCCCGCGTGAGCTTTATCTGCACCCGCGTACGCCGTTTGTGGCCGGATTTGTTGGCACCTCGAACGTGTTCGATACCGGTATGACCGAAAAGCTGTGCGGTATGACGGGTCAATGGTCTTTGCGGCCGGAGCATATCCGGCTGGATACCTCGGGTGAGATACAGGTCAATGGTGTCGTGCAGGCGGTGCAGTATCAGGGGGCGGCGACACGCTATGAAATTCGCTTGCCCGGTGGGGAAAAGCTGCTGGTGAGCCAGGGGAATTTCAGCGGCGGCGCGCTGCCGGACGGCCCGACGCCCGGCCAGAACGTGCTGGCGTCCTGGTCGCGGGAGGCGATGGTGCCGCTGGACGGAGGGAGGTGAGATGGCCATGAGTATCGCACCGCTTCCTTCTCAACCGCGCGCTAACCGGCTTTCCGGTCTGTTCTGGCGCAGGCCGTCGCTGGCGCTGTTCCTGCTGCTGCTCGGGCCGCTGATGTGGTTCGGCGTGGTCTATCTCGGATCGCTGCTGACCCTGCTGTGGCAAGGGTTCTATACCTTTGACGACTTCACCATGTCGGTGACGCCTGATTTAACGCTCGCCAACCTGAAAGCGCTGTTCAACCCGGCGAACTACGACATTATCGTGCGCACGCTGGTGATGGCGATTGCCGTAACTATCGCCAGCGCGATCCTCGCGTTTCCGATGGCGTGGTACATGGCGCGCTACACCAGCGGGAAATGGAAAGCGTTCTTCTACATTGCGGTGATGCTGCCGATGTGGGCGAGCTACATCGTCAAGGCCTACGCCTGGACGCTGCTGCTGGCAAAAGACGGCGTTGCCCAGTGGTTTCTCACCCATATGGGACTGGAAGGGCTGCTGAACGACTTTCTGCAGCTTCCGGCAGTGGGCGGCAATACGCTCTCCACCTCCGGGCTTGGGCGCTTTCTGCTGTTCGTCTATATCTGGCTGCCGTTTATGATCCTGCCGGTACAGGCGGCACTGGAGCGCTTGCCACCGTCGCTGCTGCAGGCGTCTGCCGATTTAGGCGCTTATCCACGTCAGACGTTCCGCTATGTGGTTCTGCCCTTAGCTATTCCGGGTATCGCGGCGGGGTCGATCTTCACCTTCTCACTGACGCTCGGTGACTTCATCGTGCCGCAGCTGGTGGGGCCGCCGGGCTACTTTATCGGGCAGATGGTTTACTCACAGCAGGGCGCTATCGGCAATATGCCGATGGCGGCGGCGTTTACCCTCGTACCGATTGTGTTAATCGCCCTTTATCTGGCGTTCGTGAAACGTCTGGGAGCATTCGATGCACTCTGAAAGAGCACCGTGGTTCCTGAAGTTGGCGACCTGGGGCGGCGTGATTTTCCTTCACTTCCCGCTCGCCATCATTGCCATCTATGCTTTCAATACGGAAGACGCGGCGTTCAGCTTTCCGCCAAAAGGCCTGACGCTGCACTGGTTCAGCGTGGCGGCGGGGCGTAGCGATATTCTTGATGCGGTGACGTTGTCACTTCAGATTGCCGCGCTGTCGACCGTTGTTGCATTAGTCCTTGGCACGCTGGCTGCAGCGGCGCTATGGCGCAGTGAATTTTTTGGCAAGAGCGCCATCTCACTGCTGCTGTTATTGCCGATTGCGCTGCCGGGGATCATTACCGGCCTGGCGCTGCTGACGGCGTTTAAGGCCATCAACCTTGAGCCCGGCTTCTTCACCATCGTGGTCGGGCACGCGACCTTCTGCGTGGTGGTGGTCTTCAACAACGTAATTGCACGCTTCCGCCGCACCTCCTGGAGCCTGGTGGAAGCCTCAATGGATTTAGGCGCCGGCACCTGGCAGACCTTTCGCTACGTAGTGCTGCCGAATCTGGGCTCGGCGCTGCTGGCGGGCGGTATGCTGGCGTTCGCGCTGTCGTTTGACGAAATCATCGTCACCACTTTTACCGCAGGCCACGAGCGCACATTGCCGCTGTGGCTGCTGAACCAGTTGGGTCGCCCGCGCGATGTGCCGGTGACCAACGTGGTGGCGCTGCTGGTGATGCTGGTGACAACTATACCGATTCTGGGGGCCTGGTGGCTGACACGCGACGGCGAAACGGTCGCCGGAAGCGGTAAATAATTGAAAATGATGGAGCAGGATATGCAACACAACTTACTGATTAACGGTGAACTGGTCGCAGGCAAAGGCGAGAAACAGCCGGTCTATAACCCGGCCACCGGCGAAGTGATTCTTGAGATCGCCGAAGCCACGGCGGCGCAGGTGAATGAAGCCGTGCTGGCCGCCGATCGTGCTTTTGCTGAATGGGGACAGACCACGCCAAAAGCACGTGCTGAATGCCTGCTCGCACTTGCCGACGTTATCGACGAGCATGCTGAAACGCTGGCGAAGCTCGAATCCCTCAACTGCGGCAAACCGCTGCACTGCGTTATTAACGACGAATTGCCTGCGGTGGCCGACGTCTTCCGCTTCTTCGCGGGCGCGGCGCGCTGCCTGAACGGACTGGCGGCGGGGGAATATCTGGAAGGGCATACCTCAATGATTCGCCGCGACCCGGTTGGCGTGGTGGCCTCGATTGCGCCATGGAACTACCCGCTGATGATGGCGGCCTGGAAGCTGGCCCCGGCGCTGGCGGCGGGTAACTGCGTTGTTATCAAACCGTCTGAAATCACCCCGCTGACGGCGCTGAAGCTCGCCGAGCTGGCAAAAGATATCTTCCCGGCAGGCGTGATTAACGTGCTGTTCGGGCGCGGGCAAACCGTCGGCGATCCGCTGACGGGCCACGAGAAGGTGCGCATGGTCTCCCTGACGGGCTCCATCGCCACTGGCGAGCACATCATTTCCCACACCGCGCCGTCGATTAAGCGCACTCATATGGAGCTGGGCGGAAAAGCGCCGGTTATCGTGTTCGATGATGCTGACCTGGACGCTGTTGTTGAAGGTGTTCGTACGTTTGGCTTCTACAACGCGGGGCAGGACTGTACCGCTGCGTGTCGTATTTACGCGCAGAAGGGCATCTACGATGCGCTGGTTGAAAAACTTGGCGCGGCAGTGTCCACCCTTAAAATGGGCTCACCGAACGATGAATCTACCGAGCTGGGGCCGCTAAGTTCGAAAGCGCATCTGGACCGCGTGAGCGTAGCGGTGGACAAAGCCAAAGCCCTGAGCCATGTCACTGTCGTCACCGGTGGTGAAAAGGCGGCGGGCAACGGCTATCACTTCCAGCCCACGGTGCTGGCTGGTGCGAAGCAGGAAGACGACATCGTGCAGCGCGAAGTGTTCGGCCCGGTGGTGAGCGTCACGCTCTTTGACGACGAAGCGCAGGTGCTGGGCTGGGCCAACGACTCAGATTACGGCCTGGCATCTTCCGTGTGGACCAAAGACGTGGGCCGCGCCCACCGCATGAGCGCTCGCCTGCAGTACGGCTGCACCTGGGTCAACACCCACTTTATGCTGGTCAGCGAAATGCCGCACGGCGGCCAGAAGCTCTCCGGCTACGGCAAAGACATGTCAGTTTACGGCCTGGAAGATTACACCGTGGTGCGGCATGTGATGATTAAGCACTGATGAAGTGATAAGTGGCTGTAATACAATGTTATTGTGTTGCAGCCACTTTTTTTGGGCCGCCAGGGGGCATTCATTACGGATGATCCTTACAGGATAGCCTCATCGTAATGGCAGCGTCACAGCCTGATATCTCTACAAGAGGATATTCCTCTTATCCTGTTGTAGAGACACGGACCGATTAAGACGTCAGGTCAGGTTTTGAAAGTAGCGCCAGCACGCTCTCCCTGAGCCTTTCCTCGTAGTTTTGCTGGTCAGGATGGTTGAATGTCACCAGCGGGGCTGAACTTTTTACTTGTTCATACGAACTTACAAGCATGCCTGGCTCACTACTCATATCGCTTAACGCGCCGGACAAGACGGTGATGGCAACCTTCGATGCGTGGAGATTAAGGGTGAGTTCACCAATGGTTTTTTCAAGCATTTCAACTCGTTCACTTAAGTCAGTCATTTGAACTCCTGGAGATGTGAGGAGAAAGATTCAGATCGATGACTAAAAGCATCCTTTTAATTCTAGCCCGTAGTGGATAAGAAGGTTTTTGATGACCGATATTTACCCAATACCCAACGTCGGGCGGCGCTTCGCTTGCTCAGCCTACTCAACGGGCGTTCAATCATTCTGAAGATAGAGTGCGTCCGGCAAGCGTTACTTAACCGGTAAATCATGGTTCCAGAAATTTCCTAATCAGCACAATGAAAAGGCATGACATAAATCAAATGGTGATGGGAGAAGATCGCGGATATTGGCCGCGATTATCGCCTGCCGGCGAATGATGATAGCGAATACAATTAAAATGTTGTGAGGATGTATGAATAAAGTAATGATCTGCGCATTGCCGCTGCTGATGCTGGTGGGCTGCTCCAGCTCTTCCTCCCGTATGGCTGAGTGTGAGGCGCAGGGCGTTAGTCGTGACGCTTGCTACCTGGCGGAACAAAATCGCCAGTCGGCTATTAACAGTGCAGCGGAAAAACAGGCCCTGGAAAATGCGCAGGCGCTCTATCCGCAAAAGGCGCAGGCGGCCAAAAAATCCATGGCGTTCACTCGCCATTACGACGGAATGCTTATCAAGCGGGATGCTCTGGGTATTGTTACCGTTGACGGCAAACCGGCTGCTCAGGACGAGACTAACGCAGACGCGACGGTATATTCACAAGGGCTTTACACCATTATTGCCTATAAAACAGGCAAGGTGGCGGTGATGAAAAACGGTGTGTTTATGGGCTACGCAAAATAGCGTAAGCAAAACTGATTAATGTTCAAACAGCCATTAGTCCCTCTATTTGTAATGTTATTTATTCACGCGTAAAATAGATCGCCCAAACCGCCACTAGCTCAGCTGGAAGAGCAAATAACATTTTTATGTTGTCGTGTACGAGGTTCGAGGCCTCGGTGGCGGTCCAATTCTCAACAATGCTGGCTTATGCCAGCATTTTCAGTATCCTGCTCTGCACGACCGACTCAACAACTATTAAGGAGAGCGCGATGTTAGAAGGGTATTTCGATCACGATAACGCCACGGGCGCCGACGTTGCCGAAAACCGTAAGCGTTTGCTGGCGGTGCAGGCGGCTTTAGAGATTTCTAAGGCGTCAGTTTCAGCCTCAACGGCTAATTCCGGGATTCGCAGCCAGATGGATTTGCGTAACGTGGCACAGGAAGTTTCTGTCCTCGCAGACGCGATTCAGGATGCGCTGGAAGGGGACGCGTAAGGTCCACGCCGCATCAGGCCGCCGCTTAAGGCGGCTTTTTTATTCCTGAGCGTCTGAGCAAACCCGCCAAAACTGTCCATAATTCAGGATACCTTGATCGGTCTGGCCGGTTTCTCTGATTATGGAGCGATGACATCATTGACACGCACTCTCTCTTCTCCGAACGCCTGATCATCCGCCCGGTTTGCACCGCTGATGCAGGCGATTTATTTCGTATCTACGGCGATCCTGCCACCAATACGTTCAATCCCGCCGGGCCTTATCCCGATCTCGCTTATTCAAAAACGCGCCTGGCGCAATGGCTTGACGGCTGGCATTTGCACGGTATTGGGCAAATGGCGATTTATGACGCTGAACGGCCGCAGGAGATTGTCGGTTTCGGCGGCATCAGCCTGCGTCCGTTGGAGAAAGAACTCACACACAATCTCGGTTATCGCTTTGCGACCGGAGCGTGGGGAAAGGGGTTCGCCACCGAGTTTTGTCAGCGCATGCTGGATTACGCCTTCGACGAGCATCAGCTGCAGAGAGTGACGGCCGTGGTGCGCTCAAACCATCTGGCGTCGCAGCGCGTGCTGCTGAAAGCGGGGCTTGTGCTGCGCGGGCAGGTAGCCGACGTGGCCAACGCCATGCCGAGCCTGTTTTACGCGCTGAATATTGATGAGTGGCAGCGCCACCGGCAAGAGATGCTCCGGCATCCCACTTCCGGATTAATCGGGTTTTGACAGCTTGAAAGCAGATATGCGAGGATCGTCCGCTTTCAAACCTGGTCATTATATTACGTTGTTATGAAGAAACTGTTTATTTGCGCTTTTGCCGCGCTGGCTTTTTTGAGTGGTTGTACAAATTCTCCGGCGCATCGCATCGCCGAGTGTGAAAAGAAGGGTGGAACGGAAGCAGCCTGTACGGCGGCAGAATGGGATTATGAGAAAGTTAACCCACTGCCGAAGTACGATCCGACAAACTACGATAACGCGGCAGCGCTGCAGGCAGCCTACAATGCCAATGCCGCCAAAGTGAAAAGTGCATCAGACTGAATCTAAAAGCAAAAAGCAGCCAGGTAGCTGCTTTTTTGTTGTGCGTGATCCGATCTAAATCCAGCCAAAACGAAACGATAAAAGGCTAATCAGGGCAACGGCAGCAAAGAGATTAATCATAAACACGGTTTTACTGGATACTTCCATAACACCATCCTCTTTTAGTTGGCCTCTACTGATATAGCCTCTCGTCCACAGGTTCGCCATCAGACAAAGTGGGTTTTTGCATTTGGTTCGTGATTATTTCGTCACATTTGTAAAGATTTGATGCAGGTCAAAATTAGTGGCATAGTAAGCACGATTTTTTTTGACGTGGATCGGGTTTTTTCATGACGCTGTACCAGCATATGCTGATTTTTTACGCCATTATGGCCACCATTAGTGCCTTTATTACGTGGTTCCTCACTAAAGAGAGCAAGCGCATCCGCCTGATTGCCACCTTTCTGATTGGCGCAACCTGGCCCTTCAGCTTCCCCGTTGCATTGCTGCTGTCGCTGTTTTAAACCAGACTGGACTCGCCCTCGTATTTTTATTACTGTATATAAAAACAGTTAAAGGGCGATGCCATGAACTCACTCTTCTCGGCCATTGCGGGTGCCACGGTACGCTGGCACGATCTCCCCGGCAGCGGCCTGCCGGTGGTATTTATCCACGGTCTGGGCTGCGCTGCATCCTACGAATATCCTCGCATTGTTGCAGATTCCGCCTTTGGCCATCGGCGTGCGATCCTGATCGATCTTCCCGGCAGTGGATTCAGCGATAAGCCTCACGGCTACGCTTACACCACGACTCAACAGGCGGCCGTCGTCGTGGAGATCCTCGATTCCCTGAAGATAGCCATCTGCGATCTCTACGGCCACAGCATGGGTGGCAGTATCGCGATTGAAGCAGCAGATATGCTGGGTGAGCGGGTGCGCTCGCTTGCGGTTTCTGAGCCTAATTTCTATCCCGGTGGAGGATTCTTCAGCCGCCAGATTGCGGCGTTTTCAGAAGTAGAATTTACTGCTAAAGGTTTTGCGCAAATTCTGGCGCAGGAAGAGAGTCCCTGGAAGGGCTGCCTGCAGCTGAACGCCCCGTGGGCGCTGTGGCGTGCAGCGACAAGCCTTGTCACAGGCATTGCACCGTCATGGATGGATCGTTTTCGCAGCCTCCGCTGTGAAAAAACGCTTATTTTTGGCGCACATTCCTTGCCTGATGCGGATGCTGAAGCGGTTGCAGGTTCCGGAATACCGCTTCATATCATCCCGGACGCAGGGCACTCCCTGTCCTGGGAAAATCCCTCAGTGCTGGCAGGGGTACTGGGTGAGATTTTCGTGTTGCAGGCCCGGTAAGCGCAAGCACCACCGGGCAAGATAAGACCAACCTTGATGTTAAAGCAACACTGAAAGCTGCTTGCGTGACTGCGGGGAAACATCCTGCGGGTGGCGATAGTCCGGCGCTTCCGTTGCGCGCGTAAACAATGCGACGAGCCAGTCGTAAACGTAACGCGTTGCGGCATGAGCAGGGCGTTCGCCGAGCTGGGTCAGGCGCTCAAGGCTGCTGGCGGCAGGTGCAAACAGCGTGCTCCCTTTAACCACACGACTTTGCGGACGCGCGGCGACCGGCATATCCGCATAGCCGAGCCATGCGAGATAGTTGCTTATGATGGCCCGCAAATGGGCTGCGCTGGCGCGCTCGTCAGGAGTAATGGCCTGCAGCTGTGCGGGCAGCTCAAGGCGATAGCTGGTGGTAATCAGCATGTCCGCCAGCTGTTGCAGCACGGCGGTGCTGAGACCATAGCGTTGAGCACAGGCTTCGCTGCGGCTCCACTGGCGCAGATAGTTGACCCACACCGCATGGGCGCGAGTACCGCTATCCTGCAAAGCATGCTGGCCGGACTGCGTTTCTTCGGTCTGGGCGAACAGATCAACACTCTCGCTGAACAGACCGCTGACTTTCTCTTCGCGCTGCTGCTGAACTTGCCCTGGTTGCTCAAAGCTTGCGAGCGGCGGCAATAACCCCTCCAGGAGTTCGCCGAGAATGGCCGCGCGACCCTGAAGCTCACGCACGACCTGTTCCGCCTGCCGGCGCTGTTCTGTCGGAGCTGTTTTGCTGTCGTGCTGCCAGCCTGCCAGCAGCTGTCGGGTTTGCTGCCGCAGACGATCGGCTAGCCGCTGTAAACGCGCACTGCGTAATGCCGGTACGGTCGCCTGCGAAAGCCATTCGATCAGTCGTTGGAGACTGCTGCCATCGAGCGCCTGCAGGGTGCCCCAGCGCTGGCCGGGCTTTTCGATGAGATGCTGTACGGCTTCATCATAATTCACTTTGCGCACAAAGCGGTCGTCCTGCGGGGTGATCGCCCACACCAGACCCGGCAGCACACCGTCGTGCTGCGGCTGGGTATCGGTGACCCATTTTGCCAGCGTGCGGGCGCTGTCAGCGATTTGTCCCCGACTGGACGCTGCGTTGCAGACAAGCAGCAGATCGGGCTGATGCTGCTGGCGATAGCTTTCCAGCAGCCAGCGGCATTTGCTGACCCACAGCGCGTCGTCGGTTTGTACCGGGTGAGGAATGTCGATCACATCGACGTTATCCAGCATGCCGTTTTCCGTTGGCAGCACCAGCTCGACGGTCAGCAGCGCCAGCGCGCTCAACGGCAGGCTGATGGCATTCTGTAACCGATCTGCGGCCAGCGGGTGAACCAGGATTTCGCCTTCGGGTTCGCTTTCCGGCGTCAGGAAACCTTCGGCAGGGAGAGTAAAGCTGTCAATCAGCAGGCTCAGCGGCGCGGCGAGTTCGCGGACATTGCCGCACTGCTGGAGCACGTGGGCAAGTTCAAGCCACTGGCGCGTCAGCTCCTGCTGTTCGCCCCAGAGAAGCGCCCATGCCGTGGCGCGGGCGCTGAGGTCAAGGCAGGGCAGCAGTTGAATAAACTGCTGCCACAAATTATCGTCAATCTGTTGCTGACGAGCAGGAACATGCGCTTGCCAGAAGCTGGCGACGGCCGCTACGTCCTCTTCGCTCAGGCCCGGTACGGGCTGAGTCTGGCGCAACGATTGCCAGCTTTTCAGTCGTGCGGCGACCGTTGCTTTTACCACCGGGTGCATGCTGTTTTGCCGTAAGGCATGCGCGAGGAACACCTGCACCAGTTCTGCTTCCGACATCAGACGTAAACGCAGCGGGAAGGCATCGTCCGGAGACGCAACCGTATGGCTGAAGCGCAGCGCCATTCTTGTCAGAGCATGGCCCGGATTGAGATGGGTGAAATAGTCGAGCGTTTTGCTGCCGGTTTGCACCAGCAGACGACCGTTGCCGCTGCTGTACAGCGCGCCGAGCAGGTGCGCTTTGGCAGCCTGTGAATGGCCAAACAGACCGATGCTTGCCGGGGCGGTTTGTGCTTCACACAGCGCCGTCTCCTGCGATTTCAGCATCAGCAAGCGCGTGAGCAACGCGTCGGCATCGGTGTCGAAAAGGGCGGAGGTCTGACGGGTCGCGCGCGTCCAGTCAATTACAGGTTGAAGTCGGCTCATTTCAGGTAGACGCTCCCGCTGTCAATCCAGTAGTGGCTGCCGCTGTGACGGCGGTCGGCCAGCGTGTTCAGTTTCAACGTCAGGGCATCAGGTGGCACCGGCGTGCCATCCTGCAATTTTGCCTCTGCCAGGACGAAGGCTTCCGGGCCTTCCTGACGGCTACCGCCGGTCAGCTGCAGCCGAACCTGCAGTACGCCGTCTCCGGCAATGACTTTCGCCACCTCCGGGGAGTTGATGCTCAGCGTGTAGAGCGGCGTGGCGGGCCAGCGGGCGTTCGCCAGTTGGCGGAATCCGAGGGTAACGTTGCCGCGCAGCGGGAAGTGCAGACGGGCATCGACCTTCGCACCTGGTTTGTCCAGATCCAGGTCGGCATACCAGATATTCTCTTCACGCAGCGTGTTAACGGTGTTATCCAGCACGCCGAGATAGCGAACAGTGGAGTACGCACCGATGTCGGCGGCTTTAAAGTTAAAGCGCGGCAAACGCAGATCCAGCGCCAGGCTGCACAGCATTGCGCCGACGGCGGCGGTCGATTTCGGGTTACCGATACGTCCCTGCTGGCTGAACGGATACCATTCATGAACATGGTAGTTGTCCATCCAGACCATCCGGTTAACCGGTACGGGCTGGAGGTAACGAATCAGCGCCTGGACGCCAGGCAGACAGCCAGGACGCCCGGTCACCAGCAGCACGTCGCAGGCATAATGAGAGATAGCTTCGCAAACGGCATGGAGCGGGGCGGCAATAGTGAAATCGCCCGCCAGCATTGCTTCATGCAGATCGCGGAAATTGACCTGTAGCGGTGTGGCTAGCAGATCAAATGGTTCTGCATCCGCGGGCAGCGCGTGGCTGATGGCCTGGCCCACGTAGTTCATCACGTTGCGGGTAGGAGCCTGAGTCAGCAGTTCGCCAAAGGTGGCGTGCAGCCCGGCCAGCGAATCGTTGATGTCGCTGGTTTCCCACGCGCCGAGAATGGCGTGCCCAATCGGCATAAACAGCTGCAGAGTCGTTTGCTGGCGCAGGATGGCCTGCGTATCAATGCGGCCGGAATCACCGAACAGCGTTGCCATCAGGGCCGATGCGTCGGCGATCCCGGCTTTTTGGAGCTGCGTCTGGAGGGCGGGCATCACGCAGCGCTGAATGACGTCGAGCAGAATATCGTCGCCCGCCACCTTGAAGCCTTCGCGGAACAGCAGCTGCGGGGTAATTTTGACGTTGCTGCCGGTCCCTTCATCAAGGCGGTAATGGGTGATCGCCATATCCGTCGTGCCGCCACCGAGATCGATAGCCGCCACGCGCAGAGCACGTCCTGGCCGGGTGCCGGGTTCCGGTTCACGGTCGGGTCTCGCCAGCGCGGCGAAGAAGGCTTCCGTTTGCCCACCGAAATGGGACATCGCTTCGTTGTACAGCCAGACCAGCTGACCGCAGCTGGCTTCGTCCCACTCCATATGAATGTTGGGTACCGGTACGACGCTTTTATCCTGCTGTTTCGGGTTGCTGAAGTCGTCATCCTGCGGATGCCAGCCGAGGGACTTCCACACCAGCGCAATAGCTTCAAACATGCGGCGGCGGAAAATCTCGCGCTCCTGTTTTGGCATGGCGGAAGGCAGGGTCAGGATCAGCGTGCGCAGCTGGCGTGGTGAAGACGGAAAGCCCAGGCGCTGGCGGGTGGCCACGCTGTTAATCTGCCCCAGCGCCTGCGCCAGAATTTCGCACAGCATGTGCGTCATCAGCGTGCTGCGGCTGTACTGCGGCGAGAAGACCGGCATCCGTTCGTCCGGCGAGAGGGTAAACAGCGGCTGGCCGTCGTCGTTCATCAGGTAGGAGAGCGGGAAGGCGGCCGCCAGCGGTTCGCGCTGGGTGCGGCTGTTCATCTGGCTGAAGCGCCAGTCCTGCACGGTTGGCGTTTCATCCCACAGGTAGCGGCGCGGGCTGGAAATACCGCTGTTGCCTTCGGTGCCAACGCGCTGCATAGCGAGCTTACGGGCTTCGTCGCCCACGCGCACAATAGACGGCCAGACGAACGCATCCTCGCGTCCGCTTTCTACGGAGAAATGCTGCTTGCCGAAGCGCGCCTCTGAAAACTCCAGCCGGCTGGTGAACAGCGGGGCGTTAAGGAACTGCGGCTCGCTGAGCGAACGCACCTGCAATTCTGCGGTCTGGCGCAGGCCATCGTTGGCATCGCCATGATCTTCGATGATCACCCCGCAGGTATGGCTGTTGCCGACGTCGAGGATCAAATCAACCGGAATAGCAGGCGTACTGACGGTGGCCGTGGCGATTTTCACCTCCGGCACTTTCAGCTGTTCGCCCAGCATCGCCAGCAGATTCAGCCAGTGTCCCTGATATTCAAAGCTGCGCATTGCCTTGGCAACGTCGCGCTCGCTGCGGTTTTCCGTCAGGCTGGCGTAGTGGCTGAAGACTTCACGCAGCCAGCCATCAATCCAGGTCTGATCGAGGAAGTCGGCCACTTCATTGTCGCGCCAGGCCAGCGCAAAGCGGGTGCCGTTGAGTAAGTCGTTGGTCACGGGCGCGAGCGCCATCGGCGCATCGTCACGGATCTGGCTGTCGAGGGCAATCGTTACGCGATGGGTGTTCCCGGCGCTGTCCGGCTCCGGCAGCTTGCGGATCTGCACCCGCGCCCAGTTGTCCGGACCTTCGACAAAGGTGCGGGGTGGGTTGAAACGCAGGAAAGGCAGTGGGAGCCAGACGCCGTCCAGAATGGCCAGCGAATACTCCAGCGGCAGCGTGCTTTCAGGTTTAACCACTTCGGCCTGCTGGCCGTCGATGGCGGGCAGCGTGTAGCGGCTGTTGACGATGTCGTAGTCCAGACGCAGCAGCGGCCCGTTTGCGGTTTTGCGCACGAAGCGCCCGTTGCTCAGGGAATCCTGCGGCGTCAGTCCGAAGTCGAGGAACTGCACGCCGCTATTGGCGATGAGCGTTACGCTCTGTTGGTAATCGCAAAGAGTCACCAGCATGTTTATGCTCCCACCTTACGGAAAGTCAGCGGTACGACCGTTTTGGCGTCGTAGCGGCCCGTGCATTCAGCGACATTGCTGGTGCCAGCTTTGCAGGAGATCTCCGGCATTGGGTAGCGCGAACCGTCGCTGCACCGCGCATTGCCGCGGCTTTTCACCAGCAGTTCGCCGTTCTGATGCAGGCCCGAGAAAATATCAGCTTTGCAGACTACGTTTGCGCCGTGCACCAGGCGAGCGCTGCCTTTGTTATTCAGGATCTGATAGCGCAGCGACAGGGCTTTGCCGCTGACCGGATCTTTGACGTCTATCAGCACTCGCCAATTGCCGTTGAGAAATTTTGTGGTGCCCGCACGCATCTGGTCGGCATCCATCACCAGCGCATCTTTTGGGATTGCGGCGATGACGACGGGTTTCGCGACCGGTTCTGCTTTTTTCTCGACGGTGACGCTTGCCTGATGCAGTGGAAGAGTGGACGTGAGCGCAGGGAGCAATGGCGCAGAAGGCTCAGCCATGGCTGGCTGCGGATCGACATGTGCGACAGCCGGTTCTGCGGAAGGGGTCTGCCGTGGCCACAGCAGAGGCCCTGCAATGGCGGCCATGATAACGGCGGCAACGGGCAGACTCCACAGCGGCACGCGACGGGATTTTTTTACGACAGCAGCAGACGCGGGAATTTCGGTGACTTCAGGTTCGACGGGGCTTTCTGCTTCAGGTGCCGCTTCAGGCTCAAGTTCTGCAGCCAGCGTCAACGGCGCAGTCAGCAGCGGTTCGTCGGCGTGACTCAGGGTGACAATCAGCGGTTCATCGTCAATAAATTCATCTTCGTCGTCGATAAGCGGTTCAGGAACGGGCGCAAAATGCAGGCAGCCGAACAGCTCCTCACGGGCGCTTTCGTTGAGGTTCACGAAGCCCCAGAAGGTGATAACCGGCTTGCCACCGACCAGGAACACGTGGTTTTCACCCGGAAACTGCAACGCTTTTTCCAGTAATGCGCCAAACAGCTGCTGGGCGGTTTTTTCTGACTGCTGGCATCTGCGAGCCAGGCTCAATGCGCCGTCGGCCAGAGTTTCCAGTTGATGCAGGGCGCGCTCGCGCACCTCTTCATCGGCCGCTTTCCACGGCTGGACGTCACCTTCAATCGGTGAATACCAGTCCACGCGATCGCCGTCATCGTTGACCTGTGGAATCGCCAGGCACTCCACCAGCGTTTGCTGTTTGCGTAACCGCAGCGTTTCGCGGATCTGCAGGGCAGACGCAAAGACGGCCTGCCCGCCGCCGCCCACGGACTGGAAATCATCCAGGCTTCCGCTGCGTAATAAAGTTTTTGCCACGTTCTTATCCCATCGACTTTTTCACGCCGCTACTCTAACGCAGAGGCGAAGGCGATAAACGGGCGAGGAAAAGGCAAAAAAGGCAAATACTCCGTCTATTGAATTTGCGCGAAAAGCTTGCATTCCGAGAAAGTTCTTAAGTGAAATTTCTGGCGAATAAAACGGCGATAATCGACGTTTAAGTATAACCTGATGCGGTTTGGTTATTTGCCAGAAGAAGCGCCTTGTGCTGTGATTATCCCTCTTAGAATAAAACAATAAGGCTTATAACCATGTTTCACTCCACGGCAGGAAAAACGCTGCTGGCGCTGGCTCTCAGCGCACTTTTACCGGCAGGGGCCGCGATGGCGGCAAATAACGATACGCTGATTTATTGCTCTGAAGCGTCACCCGAATCCTTCAACCCACAGATTGCCAGCTCTGGCCCGAGCTTTGTTGCCAGCTCCCAGACGCTCTACAACCGTCTTATTAATTTCGACCCGAAAACCAACACGCCGGTGCCTTCGCTGGCAACCAGCTGGACGATCTCCCCGGACGGTAAAACCTATACCTTTACGCTGCGCCAGGGCGTGAAGTTCAACAGCAACAAATATTTCAAACCAACCCGCGATTTTAATGCTGACGACGTCATCTTCTCGGTAATGCGGCAGAAAGATGAAAATCACCCGTACCATAAGGTTTCGCAGGGCAACTATGAATACTTCACCGACGTTGGCCTCGATAAGCTGATTAAGGACGTGAAGAAGATTGATGATTACCACGTCCAGTTCGATCTTAACGAGCCGAACGCCGCGTTTCTGGCCGACTGGGGAATGGATTTCGCCTCCATTCTTTCTGCGGAATACGCCGATGCGATGATGAAAAAGGGTACGCCGGAATACGTTGATACCTGGCCAATCGGCACCGGGCCGTATGCGCTGCAGCAATACAAGGTGGATTCGCTGATCCGCTACATCGCGAATCCGAACTACTGGGATGGCGAAGTGCCGACGAAGCACCTGATCTTCTCCATCACGCCGAACGTGGAAACGCGCCTGGCGAAGCTGCAAACAAACGAGTGCCAGATTATCCCTGCGCCGTCGCCGGTTCAGTTTGATGTGATTAAAAACAATAAAGATCTGGCGCTGCATGCGGTAGATGCGCTGAACGTCGGCTATCTTGCATTTAACACCGAGAAAAAGCCGTTTGATAACGTGCTGGTGCGCCAGGCGCTGAACTATGCCACCGATAAAAAAGCCATTGTGAATGCTGTGTTTATGGGTTCTGGCACCGTGGCAAAATCACCGCTGCCGCCGAACATGCTGGGCTATAACAAAGATCTGCCGGATTACGGTTACGATCCGGAAAAAGCCAAAGCGCTGCTGAAGCAGGCCGGGCTTGAGAAGGGGGCCGAGGTAACCCTCTGGTCGATGCCGGTGCAGCGCCCTTATAACCCGAACTCCCGCCGCATTGCTGAAATGATCCAGAGCGACTGGGCGAAGGTAGGCATTAAAGCCAAAATCACCACTTACGAGTGGGGCGAGTACCTTTCCGGAATGCGTAAAGGTGAGCACGACGCCGCGCTGTTTGGCTGGATGTCCGACAACGGCGACCCGGATAACTTCGCCGACGTGCTGCTCGGCTGCGACAGTATCAAAACCGGCTCGAATGCCGCACGCTGGTGCGATAAGGGGTATGATGGTCTGGTGAAACAGGCCAAACTGACCAGCGAACCGGCGAAACGCGCGAAGCTCTATCAGCAGACGCAGGAGATTTTCTATAAGCAGGCGCCGTGGATTGCGCTGGCTAACGGCAAAACCTTCTTCGCGACCCGCAGCAACGTGAGCGGCTTCAGCGTCAGCCTGATGGGCAGTGATTTTTCAAAAGCGAAGCTGAATTAAGGAGAAGAGATGTCGCATCTGGATGAGGTAAGTCAACGAGTGGATGCCGCCATTGCCACCGGTTCCATTACCAGCATGAATGAGCTGCTGGTAGAGCTGAGTGACGACGCAGAGCTGAGCCGGGAAGACAGGTTCACCCAGCAGCAGCGCCTGCGCACGACTATCGCACATCACGGGCGTCACAATAAAGAAGCGGAGGAGGCTCGCCTCGAAAGCCTGACCAGGGGCGGCTCGATTATCTGAATATAAACGGCGCTTTCTCTCAGTAGAGGAAGCGCCGCGCTGAATGGACGATCGCTCTTCTGTTTTTATCTTCATTTAATTAATAAAAACGAACTGATTTTTTATTAATTGAATATCTACTACCTCGCACCGTCAGGCGTAATGTAATTTATGCCTTAAAACACCCGAAGTTGCCTTATTGTTTAGTCAGAAACAGATATTTATAGTCGTTATTTTTGAGAAGGAAATTCATGAAATGATAAGTGATTCTGGTTGTCTCAATATTTACCATTCGCCTTATGAATACATAGTGGTCAGTGATGCCCCGAAGTTAATTGTTCAACTATTTTAATATCAAAACGTTCTGTGTATTGTCTGGTGTATCCCATGGCGTGATAAAAATGCCTGAGGATACGGGAATATAGCTAAACAAATACATGGAGAACGAAATGAAAGAAATTTTAAGCAGCCAGTATGATACTGTATCGGGCGGCTGGCAGGATCAGGACGGCAGCGGACGTAAGTCTTCCACGAACGGTGGCTCCGCTTCAGGCGGTGGGAACAGCGGTAATGGGGGCTTCCAGTCCTTCGTATCGCAAAACTCGCCATACGGCAGTGGCTCTGGTGCATATGGCTATTGGGGAAACTCCAGCAATGGTAACAGTGGAGTGTTTGCGGGAGGACGCGATCACATCGGAACGAATCGTTAATTAGCTGAAACAATAAGATTTAAAAGCGCGCTTTCATGGTGGTAAAAATGGTTAAATATGTTGTTTTCATTAAAAATGATGAGTCAAAAGCAATTGCAAAAGCGTTTCCCAAAGCGGAAGCGACGCATTTAATCGTTCAGGAAATGAAAAAGCAGGGTTTCAGAAAACATTTTGTTGAAGTCGATGCTGAAAATGAGCCCGAGGCCATTGCGCAGTTGAATGAGCATAATAATGGCTACCTGAACTCACTTGGTGAGTTCTCCGGAAGCATCGTTATCATTTCTTGCACGGTCGTTATAATGGCTTTGGTCTACTTGCTCTCCTGACAGGGTACGGCAATGAAGTGCAAACTGCCAGCATTACAACACTCAGCGAAAGAAAAAATAGCCGTTCCTGACATTATGCATTTTGTCTGGGTAGGTGACAGCCGTCGGCTGAACGTTGACTATATTGATATATGGCGTAAAGCTAATCAAAGCAAAGTGATATACCTTTGGCTGGATGAGAGTAGCTGGCTATGCCACTATTTCCACGAATCTATTCAAGCCTATGTTTTTAAGACAACAGCTGGAAATCATGCGCAGGAAGAAATAAGCATAAAAAACCGTGCGTTTAAAGATATGTTTCCGAAGCTAAAGGAAGGTTATCCCTTTGACCGGTTGGTCATCGAATTTTTATCTGGCTACAACCTCCGTCAGGGAGCGCCAGCCAGTCAGGCCTTAAATGAGCGATTTCAGGCCAGCGGTATAGTGATCAAAAGGATTTCGGAGCTGTTTACGCCTCAATTTGATGACTTTAAGCGCTTTTATTACTATGAAATGATTCTAAGGGGAAACCTGGCCAGCGCCAGTGATATCGTCAGGTTGTTGATACTCTATTTGCATGGCGGTATTTATATAGACACAGATACGTTGCCCTATATCGACAACGCTTTTAGCAGGCTTAATCATTTTTTAGCATGTGAAAACATTGCACAGGATGATACTTTGCTATTAATGAAAACCCAGGCGGTTTTAAAAAAACTCTCCCAATCTGTACCTGCTGATGGTGAGCATCTTCGGGGTCATAATAATACATCGTCTCAGTCTAAAATCACTCATGGCAATCATAAGCATAAAGAAATTAAACGCCTGATTGAGCTCGATATGGCAGAGTTTACTTTCGAAAAAATAAGGCCATTAGGCGAAATAGGCGTTTACAGGAATCTGCTGGCACTCGGTTCGCTCCGGCGATTAAAAGGGATTTATTTTAATCACTTTATGGCATCACACTCTCAGTCAAAATCCGTACGTATGATCCTGCGCGTTATGAAGAAGCGATATAGGTTCCTGGAAAAGAATGCGTGTATTTTCGGATGCTGTAGTGGGGGAGAGGAGGGGGAGTATCTTTCCCGCCTTTTGACATGGCGAACTGAGTTGATGACTAAAAATTATTGTGTCACCTCTGCCTTAACCGGGCCAGGGCTAATCCTGGAAGTGTTGTTAGGCCTGGCGTACCAGTTACTGGATCTGGATGACGTCGACCCAGCTTGTGTGGCTGAATTTTTCCAGAATGAACATTATGGCATCGCATTATATCAACATAATTTAGATACGCCCGATGGTTACTCTTCCACATGGAGAAGTTAATATAATCCGTTTTTCAAGGCATCTTGCGTTGCTGTTTCCAAAACGAGCCTTAATAACCGGAGCGTGAGCGCTCCGGCATTATGTCAGAATCCTTCCAGCACTATTTTCCCGACTGCGCGGCCAGTTTCGAGCTGCGTGTGTGCTTTTTGCAGATTTTCGGCGCTGATGGTGCCGTAATGCTCGCCGAGCGTTGTTTTCAGCACGCCTTCATCAATCAGCTTCGCTACTCGTGTGAGCAGGTGATGCTGGGCAATCATATCGTCCGTTTCAAACATGGAACGGGTGAACATGAACTCCCAGTGCAGCGAAATGCTTTTTACCTTCAGCGGGCGAGCGTCCAACGTTTCCGGATCGTCAATCAGCGTCAGCTTTCCCTGTGGCGCAAGGGATTCAATAAGTTGTGCATAGTGCGCTTCTGTACCGTTAAGGCTGGCTACGTGTGTGACGTGCGGAATGCCAATTCGCGCCAGTTCATCGCTTAACGGCTGGCTGTGATCGATGACATGATCTGCTCCCGCATCGCGAACCCACTGCTGACTTTCCGGACGGGAAGCCGTGCCAATCACGGTCATGTTTGTAAGCTTTGCGGCAAGCTGGGTCAGGATCGAGCCGACGCCGCCTGCGGCCCCGACGATCAGCAGAGTGTCACCGTTGTTACCGTTTTCTTTTACGCCGAGGCGATCGAACAGCAGTTCCCACGCGGTAATAGCGGTTAACGGCAGCGCGGCGGCAGAGGCATTATCAAGCGAACGTGGTTTACGGGCGACGATGCGTTCATCCACCAGCTGATATTCGCTGTTACTGCCAGGGCGTGTGAGTGCGCCCGCATACCAGACTTCATCGCCCGGCGCGAAAAGGGTGACGGCGTCGCCGATGGATTTCACCACGCCAACCGCATCCCAGCCGAGTACGCGAGGCGTGTCGGCGTTGAAACCCGCACGCACTTTGGTATCTACAGGGTTAACGGAAATCGCTTTAACTTCAATTAACAGGTCGTGGCCGTGGGCAACGGGAACAGGTAATTCAATGGCGGTCAGCGCAGAAATGTTGCTTCCCTGGGCAGCAGAAGGGGTAATGGCAATGGCTTTCATTAGAGTCTCCAAAGGGCATAACTGATTCATCGTTTGACCCGGTTAAGCATAGCCGCGCAGCCTGAGCAGAAAAACACGCTGTAAACGACAGGACTTATCGTTGGAGAGTGAAAATGGAGCCGAAGATGGACGACCTTACGGTACAGAGTCTGTCGAAAAAAAAGCGCAGGTGGCTGTTCAAATGGTCCGCGATTTCTCGCTCAGAATCGTTTCTTGATATTCCCCTGCCATGAAGTCTGCAATCATCTGAATTTTTAACGACTTCGTGCACGAACCGTATTCATGCACTCAACAAAGAGAAATTTAAATGCCAATTAGCCCTGTAAAACAGCATAGCGCCGTATCTTTGAGCGCCATACGGCAAGAGCGGATCGAATTAAGCAAGTTTAATAGTAACCTGTCGAAAAATATCTCAAGCATTAAAAATACCGTAAGCGAGATGAATAAATCTATTTCCGCGTATAAAAAGAATATCGCCGGAAACCAGTCTTTACTTAAAAGTCTTCAGTCTGTTTCAGCAAAACATGGTGAGGATGCCACCGTACGACTGAAAAATAATCATTTTAAACATGGTCAGGCGAGTAATTTTCTTAAAAATATGTTCCACGGTGGACGTTATCAGATTGAGCGCGAAGCCGCAGCCAAAAAAATCAATGCTGAAGAGAGTTCCGTTTCTGCCGGAAAGGTGATGGCAGAGCTGCAAACAAGAATTAATAGCGCCTCAAATAAGGTTGATGAGCTAAAAACAGAAGTCGCCGGGTACGGTAAGAAAATTGATAAAATCGAGGCGAAGCAATATGGCATAGAGAAAGAAATAGATAAGCTTGTTAAAGTTGAAACCGATGCGAAAAAGGCTGATGAAAAAAACATTCAGGCTCGACAAAATTTTTCCATGCTCTATCAGAGCAACGCGGGATGCAAAGCGCTTAACATTGAGGCGCGTCATCAGTTTGGTAACGCCAGTTCAACGGTCAAACTGAGTGGAAGTAAAGTCGTTGAAGAGTACCGCAGGGTTCATGGTTATGAGATTTTTGGCCGAGGCAATAAGTCACTTGAATACACTATTAAGGCAAATTGTAGCGATCTTCCCGAACTGGTGAAAACGGGTGCTAAAGCATGGTATACCCCGACAGAAAAAAATATTACAACTCATCGTGGGCAAGGGATGACGCAGTGCGGAATTGGCACTTTAATCGCACAATTTAATGCCGATCAAGATAAAAAAACTGAGACTGTGTATAACCTTGGGCAATTTTTCTCTACCTCCACGAAGGAAAATGTTGCAGAAGAATTTGCAAACCGCAGTCAGGATGATGTAAAAGTCATATTCAAAGTAAAAGGAAATAGCAGCAACGGATTATCCGTTCCTGGTGGGCTACAATTTGATAATGATGAGGGTGAAAGACTCTATTCCCCGCTGGCAAATTTCAAAGTTACAGAGATGTCCAAAACAACGTCGAATATTTATAAGGTTACATTAGAGGAAGTGTCTAAGGTGGGTAAGGCACCGATCCTGCCCTATTAATGAGAAATGAAGGAGTTTAACGTAGCGGCCATACAGGGCGCTACGTTGATTAATAAAAAGTGAAATCGTAAATTTCTTTTCCAATACTCCCGCTGGACCCATGATACTGTACTGCGAGAAGTTTGGCGGCTCGGCGCAGAATGCGGTCAGAACTGACGACGAGCCACCAGCCATGCGCCAACAACCAGCATCACAGCCCCGCAAACCGGGCCAATCAGTGCCCGCCACGGGATGCCCTGCTGACGAATGATGTCCATCGCCAGGCCACCGATCAGCTGGCTGGCGACCAGTACCGCGATGGTGGTTGCCGCGCCGACGTACTGATAGCCGCTGATGCTGGCAAATACAAAAAATGAGCCGAGCAGACCGGGGATGAGCGTCCACCATTTGATGCTGGAGGCGAGTTCCTGAAAGCCGCTCAGGCCATGCTTAATCAGCAGAATCGACACGAAAAGCACAATCCCGACCAGCGAGTTAAGCAGCATGGCGATAAGGATCGTCGAAGCCGACTGGGTTATCCGCACCATCAATGTATTCTGAATGACCAGGCCGATACCGGCGGCAATCAGAAAGGTGAGGGTCAGCGACTGGTTCATGATCGGGCGTCCGGATCCTGGCGATCGTCGAGCTGGAGCTGCATAAAGGTCAGATCCAGCCAGCGACCAAACTTGGTGCCCACCTGCGGCATTTGCGCAGTGGTTACAAAGCCGAGCGCGGCATGCAGGTTCAGCGAAGCCTGGTTTTGCGATTCGATACCCGCCACCATCACGTGTTTGCCAATCTGTCTTGCCTCAGCGATAAGCTGCGTTAACAGTTTACGGCCCAGGCCTTTACCCTGATGCAGTGGGTGAACGTAGACCGAATGCTCAACGGTGTGACGAAAACCGTCAAAGGCACGCCAGTCGCCGAAGGAGGCATACCCTGTCACGGTGCCACTTTCTTCACTCACTAATACCGGATACCCGGCAATCTGGCGGGCTTCATACCATGCAATACGGTTGTCGGTGTCGACGGTCTGATCGTTCCAGATAGCGGCGGTGTGCAGCACCGCGTGGTTATAAATCTCGGCGATTGCCGCACAGTCTTCTTTGCTGGCGTAACGAATGGTCATGGCTGGCCTCGGTTGTTCACTATAGTAGTACGATATAGATACTATAGTTTTGCCGGCTTTGACAAGAGGCCGGCACTATTTGGCAATCACGCAACTGGTGGGCAGCTGCCAGTCCGGGGCGGTAAACTTCCTCAGGGCCTGCGGGCGATACAGTTGATTCTTCCACAGCCTGTTGCTTTGCTACACGGGATGGCATTGTGCTTTTAAGGTGCGTCACCACATCCAGGTGCCGTCGGCACAGAAAATAATGTTTTTGCTCATAGCGTTGACCGTACTCGAAGTTTAATAAACCCACTCTGGCGAATCGCTCCTGACCAGCCACTCGAAAAGCGAGCCGATGCACTATAGTATTACGCCATGAATACTATCGAAGACACACTCAATCAGCGCATCAGCGCGCGCATTCGCATCGAGCGCGAATCCCGCGGCTGGTCGCTTAGCGAACTGGCCGAGCGCGCGGGCGTATCGCGTGCGATGATCCACAAAATTGAACGCGGCGACAGTAGCCCGACGGCGACAATGCTCGGCAGGCTTTCCGGCGCGTTCGGGATCAGCATGTCCACGCTGATTGCACGCGCCGAAATGCAGGAAGGGAAGCTGCTGCGGTTTGAAAATCAGCCGGTCTGGCACGATCCACAAACCCACTATCTTCGCCGCCACGTTTCCCCACGCAGCGATTTGCCGATCGATCTGGTGCAGGTTGAGCTGCCGCCAGGCAGCGACATCCCAATGCCCGCGTCGTCGTATGCGCTGGCGCGGCAGCTGATCTGGCTTCAGCAGGGCGAACTGCTGTTCATTGAGGGCGATACGCAGCACGCTATGCAGGCGGGGGATTGCCTTGAGCTTGGCCCACCGAACGACTGTCGCTTTGTGAACCAGACCGATAAGCCCTGTATTTACCTCGTGGTGCGGCTGAACCATTCCGGCTCATAATGGTAATGCAGGGGTGACGATGAGCGACTAGTCTCAGGGAATGTTTTCCAGAAGGAGCAGATCATGAGTCAACACGCGTCACGTCATCGTCGCTGGGTGCTGGCCTCTCGCCCGCACGGCGAACCGGTTGCCGCCAATTTCCGCCTTGAAGAAGGGGATATCCCTGAGCCTGGCAACGGACAAATTCTGTTACGCACAGTTTATCTCTCGCTTGACCCTTATATGCGTGGCCGCATGAGCGACGCGCCGTCCTATTCACCGCCGGTGGAGATTGGCGCGACCATGGTCGGGGGCACTGTCAGCCGCGTGGTGCAATCAAATCATGCAGATTTTAAGCCCGGTGACTGGGTTCTGGGCTACAGCGGCTGGCAGAACTATGAGATTTCCGACGGGCAAGGGCTGGTGAAACTCGGCGAAAGTCCTGAAAACCCCTCCTGGGCCCTTGGCATTGCCGGGATGCCGGGCTTTACGGCTTACATGGGGCTGCTGGATATCGGCCAGCCGAAGGCAGGGGAAACCCTGGTCGTCGCGGCGGCCACCGGGCCTGTCGGCGCAACGGTCGGGCAGATCGCCAAAATCAAAGGCTGTCGCGTGGTTGGTATTGCTGGCGGTGAAGAAAAGTGCCGCTATGCCGTGGAGACCTTAGGGTTCGACGTCTGTCTGGACCATCATGCCGCAGATTTCGCGCAGCAGCTGGCGAAAGCCTGCCCGCAGGGGATTGATGTTTATTATGAAAATGTCGGCGGCAAGGTGTTCGACGCGGTTCTGCCGCTGCTCAATACGTCTGCTCGCGTTCCCGTATGCGGCTTAGTCAGCGGCTACAGCGCGACTGAACTGCCAGCCGGGCCGGACCGTCTGCCTTTACTGATGGGCACACTGCTGAAAAAGCGCATCCGCATGCAGGGCTTTATCATTGGTCAGGATTACGGCCATCGCATAGGCGAGTTTCAGACGGCGATGAACCAGTGGATAAGCGACGGATCGATAAAATATCGTGAACAAATCACCGACGGTCTGGAAAATGCGCCAGAGGCCTTCTTCGGTCTGCTGAAAGGTAAAAATTTCGGTAAAGTCGTTATTCGCATTGATGCGGATGACTAAAAAATAAGCTGCGGCGCCGCGAGCGCCGCAAATTTCCGTGCAAAAATTCCATTAGCGTCTTTAATTAATCGTGCAATAGCCAATTTGTATGAAGTGCACGGCCTAAATTAACAACATGACAATTAAAAAATCACTATTTTTAGCAGATTAATCCATGTTATTTCCAACACCGCCGCGATACAGGATATATCCTGGGGTCGTGCTCAGTTGTTTGCTCTCAGGCCGTGACGAGAACAATGATTATGGACACAGGAAATAACCATGCTCGACTTTGAAAAAGCACAGCGTATGAGTCTTACCATGCAGGTCGAAGTAAATTTAAAAAGTGCCCTGATTATCGGGGCGCTGAAGCCTGGTGCCCGGCTGGTAACGCGGGATCTTGCCGAGCAGTTGGGAACCAGCATCACGCCGGTACGTGAAGCGCTGCTGCGCCTGGTCTCATCCGGGGCATTGCAGGCGACACCCGCCCAGGCCTTTCTGGTGCCGGAGGTGACGCTCCAGCAGTACAACGAGGTCAATCAAATCCGCAAGAAGCTCGAAGGGATGGCAGCATCTGCGGCGGCGGCATTGATGACGGAAGCAAAGCTGCGGGATTTACGCGACTACGTGGGGGCCTTCCATGAGGCGAAAGCGCAGGGTGATATGGAACGCGCATTGCAGGCCAATTGCCGCTTCCGTTTCCGGCTGTATGACTATGCGGAAATGCCCACGCTGACGGCGCTTATTGAACAGCTTTGGGTGCGTATTGGCCCCTGCTTTAATTATTTGCACCCACAATCCTGTGAGGTTTTTAAACAGTATCGCTATTACGACGATTTACTGAGCGCGCTGGAAAAAAAAGACGAAGCAGAGAGCGGGGCGGCCATGTGCCGGGCTATCGATCAGGGGTCGGCTATATTATTGCGACAGTATTATAATTAATTCCCGTTATTAATCGGTACCTTCAGTAATAGCGTGCCGGAACTCCCGGCACGCCAATCCTTTACCGGAACTGATACGCTATGGATAAACCCACACCGTAATTACGCCCTGGCGCAGGTTCGTAATAGCGACCGTTGGATTCGTTAACGATCACCGAGCCGGCGTATTCCCGATCGAACAGATTATCCACCCGACCAAAGATGTCCATTTTCCAGCTCCCCACGCCGAATTTATAGCCGGTGTTCAGCCCGACGACCGTCCACGATGGCGCTCTGGCGGTATTTTCATCGTTGGCCATGATGTCGCTCAAATAGCGGATATCGCTGCCCGCATACCAGCCAAGCTCCGGCTCATAGCCAAAAGAGGCATAGCCCATGTTGCGGGCGATGCCCGGAATGCGGTTGCCGTTGCAGCTGGCGTCATCACAGACGTTGCTGCGGTAGGTGGCATCGAGCCAGGTCCAGGCTGCTTTCAGCTTCCAGCTTTCGCCAAACTGCTGATCGAGCGACAGCTCCGCGCCCTGACGGCGAGTTTTCCCGGCATTTTTGTAGCTGGTGCGTCCTCCGCTGCTGCTGTCGACGACGATTTCGTTGTCGGTGTTGGTCTGGAACAGCGCCGCCGTCAGCAGGCCGTTGCCGATTCGCGTTTTGCTGCCCACTTCCACCGTTTCGTTGGTGGACGGCTGCAGACCAAAGTTGAGGCCGCTCTGGTTGTCCGGGCGATAGGAAAGCTCGTTAATGGTCGGGGTTTCAAAGCCACGGCCCGCCGAAACATAAACGTTCCATGCGTCGGTCACGGCATACTTCAGCGAGCCTGCCGGGAGCCATTTGTGATAGCTCGCATTGCCGCTGTCGTTATCGTTACCCGGCGTGACGTAGAAATCGTTGGAGTCGAACCACACCGAGCTGTAGCGGACGCCTGCATCCAGCGTCAGTTTCGGCGTCAGCTGCCACTGGGTTTGCAGATACGGGTCGAGATTCCACATCAGGTTGCGTTCGTTACGCCGCATCGCTCCCTGCTGGCCGTAGTCCGGCACGCCGTTGTCGAGCACAAAGTTTTCATAGCCTTTGCGCTTCTCGCTCATGTTTTCGTAGTCCAGCCCGGTAGTGAAGGTCACCGGTACCAGTAACTCCCCCTGGTGAGTCCAGCGGGTGTCGATGCCCTGGTAGTGGCGGTCGAGATCGATAACGCCGCCGGAATGGGAAGGGTTCAGCTGCGGTCCCATAGGGATTGACTGATACTGCGTGGTCTGGCGCTCCCCGGCATACATCATCACGCTCAGGTCATCCTGCGCGCTTAGCTGACGCTCATAGTGCAGGCCTGCCTGTGTTTGTTTGGTGGTTTTGCGCGTGTTGTACTGATCGCCTCGCGGCGACTGCTGCGGGTCGGCGCGCCACTCGCTGTAGCTCAGGCCACCGGCATCGTTGGCCTTAATATCCACGCTGTTAAACAGCAGGGTCAGCTTGCTGACGTCGTTAATCCGCACGCCAAGTTTGGCGTTCGCCAGATTCTTCCGCGCGCCGCTGTGGTCGCGATAGCCGTGCGTGTCGAAGCGGGTAGTCGAGACGGTGTAATCAACGTCGCCCGCCTGGCTACCATCGCCAACGGCACCGCTGGCCTTCAGACCGTAGCGCCAGGTCCCGTAGCTGCCGTAATAGCTGTTCGCCTCAAGGGTGGTGGGCTGCTGGCCGGTTTGCGTGGTGACGTTCATAACGCCGCCGGAGGAGTTGCCGTACAGGGCAGAGAACGGGCCGCGCAGCACTTCCACGCTATCGACGCTGGTGATGTCGATGTTAGAAGTCTGACCCTGGCCGTCCGGCATGGTCGCCGGAATGCCGTCGACGTACAAACGAATGCCGCGCACGCCGAAGGTCGACCGGGAACCAAAGCCGCGAATCGACAGCTGCAAATCCTGGGCGAAATTCTGGCGGTTCTGGATTTGCAGGCCGGGCACGCTGCTGAGCGACTCGGAAAGATTGACCTGCGGAGCGGCGTGGCGCATATCCTCACCGTTAACGACGCTGACGGCCGCGGGCGTATCCAGCTCTGACACGCCCTGTGGGCTGGCGGACACGACCATGGTTTGCTCGTCGGCGGCGGTGGCGTCGTGCGCAGGCAGGAGCGGCAGCAGCATTGCCGACAGCGCAGCCCTGCGGACAGTAATGATTTTCATGCAATTCTCTTGATAATGAAGCAAATGGAACAACTGTGAATATGTTAATGCCTTTGTAAATTATTTGAAAATCTTAACGGCACGTTACGTTAAATGCTGATTTAACAATGGCACAAAACTGGCGAAGCGGCAGAATTAACGCTCCCCTTTTTGATAATTAATGATTATTATTCTCAACAAATAGCGCGGTGCCACGACGCCGCGAGCAGGAAGCATGTCGGGCAGTACATCATTTTGATTTCAAAGGGAGTCGTCATGTCCTTACGTTCAATATCCATGCCGCGTTTTCGCCGTTCTCTGCTGTTGTCTTCTTTACTCCTTGCCGGATCGTTCAGCGCCCATGCCGCAGATGAGATGCTGCGCAAAGCTGTGGGTAAAGGGGTTTACGAAATGGCGCTGAGCCAGCAGGAAAATGCGCTGTGGGTGGCTACCTCGCAGAGCCGTAAAACCGATAAAGGTGGGGTGATGTACCGTCTTGATCCGGTGACGCTGGAGGCGACCCAGACCATCTACAGCGATCTGAAACCGTTCGGGGCAACAGTAGATAATCAGACTCAAACCCTGTGGTTTGGCAACACAATCAACGGCACGGTTACCGCGATTGATGGCAAAACGGGCGATCTGAAAGGGCGAGTGGTGCTGGATTCGCGCAAGCGTAGCGAAACGGTGAAGCCGCTTCAGCCGCGTGAGCTGGCCGTAAACGACAAAACGAACACCGTTTATGTCACCGGCGTCGGCAAGGAGAGCGTGGTGTGGGTCATTGATGGTGCAGCGCTGAAGCTGAAAGCGACCATCAGCGGCACCGGCAATCGCAGCACGGCACTGGCGCTGGATAACGAGGCGCAGCGTCTGTATACCGTGAGCGCCGAGGGTGAACTGGTGACCATCGACACCCAAAGCAACAGCATTCTCAGTCGCCAGAAGCTGGTGAACGATGGTAAAGAGCATGCGTTCCTGAATATCGCGCTGGATAAGACAAATCATCGCGCGTACATCACTGATTTCAAACAGCCGGAGCTGCTGGTTGTTGACTACCGCGACGGCAAAGTGCTGAATACCATTGCCATGCCGGCATCGCTGGCGGTGGTCTTTAACCCAACGCGCAATGAAGCGTATGTGACTCATCGCATGGAAGGGAAAGTGAGCGTGGTGGATACCAAAACCGATAAAGTGGTGAAGACCTTTGACACCCCGCCGCGTCCGAACAGCCTGGCGCTTTCTGCCGATGGCAAAACGCTCTACGTCAGCGTGAAGCAGGAATCAACCCGCGAGAAAGAAGCCACCCAGCCGGATGACGTGATTCGCATTACGCTGTAATCACAGATTTCAGGTATGAAAAAGCCGCTCAGAAGAGCGGCTTTTTTTGAGTGTCTGATAGCACTTTGCTTATCAGGCCTGCAGATTAGTGCATTCTGTCGGCCCGGAAAACGCAGTGACGCCGGGCACTCAATCAGTGTGATGTCTTCTCAACCAGCGGCGCATCCTGTTTTTCATCATCAGGATGCACAGGCGCAGTGCTGTGGATCTCATGTACGCGTTTGCGTACGCCAAACCAGCCAGCAATCAGCAGTACGGCCAGTAGCGGAATGGAAGCGACGGTATAAGTGCCGTTCGGGTAGTCGAACGCCATCAGCACCAGCACGGCCAGCAGGAACAGCAGAGTCAACCACGAGGTGAATGGCGCACCCGGCAGCCTGAAGCTCACGTCGGCACATTTCCCTTCCTTGATGAACTTACGCAGGCGCATCTGGCACACGACGATAAACGCCCAGGAGGCGATAATGCCGATAGACGCCACGTTCAGCACGATCTCAAAGACCTGAGAAGGCACCAGATAGTTCAGGAACACACCCACCACGTACACCGCAAGCGTCGCCAGAATGCCCGCATACGGCACGTGCTGACGGCTCATTTTCGACATGAATTTCGGCGCAGAACCGCCCATCGACATCGAGCGCAGAATGCGACCGGTGCTGTAAAGGCCGGAGTTCAGGCTGGAGAGCGCGGCGGTCAGCACCACGATGTTCATGATGCTGCCGACGTAAGGCACGCCAAGCTTCGTGAAGAAGGTAACGAACGGGCTTTGCCCTGGCTGGTACGCATTCCACGGCAGCAGCAGGACTAACAGCACCACGGACCCCACGTAGAACAGACCGATACGCCAGATAACGCTGTTGATGGCTTTTGGCACCATGGTCTGCGGATCTTTACATTCACCCGCTGCGGTCCCGACCAGTTCGATGGAAGCGAAGGCGAAGACCACGCCCTGAACCAGCACCAGCGCAGGCAGCAGGCCGTGCGGGAAGAATCCGCCGTTATCGGTAATTAAGTGGAAGCCGGTTGTTCCGCCGTCCAGCGGTTTACCGCTGCCGAGGAACACGGTGCCCACCACGAGGAATATAACGATTGCCAGCACTTTAAGCAGCGCAAACCAGAATTCCATTTCGGCAAACCACTTCACGCCGATCATGTTCATGGTGCCGACAATCGCCAGCGCGCCGAGGGCAAAGACCCACTGTGGCACGTCGCCAAACGCACCCCAGTAGTGCATGTACAGCGCAACGGCGGTGATGTCGACAATTCCGGTCATCGCCCAGTTAACGAAGTACATCCAGCCCGCCACGTAGGCGGCTTTTTCGCCGAGGAATTCACGGGCGTAGGAAACGAAGCTGCCGCTGGATGGCCGATGAAGCACCAGTTCGCCAAGCGCGCGCAGAATAAAGAAAGAGAAGATGCCGCATACCAGGTAAACGATGGCGAGTGAAGGGCCCGCCATCTGCAGGCGCGCACCGGCGCCTAAAAACAGACCTGTCCCGATAGCCCCGCCAATAGCGATCATCTGCACATGACGGTTGCTCATCGCTTTGTTGTAACCCGCCTCATGCGAGTTCAGCCAGCGGCGTTTCGCTGCGTGATGCTCCGCCGCGCTGTCGTGTTTTGTGTTCATGGTTGTATCCCGATTACCTGTCTTTACCCCTAATCCGGGGCCCAAAAAATGCCGCCGCGGTAAACGATTGCGTGGCAGCACACTGTTCTGCTTTTCTCAGCATTCTGACGTAGAGATAAGGCACAACATGGCGCAGCATCCTACCTGCAAATGAGAAGCGACGCAAAAGTTACACGCCGAATCCGTGGGGCGATGTCGCAACATTTTGTGTGGTCAGATCTGCTGCATAACCGGAAATGGGAAGCATAAATAATCGGCAGATATTTTAGTTGGTTAACGTAAACGCAGCGTTTCGGCCAGCGGAGGAAAAAGCATTACGCACCTCCTCGCGGCTATTACGCGCTACGCTGAATACATCAACAGGAGGAGATATGAAAATTATCCGTAGCGGCTCTCAGCCGTCGGCCAAAGGGCCCGAAGCATGGTTTACCGGAACCGTCAGAATTGATGCGCCGTTTCAGGCGACAGAGCCTGCAAAAGTGGGTGGGGCAACCGTCACCTTTGAGCCTGGTGCGCGCACCGCGTGGCACACCCATCCGCTGGGACAAACGCTGATAGTGACGCAGGGGCGCGGCTGGCTACAGGAAGAGGGCCAGGAGGCGCAGCCGCTGAATCAGGGTGACATTGCGTGGATCCCGCCCGGGGTGAAGCACTGGCACGGTGCGAGCTCGCAAACGGCGATGACCCACATTGCCATCGCCGAGGCGGAAAACGGTTCGCCCGTCACCTGGCTTGAAAAAGTCACGGATGAGGAGTACGCCGGACGTTAGCCTTCACTTCCCTCCCGCCATTCCGTCTGGCGTAAAGACAAAGACCAGCCAGAGTAATCTGTCTGGATGACGGGAGGAAATGATGAGAATTAACGTGGTTGGCACCAGTGGCGTCGGGAAAACGACTCTGGCTCGCCGTCTGGTCGCTCGACTGAATGCGCCTTATATCGAAATGGACAGGCTTTACTGGCGCAAAAACTGGCCAGGGCACGCCGGACGAAGAGCTGTTCGCACGACTGGATGTGGCGTTGAGCGCTACGGAAAGCTGGGTGCTTGATGGCAATTACAACCGCACGCGGCAGGCGCTGTGGCCAGGTACCGGCAACCAGGAAAGCTTCCGGCTCTCTTTCTTCAGCCAGGATTCCATCATTCACTGGGCCCCCAAAACCTGGCATAAAAACCGCCTGTGGTATCTGGCCGATATGCAGGATCCGCAGTTTGCCGGACTCACTTTTGTCCGGCTGCGCACGCGGGCGGAAACGGAAGACTTTATTGCGAAAATTAGGCTTAGCGCGACGATCGATAGTTAATTTTCAGCAGAGCAAATGTAAATAAATTGTTTCTCAGCGCGGCCAACCCCTTCTAATAATGCAGACATGTTTCTCATGACGAGTCTGCACTATGTCTTATCGAATCAGTCTTCTGGATAAAAGCCCCCTGGCAGAAGGTGAAACTGCCACGCAGGCGCTGGCGCGGACCTTAACGCTGGCACAGCAGGCAGAGGCCTGGGGTTATCATCGCCTGTGGATTGCTGAACATCACAATACCTCACAGCTCGCAAGCCCGTCACCGGAAGTGGTAATTGGCTGGCTGCTGGGGCAGACAAAACGTATCCGGATTGGCTCTGGCGGGGTCATGTTGCAGCACTACAGCCCATATAAGGTAGCGGAAAACTTCAACCTGCTGGCGTCACTGGCTCCGGGTCGCGTTGATTTAGGCGTTGGCAAAGCGCCTGGCGGCTTGCCTCACTCTACGCGTGCGCTGCAAAAGGGAGTACATGCTGAGGAGAAGGGGACTTTTGCCGATCAGCTGGCACAGCTGGATAACTGGCTGTCCCTGACGCGCGCGGAAAGCAGCGATACGGTACTGGCGACGCCGGTTCCACCCCAGCGCCCGGACGGTTTTTTGCTCGGAGCAAGCCTCGAGAGCGCAGAGCTGGCGGCACAGCTCGACTGGAATTTCGTGTTTGCCGCACACCTTAACGGGGATAAGCAACTGCTGCGGGATGTGGTATCGCGCTGGCGGGCGCGGAGCCTGCGTGATGCGATGGTCGCCGTTCAGGTGATTGTTGCGCCGGATGCTGCGCAGGCCGCCGCCCTGGCCGCACAGGTTGAAGTCTGGGGCGTGCGTCTGGCGAACGGGCAGCGGGTGACCGTTGCCAGCAAGCCGCAGGCCGAAGCCTTTGCCCATCAGGCCGGTAGCCCGGCGGTTGAGATCGTGCGTCGGGAATCATCGCTGATTGCCGGGACCGCCTCACAGGTTCGCGCGCAGCTCGATGCGCTGCATCAGGAGTATGGGGTCGATGAGTTCATCATCGACACGCCCATTGCTGAAGGTGCAGCCCGATTAGCGTCCGTTCGCTTACTGGCACAGGCGCTGAACCGTGCGGAGGTGCTCTTATGAGTTTCGAACAACAGCTGATTGCCTGGCGGCGCGAGCTGCACCAGTTCCCGGAGCTGTCTTTACAGGAAGTGGCGACCACCGCGCGTATTCGCGACTGGCTGCAAAGCGCCGGGCTTTCCATTCTGCCGTATGCCCTGAAAACCGGCGTAGTCATCGAGATTGGCAAGGGCGAAAAGGTGATTGCGCTGCGTGCCGACATTGACGCGCTGCCAATAGAAGAAACGGCTAACGTGGCGTTTCGTTCGCAAAATCCAGGCGTGATGCACGCCTGCGGACATGATGTTCATACCAGCGTTATGCTCGGCGCAGCGCTGCTTTTGAAGGCCAAAGAAGCTGAACTGCCGGGGCGAGTACGTATTCTTTTTCAGCCGGCCGAAGAGAGTTTTGGCGGGGCGAAGACGCTGATCCGCGCCGGTGCGCTGGAAGGGGTTTCCGCCATTTTTGGTATGCACAATGAACCTGGGTTGCCGGTGGGCGCCTTTGCCACCCGTGGCGGAGCGTTCTACGCCAACGTCGATCGCTTCGTACTGCGGGTGCATGGAAAGGGCGCCCACGCAGCCCGCCCTCATGAAGGTAAGGATGCGATCCTGCTTGCCAGCCAGCTGGTGGGCATCCTGCAAAGCGTAGCCAGCCGCGAGGTCAATACGCTTGATTCGGTGGTGCTGAGCGTGACCCGCATTCAGGGCGGCAATACCTGGAACGTGCTGCCGGAAAACGTTGAGCTGGAAGGCACGCTTCGCACCCATAGCACCGATGTTCAACAGCGGGTGAAAGCCCGCGTCAGTGAGATTGCGGCGGGGTTTGCCAGCGCGTTTAACGCCCAGATTGACGTCATCTGGTACGCTGGCCCGACGGCGCTGGTGAACACCCCTGAATGGGCGGAGTTTGCCCTGGCGGTAGCAGATGAAGCGGGATACCAGACCGCGACGGCGGATCTGCATATGGGCGGCGAAGATTTTGCCGTCTACCTGCAGCAGATCCCCGGTGCTTTTGTCAGCATCGGTAGCGCCAGTGAATCTGGCCTGCACCATCCGGCCTTTGACCCGGACGAAAGGCTCATCGCACCTGCGGCGCACTATTTTGCCCGGCTGGCCGAAAAAGCCTTACTTAACGTTTAGTTCTTTTTATTTACCGGCAGGGTAAGGGGTTATTATGTCTTCAGTTCGACAACTGCGTCTTGGCACTATATTACATGGCGCTTCAGGAAATATGTCCGCCTGGCGACATCCGGCGGCGCAGGCAGATGCCAGTATTAATTTTGAATTCGTCAGGCAGACGGCATTAAAAGCTGAAGAAGGGAAGCTCGACTTTATTTTTGTTGCCGACGGTTTATATATTAACGAAAAGTCTATTCCGCATTTTTTAAACCGCTTCGAGCCGCTAACCGTATTATCTGCGCTGGCGAGCGTGACGCAGCATTTGGGCCTGGTTGGCACGCTGTCCACCTCCTATAGCGAGCCGTTTATTACCGCCCGTCAGTTTGCCAGCCTCGACCACCTGAGCAACGGGCGTGCTGGCTGGAACGTGGTAACGTCGCCGCTGGAAGGATCCGCGAAGAATTTTTCCCGCGCGCAGCATCCCGATCACGCTTTGCGCTATCGCATCGCGGATGAATATTTACAGGTAGTAAAAGGGCTGTGGGATTCCTGGGAAGAGGATGCCTTCGTGCGTAATAAAACCAGCGGGCAATTCTTCGATGCGAAAAAATTACACACCCTCGATCATCATGGTGATTTTTTCCAGGTTGCCGGGCCGCTGAATATCGGCCGCACGCCGCAGGGCAGGCCAATTATATTTCAGGCGGGTGCATCGGATGACGGAAAAAAATTAGCTGCCACCCACGCCGATGCCATTTTTACCCATCACGAAAGTCTTGAAGAAGCGCAGGCCTTTTATCGGGATGTAAAAAGCCAGCTGGAAGTGCACGGGCGCCGTGCTGATGAGCTGCATATTTTCCAGGGCGTGAGCGTGATCGTCGGGGACGATGCCGACGATGTGGAACGTCAGTACCAGACCACTGCCGCGCTGGTGTCGGTGGAAGATGCGCTGAACTACCTGGGCCGCTACTTCGAGCATCACGATTTCAGCCAGTATCCGTTGGATGCGCCTTTCCCTGAGCTTGGCGATCTGGGGCAAAACAGCTTTCGCAGCACGACCGATGAAATCAAACGTAACGCAAAGGCGCGTGGCTTAACGCTGCGCCAGGCGGCGCTCGAAGCGGCCAGTCCACGCCCACGCTTTTCCGGCACGGCGCAGGAAGTAGCCGATGGATTGCAGGCGTGGTTTGAAAGCCACGCCGCCGACGGTTTTATTATTCAGGGCGGTACGCCGGACACCTTCCCGCGCTTTGTAGACCAGGTCGTGCCCGAGCTTCAGGCGCGAGGGTTATTCCGTCACGACTATCCCGGCCACACGCTGCGCGAAAGCCTGGGGCTTGCGCAACCCGCGAATCAGTTCGTTAAACACACTACAAAATAATAAAGGACTTCACCATGCAAAAATCATCGCTGCTGCTGGCGCTTGCGCTGGCTTTTTCCGGGCTGGTGCAGGCCAATGATGTGACCATCAACGGTACCGGGGTTAGCGTCGAGGCCAATAAGACGCCAATCAACACGGCTAAAAATCCAACGGCCATTGCGCAGCTGCCGCAAGGATTTACCCCGGCGGTGCCGGGAAAATTCACCGTGGCGGTGGCGGGGCTGAATCAGCCGCCGCTGACGGTGTTCTCCGATGACAACAAAACCCTCCTCGGTAGCGAAGTGGATATCGCGCGCCTGGTGGCCGACAGTCTTGGGCTACAGCTGAACGTGGTGGTGACATCATGGGAGGACTGGCCGCTTGGCGTGGCCTCCGGCAAATACGATGCGGCGGTCAGCAACATCACCGTCACCAAAGAACGTAAAGAGAAGTTTGATTTCGCCACCTACCGCAAGGATTCCCTCGGTTTCTACGTCAAATCAACGAGCAACATCAGCAAAATCGAAACGGCGCCTGACATCGCCGGGCTGAACATTATTGTCGGATCCGGTACCAACCAGGAGGCCATTCTGCTGGCGTGGAACGCTGAGAACATCAAGAAAGGCCTGAAGCCGTTTACCCCGATCTACACCAAAGATGACGCTGCCCAGACCCTGGCGTTGCAGTCCGGGCGGGCTGATGCGTATTTTGGCCCTAACGTTATCGGAGCATGGAAAGCCGCGCTGAACGGCAAAACGAAGCTGGTCGGCAGCGTGGACGGCGGCTGGCCGAAGGCGGCACACATCGCGGTGACGCTGAAAAAAGGCAGCGGTCTGGCAGAACCTGTGCAGACGGCGCTAAACGGCGCGATCAAGAACGGCGATTACGACAAAGTGCTCAACCGCTGGGGTGAGGGCGTGGAACGTATTCCGCAATCTGAAGTGAACCCGGCCGGTCTTGGCGATTAAGGAGCCCGCAATGAGTGAACGTTTCCGTGATGTTTCGCCTGAAGATGCAGAGTTACAGCCCATTCTGAGCGGGTTGTTTGCCGAGTATGCCGCGCGCTACGGCGACTATTTCTCGCGTGATGCCGAAGTGGAGCAGACCGAATGGTATCTCGCGCCGCAGGGGCTGTTTATCGTGCTGGAGCGCGACGGCGTCATCATCGCGACCGGGGCGTATAAACCGCTGAACGCCCAGACGGCGGAAATCAAACGTATCTGGACCGATAAAACTCTGCGTCAGCAGGGGCTTGCCGGGCGCGTGGTTGCTGAACTTGAACGCCGGGCCTGGCTTGCTGGCTACGGCCAGATGTACCTGACAACCGGGTTCCGTCAGCCGGAGGCGGTTCGTTTGTATCTCAGCCAGGGCTACCAGCCGCAGTTCGATCTGAGTCGGGATCCGGAAGAGTACAGCCGTCCGCCGTTTGACGGACGCCTGCGGTTTACCAAAGCGCTGGCTGTTCCCGCGCTCAGCAAAAGCGCCTGAGGAGTGACGATGAAAAATCACGAAACCATTCAAGTCGTGCCCGCACGCTACCCGATGCGCATAGTGGGTGCTGCGGTGGCGCTGCTCATTCTGGCGATTGTTGTTCAGTCGGTCGCATTTAACCCACGCTGGGAATGGGGCGTGTTTGCCCGCTGGTTCTTTGACCCGGTGATTCTGGAGGGGCTGGGGCAGACGCTGCTGTTAACCCTGCTCGGCACGCTGCTGAGCGTGATTTTTGGCGGCGTACTGGCGCTTGCCCGACTCTCGTCTTCGTGGCTGTTGAGCGGCCTGGCGTGGGCCTATATCTGGCTCTTCCGCTCGCTGCCGCTGATCGTCGTGCTGATTGTGCTGTACAACTTTTCGTACCTCTACGACACGCTGTCCATCGGCATCCCCTTTACCGGCATTAACTGGGCGAGCTATCAGACAATTAACGTGCTCGGACAGTTTTCCACGGCGGTAGTGGGTCTGACGCTGGTGCAGAGTGCCTATACTGCCGAAATCATTCGCGGCGGATTTCTGGGGGTCGATCACGGCCAGTATGAGGCCGCATCCGCGCTGGGTCTGCCCGCCTGGCGCCGCACGCTGCGCATCATCCTGCCGCAGGCGCTACGAACCATTCTGCCGTCCGGTTTTAACGAAATCATCAGCCTCGCCAAGGGAACCGCGATGGTTTATGTGCTGGCGATGCCGGAGCTGTTTTACACCATCCAGATGATCTACAACCGCACTCAGGAGGTGATCCCGCTGCTGATGGTCGGGGCGGTCTGGTATCTGGTGATTACCAGCGTTCTCTCCGTGATTCAGTATCTGGTTGAACGCTCACTTGCCCGCAGCGAGCGCCGCTCGGCCGTCAATGCCGCACGCGGTCGGGCGATCACGCCTGCCGCCCAGCCCACTTCAAACCCGGAGCCTGTTCATGCCCAACTCTCCTGAAGGTCATATTTCGATTACCGGCGTCAGTAAATATTTTGGTCGCCATAAGGCGCTGGATAACGTGTCGCTGGAGATTCAGCCCGGCACGGTGACGGTAATTTTAGGTCCGTCCGGCTCAGGGAAATCGACGCTGCTGCGCACCATTAACCACCTGGAGCGCGTCGATGAGGGGTTTATCCAGATTGATGGCGACTATATCGGCTATCGTCGTCAGGGCAACAGGCTCTATGAGCTGAAGGAAAAAGAGATCCTGCGCCAGCGGGTAAACGTGGGCTACGTGTTCCAGAACTTTAACCTGTTTCCGCATATGACGGTGCTGGAGAACCTGATTGAAGCGCCGCTGGCGCACCGACAGCTCAGCAAAAAAAAGGCGACGGAGCGTGCCTATGAGTTGCTGGATGTGGTGGGGTTACGGAATAAGGCCGATGCCTGGTCGCGACACCTTTCCGGCGGCCAGCAGCAGCGCATTGCCATTGCCCGCGCGCTGGCGCTGAGGCCACGTGTGATGCTTTTCGATGAGCCAACATCAGCGCTTGATCCGGAACTGGTGGGAGAAGTGCTGGACGTCATCAAAAAGCTCGCCCGTTCCGGCACGACGCTTGTGGTGGTGACGCATGAGATTGGCTTCGCCCGTGAAGTGGCCGACCAGGTGGTGTTTATGGTCGATGGAAAAATCATTGAGCAGGGCGAAAGCGATGCGGTACTTAACCGCCCGCAGCATCCGCGTACGCGGCAATTCTTATCAAAGGTGCTGGCATGATCAAATGGACGCTGTTAGGTGGATGGCTCGTTGCAGGCGCTGGTCTGGCGCAAGGGCAGATAGATCTCAGGGCAAATGAGCAGCCGCTGCCGGTCACGCGGGATGAGCAGGCCATTGCGAAGATCCCGACGAATTACGCGTTTGTTGAACCGGGCACGCTGACGGTGGCGATTTCGGCGTTGAATTCACCGCCGCTGGCACTGCTGGCAACTGATAACCGGACGCGTATCGGCAGCGATCCGGATATCGCCAGGCTGCTGGCGGCAAGCCTGGGGCTAAAGCTGAAGCTGGTGCCCACTGCCTGGGAAGACTGGCCGCTGGGCATTTCTTCAGGACGCTATGACGTGGCGCTGGTCAATATTGCCGTGACGGAACAGCGTAAAGAGAAGTTCGATTTCGCCACCTATCGCGTCGATTCCCTGGCCTTTTCGGTGAAATCGGATAGCCCAATCACGGCGGTCAACGGGCCTGCGGATCTCACCGGGAAGAGAGTGATAGTCGGCTCCGGCACCAATCAGGAACGGATTTTACTCGGCTGGAATGCCATAAATGAGCAGGCGGGACGCAAGCCGGCGCTGCCGGTCTATCTGACCGATGACGCCTCGGGCAATCTCTATATTCAGTCGGGTCGCGCCGATGTTTTCTTCGGGCCGCAGTCTGTTTCTGCCTATAAAGCGGCGTTGACGGGCAAAACAAAAGTTGTCGGCCTTGGCCCGAAAAAAGCCTTTGTGGCCACGACAACCAAAAAAGGCAACGGGCTGGTGTATGCCCTGCAAACTGCGCTGAATGGCGGTATAGCGCGCGGAGAGGTGCAGCGCATTCTGGCCCGTTGGGGTGAAGACGGTGAGGGCGTCGGGCAGTCCGAAGTGAACCCACCCGGGATCACCTATTAAGGATTCGGGGCCATACTCTTGTTTCTGCCCTGAAGGAGGAACTGCGTATGTTAACGCTTTATGGCGTGCCGGGCTGGGGCTCGGCTATCAGCGAAGTGATGCTGACGATGGCTGAGATGCCATATCATTTTGTCGATGTTGACGGCTTTGATTCCCCGGGGCCGCAGCATGACGTGCTGGAGCAGATAAACCCGCTGTGCCAGGTACCTACGCTTCGCCTGGATGATGGCACTATCATGACCGAATCCGCAGCCATTGCTCTGATGATCCTGGATGAGAGGCCCGATCTTGCTCCGCCGTCCGGCTCACCGCTGCGGGCGCTCTTTCAGCGGCTGCTGATCTGGATTGTTGCCAACGTCTATCCCACGTTTACCTATGCCGATTACCCACAGCGCTTTGCCCCGGATGCGCCAGAACAGCTGCAAAACAGCTGTATTGCGTTTCGTAAAACGCTTTATCAATGGCTGGATCGGCAGCTGGTGGGGCCGTATGCGTTAGGTGACAATGTCACGTTAATCGATGCCTATGTTGTTGTGATGCGCACCTGGGGACCGCGTGCGGTATGGTTTGCTGAACATACGCCACGGCTAAGCGCAATTGCCGATCTGGTAGCACAGCTTCCGGCGCTGCAAAAGGTATTGGGCGACAACGGTATTTTAACTGCACAAAACGCTAATTAAGTGGCTGAGAAGGTGATAGTTTTAAGCGACACATAACAGGAGATCGCCATGCCGCACGTAGATATCAAATGCTTTCCCCGTGACCTGAACGACGAGCAAAAAACCGCCCTGGCGGCCGACATCGCCGCCGCCATTACCCGCCATCTGGGCAGTAAGGACGGCGCGATCAGCGTTGCGCTGAATCAGGTCCAGCAGGATGCCTGGAAGACGCAGGTCTGGGATACGGAAATTGCGCCGCAGATGGAGACGCTTATCAAGAAGCCAGGTTATAGTATGTAACTGTTGTGCCGGGTGGCGGCAAAGCCTTACCCGGCCGACACTCAGCGTTTTACAGGTCCGGCTAACAACGTGCCGCCGGGCAAATTTATCTTCATGAAACCTCGGTTTACCGGTTTTTTATATCATCTCAGGGAACGACATGTGGTATTTACTGGCACTCTCTCTTCTTGTCCTTCAATTCAATAAAAAAATATCTGTAATTCTGCTAATGGTGACCGCCGCGGTTGGGGCATATACCCAGGTCCTTGACTGGCGGGCCCTCACGTTTATGGCTGGGTTAGCCATCATCGCCGGGGCATATTGCAAATTCAGCGGCAAGGTGCCGCGTACGCTACTTGAGATCCTGCTCGTGCTGGCGTCAGTTGGGCTGATGCTGCATTTGATTCCCGGTTTCCATAATCTCCGCGTGCTGGAAGGCGTCAGGGCGGGCCCGGAAAGCGCTCCCTTCTCGATGTATTACAACTTCGATAAAGCGCTGGTGCCGTTTGTATTGCTCATCTGTCTGAAGTCGCTTTTCACCACCGATACCCGGCCACGGACCAAACCCTGGCACTGGCTGGCGTTAGTCGTTGCCGTGCCGGTATTGCTGATGGTCGCGGTGGCGCTGGGCGGTCTGAAGGTCGAGCTACACCAGCCCCAGTGGCTGTTCCAGTTTGTGCTGGCGAATATATTCTTCGTGTCGCTCGCGGAAGAGTCGCTTTTCCGGGGATACCTTCAGCAGCGTTTGTCCTCGGTAATGCATCCCGTGCTGGCATTACTTATCGCTTCGCTACTGTTTGGCGGAATGCATTACGCTGGTGGGATGTTGTTGGTCATCTTCGCGACGCTGGCGGGGCTGATTTACGGATTAGCCTGGGTGCTGAGCGGAAGATTATGGGTCGCGGTGCTGTTCCATGTCGGGCTGAACCTGTGTCATCTGCTGTTTTTCACCTATCCGATGTGGCAACGCTTGCCGCACATAAGCTGAGGAACAGGCAAGCGGCACCAGGAGGCTGGCGTAACGCTTAATCTGAAAGCCGCAGGTTTATGACCTGCGGTTTTTTTATTCCGCTGCTTTGATCATCCGTCCACTGGTCACAAAGGTGCCCGCGCCGAGATGATGCAGAGTGTTGCGGCGATCGCCGTTGAACTGCCAGCGTCCGGCGACAAAAGCCTGCTCATCGGCCGCGGCGGCAACCACTTCGCCAAACAGGGTGTCGTATTTTTCCTGCGCGGCGGTCGCGGGCAGCAGCTTACACTCCATCCACGCCAGACATTTTTCCTCCACCACGGGCAGGCCGAGTTCGGGTCCGCGTACCACCGGAATACCGTAGCAGTTGAACTTGTCCTCATCGCGTCCGCTGACGCTACCCACGGCATAGGTCCAGTTCGCGGCATCCACGCCCGGAATGACGATACCGAACGTCCCGCTGCGCTCGATAAGCTCGCGCGACCAGGCGCTTTTATCCACCACAATCGCAATACGCGGCGGTTCAAACTCCACCGGCATCGACCAGGCCGCCGCCATGATATTGCGACGGTCAATGCTCTCGTCATAGCTGGTGATCAGTACGGTCGGGCCGTGATTGAGCAGACGGCTGGCATGCCTCAGTTCTACGGGGCGAAAACGGCTCATAGCTAATTCTCCTGGTTATTTGCTGCATTTAAGCGCGTTCCGGATGCGGAAAACAGGTATCGCGCACAAACGGAAAAAGTCACCGCACAAAAACGCGTATGGGGTGAAAAAAATACGTTATAAAAACACTATATCTCAAGCACGGAGGCCGTATGAGCCCATTTTTAACCGCTTATTTTAATCGTCTTAACTGGTCCGATGCTGTTGCGGTCGATATTGAAACGCTTCGTGCGCTGCATCTGCGGCATAACTGCACCATCCCGTTTGAAAATCTGGATGTCCTTCTGCCGCGTGAAATTCAGCTCGACGATCAGTCGCTGGAAGATAAGCTCATCGGGGCCCGGCGTGGCGGCTACTGCTTTGAGCAAAACGGTCTGTTTGAGCGGGTACTACGGGAAATTGGCTTTAACGTGCGCAGCGTGCTGGGACGAGTGATTCTGGCTAACCCGCCACAGCTTCCCCCGCGTACGCACCGTCTGCTGGTTGTTGAACTGGCCGGAGAGCGCTGGATTGCGGACGTGGGCTTCGGTGGACAGACGCTGACGGCACCGATTCGTTTACAGGCCGACAAAGAACAAACCACGCCGCACGGCGTGTATCGTCTGCTGAATGAGGGCAACGACTGGACGCTGCAGTTCCGCCATCACGACCGCTGGCAGTCGATGTACATCTTCGATTTGGTGCAGCAATACTTTTCCGATTACGTCGCCGGCAACTTCTGGTCGGCGCACTGGCCGCAATCGCACTTCCGCCATCATCTGCTGATGTGTCGTCATCTACCTGACGGCGGCAAGCTGACGCTGACCAATTTCCACTTTACCCATCAGGAAAACGGTCACACCGTTGAACAACTTAATTTACCTGATGTGGAGAGCCTGTATTTGTTGTTGCAGGATAAGTTCGGGCAGGGCGTTGACGATCCGAAAAACGGCTTTTCGCTGGCGGATTTAGCGGCGGTGATGGCGGCGTTTGATACGCATCCGGAGGCGGGGAAGTAATTTTCTCCTCACCCCGGCCCTCTCCTCAAAGAGGAGAGGGAGAACATCGCATGGTCTGGTTCCCTCGCCCCTTTGGGGAGAGGGTTAGGGAGAGGGGCAATCAGCGCCGCGATCTCACTACCTGATACCTGCGGGTGAAATACTCCACCGGCGCGCTCCAGACGTGGACCAGGCGGGTGAAGGGAAACAGCAGGAAGATGGTCATGCCGAGCGCCAGGTGGACGCGGAAGATAAAGGCGACGCCGTCAAGATGGGTCGATGCACCGCCGTGGAATGTCACCACCGCCTGCGCCCAACCAACCAGTTTCATCATTTCGCTGCCGTCCGGGTGCTGGGCGGAGAACGGAATGGTCGACAGGCCGAGTATGCACTGAATCAGCAGAATCGACAGGATCAGGATATCTGCGGTCGTCGATGTCGCGCGAACGCGCGGGTTAAACAGACGACGGATAAGCAATCCTGCGCCGCCAACCAGCGTCATCACGCCGCACACGCCGCCGAGAATCATCGCCATTTGCTGCTTCACTGAAACTGGCAGGAAGGATTCGTACATCCAGTGTGGCGTCAGCATCCCGAAGGCATGGCCGAAGAAGACCCCAAGGATGCCGATATGGAACAGGTTTGACCAAATCACCATCCCACGTTTGTTGAGCATCTGGCTGGAACCTGCCCGCCAGGTGTACTGGCCGTAGTCATAGCGCAGCCAGCTGCCTATGATGAACACCGAACCGCAGATATACGGATAAATATCGTAGAAGAAGACGTTCAGATACTGGCTCATTTCGGGCCTCCGGCGCGGACGTCCACGTACTGCGGCGCGACGTCCTGACTAAAACGTTTCTGATAGCTTTGCAGCGGGGAACTGTCGCAGGCTGTGGCGTTATCCTCAATAAACTTCACCTGTTCCTCCTCCCACACCGCATCCAGCGCCTGGCGGGTGTCGTCGCGCACTTCGGTTTTGACCTGTGGCGTGACGCTGTCACTTCTCAGCGGGCTGTTGGCGATTCTGAGCAGGGCGTCGAACAGCTGATAGTACGCCGACTGCCTCTCCTTAAGCCTGCCGCCAAGCAGCGCCAGAATCGGTGCGACGTTTTGCAGTCCTTCTCTGGCTTCTTCCGGAGTTTGCGTGCTGAGAAATTCCAGGTACAGCGGCAGATGATCGGGCAGTTCGCGGCAGTCGAGCTGCAAGCCCGCCTGTTCGTACTGCGCCATTAAATCCACCATTGCCTGACCGCGATCGCGGGATTCACCGTGTACATGTTCAAACAGCAGCAGCGACATAGAACTGCCGCGTTCAAACAGATCGCACCAGGCTTCCTGCCTGTCGAGCAGCGGAGCGCTCAGATAGCTGTTCACCCAGGGCGCGAGCGCGGGCATCTCCTGAGCGACCAGCGCCTGAGCTTCGTCGCGGCTTTCCCACAGCGCCGCGTCCGGGTATTCCAGCATCAGAGCGATGAGTTTGAGGATCGGCATTATTCTCCCTCCCCGTGGTGGCGCACGCCGGAGACATCAATGGCGTCGATGCGTTTGCTGTTAAACAGGTTGAATTTGGTATCAGAGCCGTGACAGCCGTCGCCGAAGGTGAAGCCGCAGCCGTTTTTCTCCGGGAAGGCATCGGCGGCCATTTCGCGGTGGCTGGTCGGGATCACAAAGCGGTCTTCATAGTTGGCGATGGCGAGATAGCGGTACATATCCTCCACCTGCTCAACGGTCAGACCCACTTCTTCAATGGCTCGGGTGTCGGTGACGCCTTCGACGGTTTGCGAGCGTTTGTAGTGGCGCATTGCCATCATGCGCTTCAGGGCGCGCAGTACCGGCGCGGTATCGCCCGCCGCCAGCATATTCGCCAGATACTGCACGGGAATGCGCAGGCTTTCGACAGAAGGCAGGACGCCGTCGGACATCGGCAGGCCGCCTGCATCAGCGTAGGACTGAATTGGCGACAGCGGCGGCACGTACCAGACCATCGGCAGCGTGCGGTATTCCGGGTGCAGCGGCAGCGCGAGCTTCCAGTCCATCGCCATCTTGTACACCGGCGACTGCTGCGCGGCTTCGATCACGTTCTGCGGGATACCCTGTTTGAGCGCTTCTTCAATCACGTTCGGGTCGTGTGGGTTGAGGAACACGTCGCACTGGCGCTCATACAGATCGGTCACGTGCTCGGTGCTGGCGGCTTCTTCGATCCGGTCAGCGTCATACAGCAGCACGCCGAGATAGCGGATACGCCCCACGCAGGTTTCCGAGCAGACGGTCGGCTGGCCGGACTCAATACGGGGATAGCAGAAAATGCATTTCTCGGATTTCCCGCTCTTCCAGTTGAAGTAGATTTTTTTGTACGGGCAGCCGCTGATGCACATGCGCCAGCCGCGGCATTTGTCCTGATCGATAAGCACGATGCCATCTTCTTCACGCTTGTAAATCGCGCCGCTCGGGCAGGTGGCGACGCAGCTTGGGTTCAGGCAGTGCTCACACAGGCGCGGCAGGTACATCATGAAGGTGTTTTCGAACTGGCCGTACATCTCCTTCTGAATGTTTTCGAAGTTCTGGTCCCGGGCGCGTTTTTCAAATTCGCCGCCGAGCAGCTCCTCCCAGTTCGGACCCCATTCGATTTTGTTCATTCGCTCTCCGCTGATAAGCGAACGCGGGCGGGCGGTGGGCAGATGTTTGCCTTCCGGCGCGCGCTGCAAATCCTGATAGTCGTAGGTGAAGGGTTCGTAGTAGTCGTCGATGGAAGGCAGAACCGGGTTGGCGAAGATCTTCGCCATCAGGCCGATGCGCCCGCCGAGGCGCGGGGTGAGCTTGCCGCTGATACCTCTGATCCAGCCGCCTTCCCATTGCCCCTGATCTTCCCAATTTTTTGGGTAGCCAATACCGGGTTTGGTTTCCACGTTATTGAACCACGCGTACTCCATGCCTTCGCGCCCGGTCCAGACGTTTTTACAGGTCACCGAGCAGGTGTGACAGCCGATGCATTTGTCGAGATTGAGTACCATGCCAACCTGAGAGCGAATTTTCATTTTTTTGCCTCCTGGACCTGATCGTTGCCTTCGTCATCCAGCCAGTTCACGTTTTTCATTTTGCGGATCATGATGAATTCGTCGCGGTTGGAGCCGACGGTGCCGTAGTAGTTAAAGCTCCATGCCAGCTGGGCGTAGCCGCCAATCATGTGCGTCGGTTTCGGGCAGATGCGGGTGACGGAGTTGTGAATACCGCCGCGCCGCCCGGTCACTTCGGAACCCGGAATATTCATGATGCGTTCCTGGGCGTGGTACATCATGGTCATGCCCGGTGGAATACGCTGGCTGACCACCGCGCGGGCAGTGAGCGCGCCGTTGGCGTTGAAGGCTTCGATCCAGTCGTTGTCGGTAATGCCAAGCTCTTTGGCATCCGTCTCGCTGAGCCAGACGATCGGCCCGCCTCGCGAGAGCGTCAGCATCAGCAGGTTTTCGCTGTAGGTGGAGTGAATACCCCACTTTTGATGCGGCGTCAGGAAGTTCAGCGCCTTCTCCGGGAAACCGTTCGGCGGGATCTCCTTCATCTGGCTCACGCTACGGGTGTCGATCGGTGGGCGATAGGCCACCAGGCTTTCGCCAAACGCGCGCATCCACAGGTGGTCCTGATAAAGCTGCTGGCGGCCGGAAAGGGTGCGCCAGGGGATCAGCTCGTGAACGTTGGTGTAACCTGCGTTGTAGGAAACATGTTCGCTCTCAAGCCCGGACCAGGTGGGGCTGGAGATGATTTTACGCGGCTGGGCAACGATATCGCGGAAGCGGATTTTCTCGTCTTCCTTGTTCAGCGCCAGGTGCGTATGCTCGCGGCCGGTGATTTTGCCGAGCGCCTCCCAGGCTTTCACCGCCACCTGGCCGTTGGTTTCCGGGGCGAGGGCGAGGATAACTTCAGAGGCGTCAATGGCCGTTTCAATACGCGGGCGGCCTTTCGCCGGCCCATCGAGCTTGACGTAATTGAGCTTGCCGAGGAAATCGATCTCGCTCTCCGTCTTCCACGAAATGCCTTTGCCGCCGTTGCCGAGCTTGTCCATCAACGGACCGAGCGAAGTGAAACGTTCGTAGGTTGCCGGGTAATCGCGCTCCACGACGGCAATTGACGGCCCGGTTTTGCCCGGCACGTAGTCGCATTCGCCTTTGCGCCAGTCGGCCACTTCAAACGGCTGCGAAAGTTCCGCCGGGGAATCGTGCATCAGCGGTTGCAGCACCACGTCGGTTTCGGTGCCGAGGTGCCCGACGCACACTTCCGAGAAGGCCTGCGCGATGCCTTTGTAGATCTCCCAGTCGCTTTTGGCCTCCCAGGCCGGGTCGACGGCGGCAGAAAGCGGGTGAATAAACGGATGCATATCCGAAGTATTCATGTCGTCTTTTTCGTACCAGGTCGCTGTTGGCAGAACGATATCGGAAAAGAGGCAGGTGCTGGACATGCGGAAATCGAGCGTCACCAGCAGATCCAGTTTGCCTTCAATGGCTGCCGCCTGCCATTCAACTTCTTCTGGCTTCACGTCGTCGCTTTCGCCGAGTGCGTCCCCCTGAATACCGCTTTCGGTACCGAGCAGATACTTCAGCAGATATTCATGGCCTTTACCCGACGATCCCAGCAGGTTCGATCGCCAGACGAACAGATTACGCGGATGGTTTTTGCCGTTGTCCGGCTGTTCGCAAGCCATACGGATATCGCCGGACTTCAGCGCCTGAGCGGTGTACTCGGCAGGCGTGACGCCTGCTGCTTCCGCCATCTCCTTAATCGACAGCGGATTCAGGTTGAGCTGCGGTGCAGACGGCAGCCAGCCCATGCGTTCGGCACGGACGTTGAAGTCGATCAGATGGCCGGTGAATTTGCTGGCGTCCGCCAGCGGTGAGAGCAGCTCCTGGGCAGTGAGTTTTTCGTAACGCCACTGGCTGGAGTGGTTGTAGAAGTACGAGGTACTGTTCATCTGGCGCGGCGGGCGGTTCCAGTCCAGCGCGAAGGCCAGCGGCAGCCAGCCGGTTTGTGGGCGTAATTTTTCCTGACCAACGTAGTGCGCCCAGCCGCCGCCGCTCTGGCCGACGCAGCCGCAGAAGATCAGCATGTTGATCATCCCACGGTAGTTCATGTCCATGTGATACCAGTGGTTCACCCCGGCGCCGAGAATAATCATCGAGCGTCCATGCGTTTTGTGTGCCGTATCGGCGAACTCGCGGGCAATCTGGGCAATGTGATACTGCGGTACGCCGGTGATTTGTTCGGCCCAGGCGGGCGTGTAGGCCTTAATTTCGCCATAATCTTTGGCCGCCAGCGGATCATCTAAGCCGCGATCCAGGCCATAGTTGGCGAGGATCAGGTCGTAGACGCTGACCACCGGGCCCGAGGTGCCGTCGGCAAAGGTCAGCTGTTTCACCGGCAGCTGACGCACCAGAATCGGCTCCTGTTTCACGCTGCGAAAATGCGGGTTTTCATTGCCGCCAAAGTAGGGGAAAGCGACGCCGACGACGCTATCGTGATTTCCGAGCAGGCTCAGCTGCAGCTCAGTTTCGGTGCCTGCCGCCAGTGACTCGAGGTTCCATTTCCCTTGCTCGCCCCAGCGGAAACCAATTGCGCCGTTCGGCACCACCAGATCGCCTGCGGTGTTGATAGCCACGGTTTTCCACTGTGGGTTATTGCTTTCGCCGAGGCTGTCGACGAGATCGGACGCGCGCAGCATGCGGCCCGGCACATAGCTGCCGTCTTCCCGCGCTTCAAGCTGAACCAGCATCGGCATGTCGGTATAGCGGCGGCAATAGTTGATGAAGTAGTCACTTGGATTATCGAGATGGAACTCGCGCAGCATGACGTGGCCCATTGCCATTGCCAGTGCGCTGTCGGTGCCTTGCTTCGGCGCCAGCCACTGATCGCTGAGTTTCGCCACCTCCGAGAAATCCGGCGTAATGGCAATGGTTTTCGTGCCTTTGTAGCGGACTTCGGTGAAGAAATGCGCATCCGGGGTGCGCGTTTGCGGCACGTTCGACCCCCAGGCGATGATGTAAGACGAGTTATACCAGTCGGCAGATTCCGGCACGTCGGTTTGCTCACCCCAGGTCATCGGCGAAGCGGGCGGTAAATCACAGTACCAGTCGTAGAAGCTGAGGCAGGTGCCGCCGAGCAGCGAAAGATAGCGGGTGCCTGCAGCGTAAGAGACCATCGACATTGCCGGAATCGGTGAAAAACCAGCCACACGATCTGGACCGTAGTGTTTAATGGTCCAGACGTTCGCCGCGGCGATAAGCTGGTTCAGCTCTTTCCAGTTTGAACGTACAAAGCCGCCGTGTCCGCGCGCCTGTTTGTACTTCTGGCATTTTGCCGGGTCGTGCATGATGGCGTTCCAGGCGCTGACCGGATCGGTGTGCTGCTCCAGCGCTTCACGCCACAGCGATATCAGGCTCTTGCGGATCAGCGGATACTTCAGACGGTTGGCGCTGTAGAGATACCACGAGTAGCTCGCCCCACGCGGACAGCCGCGAGGCTCATGGTTCGGCAGGTCGGGGCGAGTGCGCGGATAGTCGGTCTGCTGAGTTTCCCAGGTTACCAGGCCGTTTTTGACGTAAATTTTCCAGCTGCACGATCCGGTGCAGTTTACGCCATGGGTGGAGCGTACGATTTTGTCGAACTGCCAGCGCTGACGGTAGCTGTCTTCCCAGTCGCGGTTGGTGTTGTAGACCTGACCGTGGCCGTTAGCGAAGCTGTCGCCTTTTTGCTTAAAGTAGCGAAATCTGTCCAGTAATTTACTCATGACATTGCTCCATATTGCAGATGCCGGGCGGCACGTTGTTTGCCCGGCCTACAGGTAATTTGTGCGGTCTTGTAGGCCCGGTAAGCTTGCGCTATCGGGCAGAAAATCAGGATTTCGCCGCTTTACGGCGGCCGTAGACCAGCCAGGTCACCGCCACGCAAACGATGTAGAACACGAGGAAGATTTTCATCGCCCCGACAGGCGAGCCTGTCATGGCAAGCGAGGTGCCGAAGGCTTTCGGAATGAAGAACCCCCCAACGGCGCCGATGGCTGAAATGAAGCCGAGTGCGGCGGCGGTATCGGTCACCGCTTCCTGCTGGGCCTGCTCCTCGCTCCCGCCCTGGGCTTTGACCCGATCGACGGTGATGCGGCGGAAAATCACCGCAATCATCTGGAAGGTCGAGCCGCTTCCCAGGCCCGCCGTCAGGAACAGACCCATAAAGACCAGGTAGAAGGTGGTGAAGTTACCGGGCGAACTGCCGCCGGGGAGGGTGAAGAAGATCAGGGCGCTGAAAATTGCCATGAAGATGAAGTTAATCAGCGTCACGCGCACACCGCCAAATTTGTCGGAAATAAACCCGCCGACAGAACGCGCCAGCGCGCCGAGGAACGGCCCGAAAAATGCCAGTTTGAGGATGTTCACATCCGGGAACTGGGTTTTCGCCAGCATCGCAAAGCCTGCTGAAAAGCCGATAAACGAGCCAAACGTTGCCAGATACAGCAGAGCCAGGATCCAGGTATGCAGCCGTCCGAGCACCGGAAGCTGCTCCGCAACCGAGGCTTTGGAGCTGGCGATATCGTTCATACCAAACCAGGCGGCGATGGTTGCAATCAGCAGCAGCGGAGCCCAAATCCACGCGGCGTTGGTCAACCACATCGTTGAGCCATCGGCCTGAGCCACGCCCTGTACGCCGAGAAAGGTGTACATCGGTATGAAAATCACCAGCGGCGCGACCAGCTGCATTACGCTGACGCCGAGATTACCAAGTCCGCCGTTAACGCCGAGCGCGCTACCTTGTCTGGCTTTCGGGAAGAAGAAACTGATATTCCCCATGCTTGAGGCGAAATTGGCCCCGGCAAATCCGCACAGCAGTGCGATGATAATAAATACCCAGTACGGGGTAGCGGTGTTTTGAATGACAATGCCGAGCCAGACGCAGGGAATAATCAGAATGACGGTGCTTAATACCGTCCAGTAGCGGCCGCCAAATATAGGCACCATAAAGGAGTAGGGCACGCGTAATATTGCGCCGGAAAGAGAAGGCAGGGCGGTTAATAAAAACAGCTGGTCGGTGGTGAAATTAAATCCGACTTTATTCAGATTGACCGTCACGGCGCTAAACAACATCCAGACGCAGAAGGCCAGCAGCAGGCAGGCCACGGAAATCCACAGATTTCGCCTCGCAATGCCCTTGCCTTTATTTTCCCAGAACTGCGGATTCTCCGGCTTCCAGTTATTTAAAAGGTAATGATTATTCTTCTCATCTTGTTGTGACATATTGCCCTCGTTCGCGCCAGTACAGTACGTGGTGAAAATAAGCAACAGAAGACCGACGGAACAAAACGTTCCGCTAAAAGATAAGGACTTTTTTAGGGTTATGTGAAAGAAGAATAGATAAAAAAGCGCAGCCCCGCGAACAGGCTCCGGATATCGCCGCGCTTAAGTGTTACTAATTGTAAATGTTAATGGAGTTCCAGGGCAATGGCGTGATGCAGATGACGGCTGAAGGCCGCGTCGTCGACTTCCGCCATGCCGAGAACGTAGATGCCGTCCAGCCCGCAGACCAGCGAAATCAGCCGCCAAGCAATATCTTCGGCGCTGCCGCTGAACGTAAACTCTCCGGCCTGCTGCCCGGCCACGATCAGCCTGACGACTTCCCCGTGCCACATCGACATGGTCAACAGATAAGCGCTTTTAATCTCCGGATCGCTGTCGGCGAGCAGCTGAGCCTGACGCCACAGACGAATGTAGGGCTCAAGGCGTCGGTCTTCGCTGCCGAGCACAGAAAACAGGCGTTCGCGCCAGCTGGCATTTTCCGGCACCAGCGGCAGGGCCATCATTTCGCGGATCACGCGGACAAACGCCTGGGATTTCAGCTCGCCTGATGAGGTGAAGTGGTGGTGAACCTGGCCTGCGGCAATACCCGCGCGGCTGGCGATATTACGCACGGTCATGGCGCTGAACCCTTCTTCCAGCGCCACGTCAATGGCGGCCCGCATGATGGTTTCGCGACGATCTTCCCGGTTCAGATAGGTCATAGTTGCAGTCCCTGGTGGCAGTGCACCGATGATAACAAAAAGCTGGACGAGCGTTCAACTCTCAGGCAGGATCGCAATCTGGACGGGTGTCCAGGATTGTTCTGAAGAGGGAAAAGTTATGTTTCGTCAATGGTTAACGTTAGTGGCTATCGTGCTGGTGTATATTCCGGTCGCCATTGATGCCACGGTATTGCACGTCGCTGCGCCAACGCTGAGCGTGTCGCTCGGTGCGAGCGGCAACGAGCTGCTGTGGATCATTGATATTTACTCGCTGGTGATGGCGGGGATGGTGCTGCCGATGGGCGCGCTTGGCGATCGGATCGGTTTTAAACGCCTGTTGCTGACCGGTAGCGGTCTGTTTGGCGTGGCATCTTTGTGTGCAGCCTTTGCACCGACGGCGGAATGGCTGATTGCCGCCCGCGCCATGCTGGCGATCGGTGCGGCGATGATCGTTCCGGCAACGCTTGCGGGTATTCGTAATACGTTCAGCGAAGCGAAGCACCGCAATATGGCGCTCGGCCTGTGGGCGGCGGTCGGTTCCGGCGGTGCGGCGTTTGGTCCGCTTATCGGCGGGGTCGTGCTCGAGCACTTCTGGTGGGGCGCGGTGTTCCTCATTAACGTGCCTATTGTGCTGCTGGTGCTGGCACTCAGCGCCCGCGTAGTGCCGCCACAGCCAGGTCGTCGCGAACAGCCGCTGAACTTCAGCCATGCGCTGATGCTGATTGTGGCGATTCTGCTGCTGGTGTGGAGTGCCAAAACGGCGATGAAGGGCGTGATGGCAGTGTGGATTATCGGCCTTGGGTTACTGTTCGGCGCGGCGCTGCTGACCGCTTTTGTGCGCATTCAGCTCAATGCCCGCACGCCAATGATCGACATGCGTCTGTTCACGCACCGCATTATTCTCAGTGGCGTGATGATGGCCGTCACCGCGATGATCACGCTTGTTGGCTTTGAGCTGCTGATGGCGCAGGAGCTGCAGTTTGTACACGGTAAGACACCGTTTGAAGCCGGGCTGTTCATGCTGCCGCTGATGCTGGCGAGCGGATTCAGCGGTCCGATTGCCGGGATGCTGGTTTCTCGTCTGGGATTGCGCCAGGTCGCCACGGGCGGAATGGCGCTCAGCGCCTTCAGCTTCCTCGGATTATCGATGACCGATTTCACCACCCAGCAGTGGCAGGCGTGGGGTCTGATGACGCTGTTAGGCTTCAGTGCAGCCAGCGCCTTACTGGCTTCAACGGCAGCGATTATGGCTGCCGCGCCGAAGGAAAAAGCCGCCGCTGCCGGGGCAATTGAAACCATGGCCTATGAGCTTGGCGCGGGCCTCGGCATTGCGCTGTTTGGTTTAATTCTGACCCGCAGCTACACGTCATCCATTCTTCTGCCGGAAGGATTGACGACGGAGGCGGCCAGCCAGGCGGGCTCGTCCATCGGTGAGGCAATGCAGCTGGCACAAACTTTGACCCCGACGCTTGCGGATTCGGTGGTGCATGCCGCTAAATCCGCTTTCATTACCTCACACAGCGTAGCGCTGTTCAGCGCGGGCGGCATGATGCTGATTCTGACGATTGGTATCTGGTTTGGTCTGGCGAAAGCCCATCGGACGGCGTAACTAGTTTCTCGTCGCGTACCAGCACAGAAGGGAGCCGACACACACCATGCAGGCTCCCTGCCAGAAGGCCCAGGACAGCGGGGCGCTCAGCAGGAAGGAAGCCAGCGCGGAAGAGAGCACTGGCGTGAAGTACGAGCCTACGGCCAGCAGGCTGACGCTGCCGTGCAGAATGCCGATATTCCATGCTGCGTAAGCGAAACCGAGCGACAGGGCGCAGAAAATAAGTTTAATTATCACCGGCCAGCTGAAAATCATGGTGGGCTGGGGGCTGGAAAAATAGTGGAGCCACAGGCTCAGGCCGGTGAGTAAAACGAACAACGTAATCCCGTTTTTCCCTTTGGCATATTTCGCCGTCACGGTGCAATAGGCCGCCCAGATAAATGCGCCGCAAAACGCCAGAATATAGCTGAGCGGGCTTGAGGCAATATTTTGCTTAATTTCTCCCAGGTTCAGTCCTTGATCGCCGCCTAATACCCAACTGACCCCAAGCAGAGAAATGAGCAACCCGGGGATCACCCACCAGCGGGCTTTCTGACCGTTAAACAAAATGGCGCACAGAATCGTCAGACTTGGCCATAAATAATTGACCATGCCCACTTCTATCGCCTGCTGACGCGTGGCGGCAAGCCCGAGTGAGAGCGCAAGGCAAATTTCATAGCTGACAAACAGCAGGCATCCGGCAAGCAGGTAGCGTGGAGAGAACGTTTTAATTTTGGGAAAGCCAACAGTGAACAGCAGCAGAATTCCGCTCAGGGTGTAAATTGCTGCCGCGCCGCCCACCGGGCCGAGCCCTTCACTCACGCCGCGGATCAACCCCACCATCGTGCTCCACAGAAGAATAGCCAACAGGCCAATGGACGTTGCTCTGTTTTTAGTCATCAAATTCTTTATCAAAAGCTGAAAAGCGAAGCTTACGGTTATATCACTTTGTAACAATAACCCCTAAGGGTTACGAAAAACTACCGGCAATGACTATTAGGTGGCGGCACACCGAAGAGTTTGATTTGACTCAAAAGGTGACCTGCTGTGGGTGCTAAATTCCGGCCCGTTTTATCCTGATTAATAATGAGGGAATCATGGACGTCAGTCGCAGAAAGTTTTTTAAAATCTGCGCGGGCGGGATGGCAGGAACGACGGCGGCGGTGCTGGGGTTTGCCCCCAAATTAGCACTGGCCCAGGCACGCAACTTTAAGCTGCTGCGTGCCAAAGAGGTTCGTAATACCTGCACATACTGCTCCGTGGGATGTGGGCTGTTGATGTACAGCCAGGGGGACGGCGCGAAGAACGTGCGCGAGTCGATTTACCACATCGAAGGGGATCCGGATCATCCGGTCAGCCGTGGGGCGCTCTGTCCGAAAGGCGCGGGATTGCTGGACTACATTCACAGCGAAAACCGTCTGCGTTACCCGGAATACCGCGCGCCAGGCTCCGACAAATGGCAGCGTATCTCATGGCATGAAGCCTTTGAGCGCATTGCGAAGCTGATGAAAGCCGACCGTGATGCCAACTTTATTGAGAAAAATGCCGAAGGCACCACCGTCAACCGCTGGCTTTCTACCGGGATGCTGTGCGCCTCGGCGGCCAGCAATGAAACCGGCACTCTGACACAAAAATTTGTCCGCTCCCTCGGGATGCTGGCGGTAGACAACCAGGCGCGCGTCTGACACGGACCAACGGTAGCAAGTCTTGCTCCAACATTTGGTCGCGGTGCGATGACCAACCACTGGGTGGATATCAAAAATGCCAACGTAGTGATGGTAATGGGCGGCAATGCCGCTGAGGCCCATCCCGTCGGTTTCCGCTGGGCGATGGAAGCCAAAAACAATAACGATGCGACGCTTATCGTCGTCGACCCGCGCTTTACGCGTACGGCGTCGGTGGCCGATATCTATGCGCCTATTCGCTCCGGCACGGACATTACGTTCCTCTCCGGCGTGCTGCTGTACCTGATTGAAAACAACAAAA
>NZ_DALZVG010000017.1:0-100117 GCF_032012665.1 Scandinavium sp.
TGGCTCCTCTGACTGGACTCGAACCAGTGACATACGGATTAACAGTCCGCCGTTCTACCGACTGAACTACAGAGGAATCGTTTGAACGGGGCGAATAGTAGCGATGCTCGCCTGCCATGTCAAAGCCTCTCTTCACCGGATGCGTTCAACTGCTGACAATTTCAGCAAAGTGATGTTGTTTGCTGAAAATAAGCACAGCCCGCACCTTGCTGGTGCAGCGCTCTCCCTGATGGGGCATAGCGCTATCCGCTTATCGGTTACTAAAAGCGCCGATATTATTAGCATCTCTTATTTTGCGGCCTGCGTGGCCGTTTTGTCCGGTTGGTCAAAAACTGGCAAGCATATTGCAACTTCTCCGACAACTGAATCGCCAGCAGTGGCACTGGCATCCCGAACCGGAGGCAAAATGAACTTAAGACGACTGAAGTACTTTGTGAAAATCGTCGATATCGGCAGCCTGACCCAGGCGGCCGAGGTGTTGCACATCGCGCAGCCTGCGTTGAGCCAGCAGGTGGCGACGCTGGAGGGCGAGATGGATCAGCAGCTCCTTATCCGTACTAAGCGGGGCGTGACGCCGACGGAAGCCGGAAAAATTCTTTACACCCATGCGCGTACCATTTTACGCCAGTGTGAACAGGCGCAGATGGCCGTGTGCAATATCGGTCAGACGCTGAGCGGGCAGGTATCGATTGGCCTTGCGCCAGGTACGGCGGCCTCTTCGATCACCATGCCGTTGCTGCAGGCAGTGCGAAATGAATTGCCGGACGTCACCGTCTATTTGCATGAAAATAGCGGCACCGTGCTGAATGACAAACTGCTGAACGGCCAGCTGGATATGGCCGTGCTCTATGAGCGCTCTCCGGTGGCGGGGATCATCAGTCAGCAGCTGCTCAAAGAAGATTTATGGCTGGTAGGTACTCGTGATTGTCCGGGGCAGAGCGTAGATCTGCTGGCGGTGGCGGGAATGAATCTGTTCCTGCCGCGTGACTATAGCGCCGTGCGTGCGCGCGTGGATGAAGCATTTTCCCTGCGCCGCCTGACGGCAAAAATCATCGGTGAAATTGAGTCTATCTCCACGTTGACCGCAGCGATTGCCAGCGGGATGGGCGTGACGGTGTTACCGGAGTCTGCGGCCCGTTCACTCTGCGCCACGGCGAATGGCTGGATGGCGCGGATCACTACGCCGTCAATGAGCCTGCCGCTGTCGCTGAATATGTCGGCGCGCGGGTCATTATCGCCACAGGCTCAGGCGGTGAAAGAGATCCTGCTGTCGCTGGTCAGCCGTCCGTCGCTTGAGAATCGCGAACTGCAGCTGGTCAGCTGATATATATCTGAATGGAATAAGATGCTGGTTTTTATTATTTGTTCGCCAGGGGCCCAGACTCTAACAATAGCGGTATGTCTGAAGGTCCCTGGAGGGAAGGGTGAATTTCCAGCAACTGAAAATTATTCGTGAGGCGGCGCGGCAGGACTACAACCTGACCGAGGTCGCCAATATGCTTTATACCTCGCAGTCTGGCGTCAGCCGCCATATCCGTGAGCTGGAGGAAGAGCTCGGGATTGAAATTTTTATTCGCCGCGGCAAACGCCTGCTGGGGATGACCGAGCCAGGCAAAGCCCTGCTGGTGATTGCAGAGCGCATTCTCAACGAAGCGAGTAATGTTCGTCGTCTCGCCGATCTGTTTACCAATGACGCATCCGGCGTGCTGACGATTGCTACCACGCACACGCAGGCGCGTTACAGCCTCCCGCCCGTTATCAAGGCCTTTCGTGAACTGTTCAAAGACGTTCGTGTGGAGTTAATCCAGGGCACGCCGCAGGAAATTGAAACGCTGCTGCATAACGGCGGGGCGGATATCGGCATCGCCAGCGAGCGTCTGAGCAACGATCCGACGCTGGTGGCTTTCCCCTGGTTTCGCTGGCACCACAATCTGCTGGTGCCCGAGGGGCATCCGCTCTCTCAGACGGTTCCGCTAACGCTGGAGGCCATCGCGCGCTGGCCGTTGATTACCTATCGTCAGGGGATCACCGGACGCTCGCGCATTGATGAAGCTTTTAATCGCAAAGGGCTGGTGGCGGATATTGTGCTGAGCGCCCAGGATTCCGATGTGATCAAAACCTATGTTGAGCTTGGGCTTGGTGTCGGGCTGGTGGCTGAACAGTCCGCTGACGGGCAGGAGTCCGGACGCCTGACGCGGCTGGATACGCATCATCTGTTTGATGCTAATACCGTCTGGTTAGGGCTAAAGCGTGGTCAGCTGCAACGCAACTACGTCTGGCGTTTCCTGGAGCTGTGCAACGCAGGGCTGTCAGTCGATGAGATTAAGCGTCAGGTGATGGAGCCGGAAGAGGCCGCGATTGATTATCAGATTTAAGCTGGATTCGCACCTGGCCCACCACTGGTGAGTTCCGTTTGTTTTTCAGGTCAGGCTGCGTTTTGCTCAGTAGGTATTCATTGACCATGCTGAACGGCTATCCTGCCGTTCAGCTGACCCCTGTGGACATCGCAAAAGGCGATAAAAGCTCACACTTTTCTGATCAGAAGAGGTAGCGAGCGCCGAGGGTGAATTCGCTGGCGGTAAGCCGGGCTTTCATTTGCTCGTCTTTCAGGCCACGCACATTGCTGAAGGTGTTGTAGCCACTTTCGACTTTCCCCATATCGGTATACCGGTAGCCGACGTCAATGCTCAGCCGCTCCAGCGGAGAATAGCTGAAGCCAGCGCCTAATGAATATGCAAGATTGTTTTGCGTGCTGTCGGCATATTCACGTGATGAAACACCCTGCCAGCCGCCAGCTTTGACTTTTGCCACCCCTACGCCAGCTGTTCCAAATACTGAAATGCCATAGCCGAGGTCGTAATCCCGGTACACATTAAACATCAGTCGTTCGGTTTTAAGCTGTAAATGGTTATAGCTACTGGGGAACGTTGTCGAACCGCTGGTGAACTCTGACTTCTGGCGGAAAGTATACTCGCCTTCGGTTCTCCAGCCGTTACCGTACTGGTAGCCTGCCGCCAGGGAAGCGCCATTCAGCCGGTCTTTTTCTTTACCGCCAACAAACTGTCCGACGCCAGGACGGCTGCTGAGGTCCTGATCGCTGGCGTGCTGTTCAGTGGATAAGTACTTCGCTGAAACATAATATCCTTCGTCACTGGTTGCTGCCATAGCATGGTTAGCACAGAGCAACGATGCCAGCGTCAGTAAAGCGATTTTGTTTTTCATCTACATCCCCTTGTTGTCCTGTCACAAATCAGCAGACGATGCTTGCTTATGCGTCAGGAAGTTCTTGATGGGGCATACTAAGAAATTGAACGCGTGGGTGAAATTGGCATGAATACCTGGCTTTCCAGGTATTTTTACTTATCTGGGCGCGCGGCAGAGGCAGGGATAACGACGGAGGCGGTGCCACAGGCGAAAAGAAGCCCGTACTTTCGTACGAGCTCTTCTTCAAATATGGCGGTGAGGGGGGGATTGATTCGCTGCGCTCACCCTTCGGGCAGCCCGTCCGCGAGCGTCCGGTCTGTCCAACGAGCTGAAGCTCGTTGTCGAACCCCGGTCGGGAGTTCTCATCCCCCCTTGTCGGGCAGAAAATACAAATAAAAATGCCCAGCTGTTAACTGGGCACTCTCATTAAATATGGCGGTGAGGGGGGGATTCGAACCCCCGATACGTTGCCGTATACACACTTTCCAGGCGTGCTCCTTCAGCCACTCGGACACCTCACCATATTGTCTTCCCGGCGCTGCCGGGACGGGCGGTAATGTAAGGAAAAGCGGCACTTGCGTCAATCAACTTTTTTGAAAATCCTCCCGATTAGCCAAACTTCCACCAACCTGCTTTCGGAATAACCGCAATCCGCTTTTTTTCTCAGCATCCGCTTTTACACCTGACAGCTTCCTGAAATTTGTTATGCTGACAACCCACTATAAAACAATCAAAAAATGCGCTGGCAGCTGTCAGAAAGGCGCTTTAATAAGGAGTCTGCAATGGAGATCATCTTTTACCATCCCACCTTTGACACCGCATGGTGGATAAACGCTCTGGAGAAAAACCTCCCGGGGGCGAAAGTGCGTGAATGGAAACCGGGCGACAACCGGCATGCTGATTACGCGCTGGTTTGGCATCCTCCAGTGGAAATGCTACAGGGGCGTGACCTGAAAGCTGTCTTTGCGCTTGGCGCGGGCGTGGACTCGATCCTCAGCAAGCTGAAGGCGCATCCGGAGATGCTCCCGCTGTCGATTCCGTTATTCCGCCTCGAAGATACCGGTATGGGGCTGCAAATGCAGGAATATGCCGTCAGCCAGATACTGCACTGGTTCCGTCGCTTTGATGATTATCAGGCGCAAAAGCTCGAAACTCGCTGGGAGCCGCTCCCTGAATATACGCGTGAAGAGTTTACTATTGGTATCATGGGGGCGGGCGTACTTGGCAGCAAAGTTGCTGAAAGTCTGCTGGCGTGGGGCTTCCCGGTGCGCGTCTGGAGTCGCAGCCGTAAAGCGTGGCCAAACGTCACAAGCTTTGCCGGCGCTGGCGAAATGGGCGATTTTTTGCGTGAAACGCGGGTCCTTATCAATCTGCTGCCAAATACGGCGGAAACCGTTGGTATCATTAATCATGCGTTACTTGAGCAACTTCAGGACCGCAGCTATTTGTTGAATCTTGCACGAGGCGTGCATGTTAATGAAGACGATCTGCTGCGAGCGCTGGAGAACAACAAGCTTAAAGGCGCGATGCTGGACGTGTTTAGCCGCGAGCCTCTGCCTGTAGAAAGTCCGCTGTGGCGGCACCCTCGCGTGGCAATGACCCCGCACGTTGCTGCGGTCACACGTCCGCAGGAAGCCATCGCCTATATCAGTAAAACTATCAGCGGACTGGAGCGAGGTGAGGCCGTCACCGGGCAGGTAGACAGAGCCCGTGGATACTGAGTTCAACCCGGCCTGGCCGGGTTTTTCGCTAATAAAGGCCGGGCATTCCTGCTATGCTTGGGCTTAATAAGAAGACCGGGCACTCCTGCTATGCCTGGCCTTAATAAGAGAAAGGAGAATGTGATGTATCCTGTTGACCTGCATATGCACACCGTCGCCAGCACCCACGCTTACAGCACCCTTCATGACTATATTGCCGAAGCCAAACGTAAAGGTATCAAGCTGTTTGCCATCACCGATCATGGCCCGGACATGGCCGATGCGCCGCACTACTGGCACTTCGTGAATATGCGTATCTGGCCGAGAATGGTGGACGGCGTGGGCATTTTACGGGGTATTGAAGCGAACATTAAAAACACCCTGGGCGAAATTGACTGCACGGGACCGATGCTGACGGCGCTTGATTTCATCATTGCGGGCTTCCACGAGCCGGTTTTCCCGCCACAGGATAAAGCCACGCATACCGAAGCGATGATCGCGGCCATCGCCAGCGGTAACGTGCATATGATTAGCCATCCCGGCAACCCGAAATTCCCGATTGATATCCAGGCCGTGGCACAGGCGGCGGCAAAACATCACGTGGCGCTGGAAATCAACAATTCTTCCTTTGTATCTTCCCGCCCGGGCAGTGAAGATAACTGCCGGACCGTAGCGGCCACGGTGCGAGATGCCGGTGGCTGGGTCGCGCTGGGCTCGGATTCCCACACGGCCTTTACGCTGGGTGAATTTACCGAGTGTCGCAAAATTCTTGATGCCGTCGATTTTCCGGAAGACCGAATTCTCAACGTTACACCGCGCCGTTTCCTGAATTTCCTCGAGTCGCGCGGCATGCCGCCGATTAACGAGCTGGCCGAACTTTAATTTTTCTCAATGGAATAACTGAATGAACGAGTTTTCAATCCTCTGCCGCGTGCTGGGCTCTTTATATTATCGTCAGCCGCAGGATCCGCTGTTGGTCCCGCTGTTCACCCTGATTCGTGAGGGCAAACTGGCGGCGAGCTGGCCGCTGGAGCAGGATGAACTGCTGGAGCGTCTGCAAAAGAGCTGCGACATGCAGTCCCTGGCGACGGATTACAACGCCCTGTTTGTCGGCGACGAGTGCAGCGTTTCGCCTTATCGCAGCGCATGGGTCGAAGGCGCAACGGAAGCCGAAGTGCGCAGTTTCCTTTCTTCCCGCGGTATGCCGCTCAGCGATACGCCGGCGGATCATATTGGCACTCTGCTGCTGGCAGCCTCCTGGCTGGAAGACAACGCCGCAGAAGACGAGAGTGAAGCAGTAGACACGCTTTTCTCCGATTACCTGCTGCCGTGGGTCGGTACCTTCCTGGGGAAAGTGGAAGCGCATGCGACCACGCCGTTCTGGCGTACGATGGCGACCCTAACCCGCGAAGCGATCGCCGCGATGTGGGATGAGATCTCTGAAGATACTGAAGAGTAAAGTGTGATTTACATCGCATTGCAAATGTAACGTTACTTTCTGTGTTGCAGATATTGTGCGTCCGATCTCATTTGAATGCGATGCATCTGCTATGATGCGCCGCATGAACATACTCCTCTCTCTTGCACTGACAACAGGCATTCTCTCCGGTCTCTGGGGCTGGGTCGCCGTGTCTCTTGGCCTGCTCAGCTGGGCCGGTTTTCTCGGCTGTACTGCGTACTTCGCGTGCCCGCAAGGTGGGGTGAAAGGCCTGGCTATTGCTTCCGCGACGGTGATGAGCGGCGTGGCGTGGGCGCTGGTGATTATCCACGGTAGCGCGATGGCACCGCATCTGGAGATTCTTGGCTACGTCATGACCGGCGTGGTGGCGTTTCTGATGTGTGTACAGGCGAAACAGGTTCTGCTTTCGTTTGTGCCTGGCACTTTTATCGGCGCCTGCGCGACGTTTGCCGGACAGGGTGACTGGAAGCTGGTGGTGCCATCGCTCGCGGTGGGATTGCTTTTCGGCTACGCCATGAAGAACAGCGGACTGTGGCTGGCGGCGTGGATCGTCAGACGGCAGGCCCCGGATACCACAGTGAAGCAGTAATAAAAAAGCGTAGCTTAAGGGCTACGCTTTTTTTTGCCTGAATCCGAATCAGGATTCCGGAGGGGAGGCCATATCGCGGTATTTCGCGAGAATAGGGTTATTGACGTCGGAGGAACTTTGCAGGTTCCACAATCCGCGTTCGATACCGTCGTTAATCAGGTAAATGACGCCCGTTTCGATCGCTGACATCAGGCACAGCATAACCGGTTCATTCGAGGTATATCCCACTTCACCTTCCAGTAAACGCTGATAATCAATAAAGCGGAAGACGCCGGCCTGAACTTCATAAGACAGTATGGTCTTACTGGTATTCACAGAGGAAAGCACTTCCCCGGTGCTGACGTTAATGACGCGAAGGTTAACGGCAATCTGGTCAAGCTGGTATTGCGTATCGGCACCAATACCGAAATAACGTGCGCCAGCCCCACCGGATTTAACATTACTTTCGTAGCCAATAATCGAGCCTTCAATAATCACGTTCGCCGAGCTTAATGCCTGAAGCGGCGCACGGTTATTTTCCCCTACGTTTCCGTTTTCCTGAGCTGCGCGAATAATTTTGCGTTCATTAAGCAGGTTTTGTAATCCCTGGCGTTCCAGCGGAATAAACCATTTAGAATCTTTTAACGCGGTAACCAACATCGCTGTCGCACTTTGAGGTACGGCCGTGGAGAAGTTACTTGCCGGATAAGGTTTAAACTGCCCGGTTTCATCCTGAATATTGTAGACAGACACATACAGCCTGCCCTGCGGGGCCGGCAGGTGAGTCAGGTCGCGATAGCTCTGTGCCCGCGGTAATAACGTCGGTTTTGCCGCCTCTTTCGGCGGGGCGGTGAGACAGCCACTGAGTAAGATGACCACCAGAAGTACAAATAAACGTTTCATGATTATTTTCCTGTTCGGGTCGGTGACTATTCGTCACTCGCGGTCTGCGTTACCCCGGACACCTGAATCGTCGAGGTTTTCCCGGTACTTCTGTCCGTCACGTTTAACGTGAGCAGGCCATTGCTGTTCTGAATATCAACAATAAAGTCGTTGGTGACGAGCCGCCCGGGCTTCCCGGTCGCGACGTTACCCAGCAGGCCACTCAACAACTGTGACTGGATGGCTGAGGTAAAATTATCCAGCGCCGAGGGGGCCGAATAACCGTAATCATCACCGCCAGGCGCTTTATATGAATTTTGCGCCTGAGCTTCATTCAGCAAAAATGCGCCGTTATTAGGGTTTCCACCAAAGTTCGGGTTGACGAACTGAAAAACCATATTACCGGCCCAACTTGCTGGTGTAATAAATGCGAGCAAAGCGACAGTACAGGCGATACGCATGATTGCCTCCACCCTCTATATTAAAATTCATCGTGTGCCAGATCGTCCGTTTTTAACAAAGACTGGTCGATTTGACGTTTATTGATTGCTTCCTGAGTTATTTGCAGTGCTGCGTCTACGGTCTTGTCAAAATCCCGTTTGATTGGGAATAAAAATGTCTGAAACATAACGTCCTGGTTTACTGTAATGGTTATCCAGCTTCCCCAGCGAGCGCTGGGTCTTTCATTTATGGATAAATTTTCCCGCGTCGTGCTGGCCCATTTATCAGTAAAGGCGCGATAAAAATCATGCCCCACTGACGAAACAGTATGGTCGGCAACGATACCCGGTATTTCTACTTCTCCGACGGCGCGCGAAGCGTGCACGGAGGGCGCAAGCAACAGCAGGTTTGCCGCCGCAAGCCAGCACAGGGAACGTTTCATGGTGTTTGCCTGTTAACTTAACGCCTGAGATTATCGTTGGCCCAGGAGACGGCCTGGGTCCGGTTTTTAACAGCTAACTTCTTGAATAGATTGTACAGATGGGTTTTAACGGTGTTTTCGCTAATAAACAGCGAACGGGCAATTTCCACATTGGAGGCGCCGACCCGCAGTTTATTCAGTATTTCCCGTTCACGTTGCGTAAGCATCGCGCTTTCCGCACTGTTATAACGGTAGTTACCTGAATGTGTAATCAAATAGCTGGCGAGCTTATGCGAAAAATAACATTCGCCATGCATTATCATGTTTAACCCTTCGGTTAAACGTGCTTCTGTTTCATTGTTATAAAAGACGCCGTTGATATGCGGCCAGTTTTCTATATCCTTGAACGGGTACTCCTCCGGGGTATTGAGTAATACAAGTTTCATCCCGTTGTTTTTTCTGCCTAAATTCTCCTGCCAGTGACTAATCAGCCTTTTGTCCGCCTCCATCATATCGAAGATCATGATGCTGTTGGGCACCGTCTCTTCAATAATACGATGAATATTCTGTACTTTTCCTGAAATATCCAACGTTGACTTTAGGTATTGTAATAATGCGCTGGCTTGCAGAGACGGTCTGGTTAAGAGTACGAGCGTACTGCCTAAACGATGGACTTCATTTAACATGATGAAACTCCAATGTTTTATAGCAGCTATCAGTTTCCCCGAAAAATAGGGGTTCCAGAAGTACTGATTAAGGCTGCATTGCTGTGTATACGTTTAAAGTCGAAACCCTAAAGAGGGTAAAATGTCAATAAATCATTATGCGGTACTTCTGATTTCAATCTAGTCATTACTAATTTTTAAGCAAGATCAAACACTGTAACAGGATGTAACCTTGAATATTAAAATGTAAATTGGCGGCTAATTGATCATTTAGAAGTGATGATAAAGTTGTACATAAAAATAATTCCGCATCAGTTTTATAAGTCACACAAAAACTCTATCTTGATGATTTGTATGTAATATATTTTCAATCAATTGAATGTAATCATTCTTTTAATAATGGCGTGATGTGTAACGATTTTAGCTTTATGAAATTTTGGCTAAATGAGATCGCGATCCAGATCGCCGCGCTTGGTTTTTCTGTGGCGTGCTAAACATGTTGATTTTAAAGATTATCTGTTTATTGAGAATGCTTGTGAAAATAAAGCGAAGAATAATTCTATTAAAACACGAGGACATAGCGTAATTCTCATACTTAGGAATGATCCGAAAAAAATAGAATCAACCTTGCGGGTGACACCTTTTAATTTTGGGCCGCAACATACTGTTCATCGTAACGTCGCATTAACAACCATCGCGGCGTTATTTAACAGTAACAGAAGTAGCCAGGATTCAAGCGGGTGGAACATGATGAAGAAAGCGTATTTTCTGTCGTTATCACTGCTGGCGATACCTGGATTTGCAGCTGCATCGGGTTATGATCTGGCCAGCTCAGAATATAATCTGGTCGCCAATGGGCTTAACTCTGACTTCACGAATCAAACCGCTATTGTTGATCAGCGAGGTTATGGGAATGGCGCGAATGCTCAGCAGGACGGCAGTCATCAAATTGCTGTTGTTTCTCAACGAGGTAACAACAACCAATCCGATGTGTCGCAGTCCGGTGGGTACAATCTGGCCTACGTAGATCAGGCCGGAAATAGTAATGATGCAGATATTAGCCAATCAGGCTATGGGAATACCGGCGTTATTATTCAACGAGGTTCAGGTAATCACGCAAGTATTTCACAACAGCAGTCCGTAGGTAGTAAAACAGTTATTGTGCAAAACTCGTCGCAAATGGCCGTACGTGTTATTACACGTTAAGCGACCGCCGGCGAATACTATCAAGCCAATGGGGGTTTTATGAATATTAAAATGTCTATGATTGCAATGGTTCTTGTTTCTGGTGCTGCATTTGCGGGTGGTCCTGGCCATGGCGGCCCTGGCGGTGGTGGCCCATCTTTGCCACAAAACTCCAGCAATGAAACGGTGAATATTTATCAGGCTGGTGGGAATAACGGCGCAAGCGTTGACCAAAGTGCATCTAAATATGCTGATGTGAATATCAGTCAGCAGGGCTTTAACAACCTGGCTACCGCGACCCAAAGCAGTGCCTATAACAGCGACATTAACGTGTCTCAGTCTGGCTTTGGTAACTCTTCCAGCAACTACCAGACGGGTGAAAACTCCACCATTAACGTCTCTCAGAGCAACCTGTTCGGCTGGGGTGGCGGCAACAGCGCCAGCGTAACCCAGACAGCTGACAGCTCTATTGTGAACGTAACCCAGAACGGTTCCGCTAACTGGGCGAACGTTTACCAGCATTAATCTGGCTTTCGAACTATAAAAAAACAGGGCCTGTGCCCTGTTTTTTTTTGGAGAACATCATGAACAGCTTATTGATTGCCGCAGCATTAACCAACAGCATCGTCTTTAACGTCAGCCATCAGGGCGATAACTACATTATTACCCCACAGGTCACCGTTACTCAGCCTTGCCAGTGTCAGGTCAGTATTCAGACTGTTCGTGAAGGCATGGGCGGAACCAGCAACATTCAGCAGAGAAAAAACTTAAGTTTACCCGCCAATCAACCGATAGATGTATCACGTATGCAATTAACTATCTCGCAGAACGACACGGTAAAAGTGGTGGTCACGCTGACGGATGGCCAGTCGTTGAACCTTACGGCGCAATGGCCCACCGCGGAAAGGACCTAGTGAAAAATTAATTTTATGAATGGACTGGTTGGCATAAATTCATAAGGCTGATTACTTTTATGTTAAGGGTTTACGTGTCGTGATGCAGTTCGCACGGGGCAGGGCAACGTGCGCTTACACAGTCTCAGGGACGATTTCATTCTCGGAGCTACGCGATGAAAACCTTAACTCAGCAGTTGTTTTTCGTTGTCTGTTTGTCCTCCGCGCTTTTTGTCGGAGCGGCAATGGCTTCATCTTCTCAGACGCAGGGCGGTGTCATTCATTTTGTCGGCGCGATTGTCGAAGATCCATGTAACATTGGTACCACTTCTCAGCACATCTCCATGAGCTGCTATCGTGATGGTCAGGTCCGGACTTCGACCATTTCATATCAACAGGCCGTTTCGGGCAAACCGGTTAACAACGAAGCGGCTACCGTCAGCATGCGGTATCTCAACTCACAGAAAACCCTCGGTATCGTCACCGTCGATTACCGATAACCTCCTTACCCGTAAGCACTTTCTCCTGCTTCGACTAGACTTGTTGCAGAGTTAACATCCGGCAGGAGAAATGCATGACCCCTCTGTACCGCACGCTGTCTCCCGCTGATACGGTTCTGACAGAATGCTGTGGGATCCATACGCTTGAAGATAGTCTTGAGGCCTTTGCCGCGCGTTATCTGCTGGCGCAGCTGGCCGAACGGACGCTGGATATTCAGTACTATATCTGGGAGGACGATGTCTCCGGACGGCTGCTTTTTGAGGCGCTGCTGGACGCCGCCGGGCGGGATGTGAAGGTTCGCTTGCTGCTGGATGACAATAACACCTCCGGGCTGGATGACATCCTGCTGGCCCTTGACGCCCATCCGAATATAGAAGTGCGGCTGTTCAATCCTTTCTCTTTCCGGACGCTACGGATGCTGGGCTATCTCACCGATTTTGCGCGACTCAATCGCCGGATGCACAACAAAAGTTTTAGCGCGGACTGTGAGGCCACTATCGTGGGCGGCCGAAACGTCGGGGATGCCTATTTTGGCATTGGTGAAGAGCCGTTATTTGCTGACCTGGATGTGCTTGCTACAGGGCACGTTGTCAGGGATGTGGAGCAGGATTTCGAGCGCTACTGGCAGTCGGCGTGCGTCTCGCCGCTAAGGCAGGTGCTGCCAGCGGAAAGTGTCCCGCAGGCTTTACCGCCTTTGAGCGATGAACAACAGGCCGCTGCCGATCGCTATCTCGAGAAAGTGGCAAATACAGAAATCGCCAGGCGGCTGGGTCAGGGCACGCTGCCGTTTATCCGGGCGCGTACCCGTTTGCTCAGTGACGATCCCCGTAAAGGGCAGGGCAAAGCCGCTCCACGGACGCTGCTGGGGGAGCGCCTGCGTAAAGTGATGGGGACACCGCAATCCCATATCGATATTATCTCCGCTTATTTTGTCCCTGGGCGTGCGGGCGTTGCGCAGATCCTTAATCTGACCCGCAAAGGGGTGAAAGTGGCGATCATGACCAATTCGCTGGCGGCAAACGACGTGGCGGTGGTCCATGCGGGCTATGCCCGCTGGCGCAAGAAGTTGCTGCGTCACGGCGTGGAGCTGTACGAAATCAAACCCACGTACCAATCTCGCCCCGAAATCCATGACCGTGGTTTGACCGGGAACTCCGGCTCCAGTCTGCATGCTAAAACATTCAGCGTGGACGGAAAAACCGTGTTTATTGGATCGTTTAATTTCGACCCGCGCTCGGCGTTACTTAACACCGAAATGGGATTGGTTATTGAGAGTGAAAGTCTGGCTCAGCGGATCCATCACCGCTTTTTGCACAGTCAGCTTAATGCCGCCTGGAAGCTGCGACTGACGCGCTGGGGAAAAATTCACTGGGTCGACAGGGAAAACGGAGGAGAGAAGGTGCTGCGTAAAGAGCCGATGGCGACGATATGGCAGCGCCTGCTGGTATTGGTGGCTTATATTCTGCCTGTCGAGTGGCTGCTCTAGCCAGGCTGTGCGAACAGCCTGGCTATGTTTATCACGCGGCCTGCGGCTTGTTTTGCGGCGTCTGCGGTTTACCGGAAAACAGGAAGCGTAGCAGCGGCACGCGTAAATGCAGTTCGTACAGGATGACGGCAATACCAACCACAAACACCAACCCGGTAATAAACCCGAGCAGATTCGAGTGGATCACTGGCGCTATCCACGCCCCGTAGAGCAGCGTCAAGGGATGGTGCACCAGATAGATGAACAGTGAAGCGTTCACGAAGTAGGTCACGCGGGTGGATTTGAAGTTCAGCAGCCGATGGCCAAATGCAAACACCACGTTCACCATCCACAGACCCAGGACCATGGTGATCACGTACTCGGTTTCGTACATCCATGCATCGCCTGAGCCATATTGCTGGTTAAGGCGATAGGCGATAAAGCCAAGGAGTGCGCCTGCCATGCACCATGGTGAAGGGGTGGTAAACAGATCTTTCAGCCGCGGATTAACAAACGCCTGCGCACCGAGAATGAAGAACGGCAGGTAGAACAGGGTTTGCATCACCACAAAGTTGAACATCCCGTCGCTCAGAATTGGCGGGTAAACAAGAAACAGCGTGCGGCGGATGAGGGCATAACAGACGCCCAGCGCAAGGAACAGCCAGCTCAGTTTCCCCATCGTTACGTTATCGAAGAAGGCGACAAGTGAGGCTTTCTGGCGTTTTTTGATCCAGTGGAACAGCGCCAGGCCAAGCGTCGTGAGGACAACCAGCACTAGCAGGAACCAAAGGTGAGAAATCAATTCCCACGCCAGAGTGTTGTATTTCTGATAACCGGTGAGCGTGTGCCAGGACTCCGTCTTTCCCTTGACGTGCTGCAGCATTAAAAACTGCGGCAACGTCAGCAGCGGAATGGCGGTCAGCATCGGGATGCCGACGCGTTCCACGCGCACGGTCCACCATTTCTTCATCGGGTAGCGCAAAAACAGCATGTAGGAAAAATAGCCGGAAATAACGAAGAAGACCTGCATGCGGAAGGAGTGAATAAAGTCGTTGAACAGCGTCAGCCACCACGACGGCTCGACGCTGTTCACGTGCCAGGTGTGGCTGGAATAGATCAGCGAGATATGAAAAGGGATCCCGAGCAGCATCAGCCAGGCGCGGATGGAATCGAGAAAATATTCACGTTGGGTTGGTATAGTATTCATAAAGTCAATGAAATCTCAGACTAATCGTCTTATCGGACAAGGCAGTAACGGCTAAATTCGAGCAACCCTACACGAAGTCCGGGAACCTGTCTTTAAGAGTTGTGCGTAAAAATAAGACAGGTGCGGCAGGTTGTTTAATCCATAGGCCTTTGAGCCGAACAAAATGGGGATTATGTTGTCGGATTGCCTGAGTTTCCAGTAAAATGGATCGGATCGATTTAAGCACACAAAGGGGGAAGTGCTTACTAATTATGAAAAATAAACCACAGATGATGAAACTGCGTTGGTTAGGCGCAGCCGTAATGTTGTCCCTGTGTACTTCATCTGCATGGGCGTTCAGTATTGATGATGTCGCGAAGGAAGCGAAATCACTCGCCGGCAAGGGCTACGAAGCCCCAAAAAGTAACCTGCCCTCTGTTTTCCGCGACATGAAATACGCGGACTATCAGCAAATTCAGTTCAACCACGATAAAGCGTACTGGAGCAAGGTTAAGACACCGTTCAAGCTCGAGTTCTATCATCAGGGAATGTATTTCGATACCCCGGTTACCATCAACGAAGTGACGGCGACCACGGTTAAAAAAATCAAATACAGCCCGGATTACTTCAATTTTGGCAACGTCCAGCACGATAAAGACACCGTCAAGGATCTGGGTTTTGCCGGCTTTAAAGTGCTCTATCCGATCAACAGCAAAGATAAAAACGACGAAATCGTCAGCATGCTCGGAGCCAGCTATTTCCGCGTTCTCGGTCAGGGGCAGACCTATGGTTTGTCCGCCCGCGGCCTTGCGATCGACACCGCTTTGCCGTCCGGCGAAGAGTTCCCGCGTTTTCGCACGTTCTGGATTGAGCGTCCAAAACCAACCGATAAACGCCTGACTATTTATGCACTGCTGGACTCCCCGCGTGCGACCGGCGCGTACCGCTTCGTGGTGATTCCGGGCCGTGACACCGTGGTGGACGTACAGTCCAAAGTTTACCTGCGCGATAAAGTCGGCAAACTGGGCGTCGCCCCGCTGACCAGCATGTTCCTGTTCGGGCCGAATCAGCCATCACCAACCACCAATTTCCGTCCGGAGCTGCACGACTCCAACGGCCTGTCGATTCTCGCGGGGAACGGCGAATGGATCTGGCGTCCGCTGAACAACCCGAAACATCTGGCCATCAGCAGCTATGCGACCGAAAACCCGCAAGGCTTTGGCCTGCTGCAGCGCGGCCGCCAGTTCTCTCGTTATGAAGATCTGGACGACCGTTACGACCTGCGCCCAAGCGCGTGGATCACGCCGAAAGGGGACTGGGGCAAAGGTAAAGTTGAGCTGGTAGAAATTCCTACCAACGACGAAACCAACGACAACATCGTCGCTTACTGGACGCCGGATCAGCTGCCGGACGCCGGGAAAGAGATGAACTACAGCTACAGCATCACCTTCACCCGTGACGAGGACAAACTGCACGCGCCGGACAGCGCCTATGTAATGCAGACCCGTCGTTCAACGGGGGATGTGAAGCAGTCGAACCTGATCCGCCAGCCTGACGGTACCATCGCGTTCGTGGTTGATTTCACCGGTGCGGAAATGAAAAAAATGCCGCAGGACACCGCAGTAACGGCTCAGACCAGCATTGGTGACAATGGGGAAATCGTGGACAGCAACGTTCGCTACAACCCGGTAACCAAAGGCTGGCGCCTGACGATGCGCGTGAAAGTCAAAGACGTGAAGAAAACGACCGACATGCGTGCGGCGCTGGTCAATGGCGACCAGACGCTGAGTGAAACCTGGAGCTATCAGCTACCTGCCAATGAATAAGATAACCGAGTATATCAATGCAATGCCGCTCTCAGACGCTGAGAAAGCGGCACTGCCGACCACCGATTTTCGTGCTCTGCACGAGGCGCTGGATACGGACCATACCTCGATTGCGCGTGAAGATGATTCGCCGCTTGGCTCCGTAAAAGCGCGTCTTGAGCAGGCGTGGCCGGACTCACTCGCGGACGGGCAGCTTGTCAAAGATGACGAAGGGCGCACGCAGCTTGAAGCGATGCCGAAAGCGACTCGCTCTTCCATGTTCCCCGATCCGTGGCGTACCAACCCGATTGGCCGCTTCTGGGACAGAATGCTGGGGCGCGACGTACAGCCGCGCTACCTGGCCCGTCTGACTCAGGAAGAGCGTGAGCGTGAAGCCAAATGGCGTACCGTCGGGACCATCCGTCGTTACATCCTGCTGCTGCTGACTCTGGCTCAAACCGTCGTCGCGACCTGGTACATGAAAACTATTCTGCCGTACCAGGGCTGGGCGCTGGTGAACCCGCTGGACATGCGCGGGCAGGATCTGTGGGTATCCTTTATGCAGCTGCTGCCTTACGTGCTGCAAACGGGGATCCTGATTCTGTTTGCCGTGCTGTTCTGCTGGGTTTCTGCCGGGTTCTGGACGGCGCTGATGGGCTTCCTGCAGTTGCTCATCGGGCGCGATAAATACAGTATTTCCGCCTCCACCGTGGGTGATGAAGCGTTAAATCCTGAGCATCGCACCGCGCTTATCATGCCAATCTGTAATGAAGACGTTGACCGCGTATTCGCGGGTCTGCGTGCCACCTGGGAATCGGTGAAAGCGACCGGCAACAAGGAGCACTTTGACGTCTACATTCTGAGCGACAGCTACGATCCGGATATCTGTATGCGTGAGCAGAAAGCCTGGATGGAGCTGATTGCTGAAGTGCAGGGCGAAGGGCAGATTTTCTACCGTCGTCGTCGTCGTCGCGTGAAGCGTAAAAGCGGCAACATCGATGACTTCTGCCGCCGCTGGGGCAACCAGTACAGCTACATGGTGGTGCTGGATGCAGATTCCGTGATGTCGGGCGACTGCCTGTGCGGCCTCGTGCGTCTGATGGAAGCCAACCCCAATGCCGGGATCATTCAGTCTTCGCCGAAAGCGTCCGGTATGGACACGCTGTATGCGCGCTGCCAGCAGTTCGCGACGCGCGTTTATGGTCCGCTGTTCACCGCCGGTCTGCACTTCTGGCAGCTGGGGGAATCCCACTACTGGGGCCATAACGCGATTATCCGCGTGAAGCCGTTTATCGAGCACTGTGCGCTGGCACCGCTGCCGGGTGAGGGTAACTTCGCGGGTTCTATTCTGTCGCACGACTTTGTTGAAGCCGCGCTGATGCGCCGTGCAGGCTGGGGTGTCTGGATTGCCTACGATCTGCCGGGATCTTATGAAGAGCTGCCGCCGAACCTGCTGGATGAGCTGAAGCGTGACCGCCGCTGGTGTCAGGGGAACCTGATGAACTTCCGTCTGTTCCTCGTGAAGGGGATGCACCCGGTTCACCGTGCGGTGTTCCTGACGGGGGTCATGTCTTATCTCTCTGCGCCGCTGTGGTTTATGTTCCTGGCATTGTCGACTGCGCTGCAGGTGGTGCATGCGCTGACTGAACCGCAGTACTTCCTGCAGCCGCGACAGCTGTTCCCGGTGTGGCCGCAGTGGCGCCCGGAGCTGGCGATTACGCTGTTTGCCTCAACCATGGTGCTGCTGTTCCTGCCTAAGCTACTGAGCATTATTCTTATCTGGTGCAAAGGTCCGAAAGAGTACGGTGGTTTCTTCCGCGTAACCCTTTCTCTTCTGCTGGAAGTGCTGTTCTCCGTGCTGCTGGCGCCGGTGCGCATGCTGTTCCATACCGTGTTTGTGGTCAGCGCATTCCTTGGTTGGGAAGTAGTCTGGAATTCGCCGCAGCGTGACGATGACTCCACGCCGTGGAGCGAAGCGTTTATGCGCCACGGTTCTCAGCTCCTGCTCGGTCTGGTCTGGGCGGCAGGAATGGCGTGGCTCGATTTGCGTTTCCTGTTCTGGCTGGCGCCGATCGTCTTCTCGCTGATCCTCTCTCCGTTCGTGTCGGCGATTTCCAGCCGCTCAACGGTTGGGTTGCGAAGCAAGCGTGCGAAGCTGTTCCTGATCCCGGAAGAGTACGACACGCCGCAGGTGCTGAAGGATACCGACAGCTTCGTGGAGCTCAACCGCGCTCGTTCGCTGGATGACGGCTTCATGCACGCGGTCTTCAACCCGTCGTTTAACGCCCTGGCTACCGCCATGGCAACGGCGCGTCACCGCGAAAGTAAGGTGCTCGAGATTGCCCGCGATCGTCACGTTGAACAGGCGTTGAACGACACGCCGGACAAGCTGAGCCGCGATCGTCGTCTGGTGCTGCTGAGCGACCCGATGACCATGGCGCGCCTGCATTACCGCGTCTGGTCATCGCCGGAGAAATATTCCTCTTGGGTAAGCCATTACGAGACCATCGCTATGAACCCATTGGCGTTGAAGACAAAGTAATGTCAGAAGAAATTGGCCGGTGGCGCATGCTTACCGGGCCTGCAAAACGTCATGAATCTGTGATTTTGTAGGCCTGATAAGCGAAGCGCCATCAGACAATGAAGACATTTATCCGTGCCTGATACCGGTCAAATGACCGGTATTTTTCTGTCAGATGTTTGAGTGGAGAAATCCGGTGAAAATAATCGTAGTTTGCCTGATGGCCATGCTACTGAGCGGCTGTGGCAGTATTATTAGCCGGACAATCCCGGGGCAGGGGCACGGCAATCAGTATTATCCCGGCGTGCAGTGGGACGTCCGTGATTCGGCCTGGCGCTATATCACGATCCTCGATCTGCCGTTTTCTCTGGTGTTCGACACGCTGCTGTTGCCGATTGACGTCCACCACGGCCCCTACGAGTAATCAGCGCTCATCCCATTCGTCGGCTGCCGTCTGGCCCTCTTCGGTATCCAGCGGTGGCTCAAGCTGAAACTCGCCCTCATCCCATTCGTGCAGCGTGTTCTCCTCAATCCACTCCTGGGTCAACTCAATTTCGTCGAAATCACCGTCGAACACGCTTTGCGCACCTTCACCGCTGATCATCGGCAGGCATTCACCTTCTTCCCCTTCGTCGGCAAAAAACTCCGCCTGCCACATGATGTCACCATCCTGAAGAATGTATTTCTGGAGGTTCAGCTGTTGAACGGAAATATCACCTTCTCCGGCATCAGGGCTGTTGGCGATAAACTCTTCGCGTGCCGCATCAATAGCTTCGTCGAGCGTGGCGTACATGGTCATCTCATTCTCCCTGCAGGTTGACGTGGTTTTCAGGAAAGAATAGACGAAGATTCGGTTGTGCAAGGACGATGAATGAAAAATCATCCGGATGGATTAACTGGCCGTCTGACGCTCTTCGTCATTTTCCGCAGAAGAAGGCAGCGTCTGCCGTGTACGTCGCAGGCTGAGGCCGGTATAGATAGCGTTAAATAGCACTACGCTCGCCGTGACGAAAAATACCGTGCGAAAACCGAAGCTCGCAGAGACAGAGGCGCCAATCAGCGGTCCGGTGACGTTGCCGATATCGCGAAACGACTGGTTATAGCTGAAGATGCGTCCGGCAATCTGGTTGGTGGAGTTGTAAACCAGCAGCGTCTGAACGGCAGGAAGCAGCGCGCCATCGGCTGCGCCAAGCAGGAAACGCAGGAGACCGAGCTGCCACGGTGACTGGACGAACGCCATCGGGATCAGCAGCAGAACGGAAATCACCAGCGCGGCAATCAGGATCTTCTCCGGGCCGATTCTGTCGCCGAGTTTGCCCAGCCGTGGGGCACTCATCAGCGCCGCGACGCCGGGCACTGAGGCAATCATTCCGCTGATAAAAGCAATGTTGCTGACGTTGCCCGCCAGCTCGCGGACGTAGAGCGTTAAAATGGGCGCAATGGATCCAGTCGCAACCTGAATAATCAGCGTGGTGATAAACAGGCTCAGCACCAGCTTCGGGCTTTTCAGCGAGGCAATAACGTCTTTTGCGTGCAGCATCTCTTTTTTCGGTACCGGCTCGAACTGCTCGCGAATCAAAAACAGCGTCAGTACAAAGCACAGAAACAGGACGCTTGCGGTCATAAAGAATACGGGACGCAGGCCGTAGCTGTCTGCCAGCAGCCCGCCCGCCAGAGGGCCTAACAGCGCGCCGCTAACCGCTCCCGTAGAAAGTGTACCGAGCGCCCAGCCACTTTTATGGCGAGGGATTTGCGTGGCAATAAGCGCGTTGGCGTTGGGTACAAAGCCGCCGAGCAGTCCCAGCAGCGCCCGCAGCAGCAAAAATTGCCAGATGTTCTGCGCAAGCCCCATCAGCACCATCACAATCGACATCCCAAGAGCGGAGCGCAGCAGCATGATTTTGCGGCCTTTACGATCCGCAAGGCCGCCCCAGAAGGGAGAGGCAATTGCCGAAAACAGGAAGGTAATGCTGAAGACCAGTCCTGACCACAGATTCAGTTCGCTATGGCCCGTAATGCCAAGCTGTTCAACGTAAAGCGGCAGAAAAGGCATTACCAGGCTGAATGCGGCGCCGGTGAGAAAGCAGCCAATCCAGGCAATAGTGAGATTCCGCTTCCAGCTAATGGGGACATCTGAGGAGAGCATAAATTAATCAGTAATGAGGTAATAAGCAGGCTAATTATGCGCCTGCTAAATCATGACTGCAATCAACGAAACAGAGCAGGAAGAGAAAATATAGCGATAGTTGTCGATCAGAAGAGGTATGCCGGGCGAGCCTGCGCTGCCCGGAAGAGTAACACTGAGGAAATCAGTAGCGGGAAGGCACGCCTTCAGGCCGGGTTTTAAAGCGGCGATGCAGCCACATGTATTGTTCCGGTGCCATCAGAATGCATTGTTCGACCACTTTGTTCATCCATGCGGCGGTCGTTTCGGCATCGTCGAGCGGAGGCGAGCACTCTGGCTCAAGAATAATCAGCTCATAGCCTTTGCCGTCCGGCTTGCGGCGCGGCACAAACGGCACGATGCAGGCTTTGGACATGCGCGTCAGGGTGTAGGTACCTGAAGTGGTTGCAGCCTGGTCGACGCCAAAAAGCGGCACAAATACGCTGCCCTGCGGACCGTAGTCATGATCGGGTGCATACCAGATAACGTCGCCGTTTTTCAGCGCGCGGATCATGCCTTTCAAATCTTTGCGATCGAGCATGTCTTTGTTGGAGCGCATACGTCCCCAGGTCTGCACCAGGTCAATAACCGGGTTGTCGTTAGGGCGGTAGACGCCAATGCCCGGTGAAGCGTGCAGGCCAAACATGCGGGCGCCGATTTCCAGCGTCAGGAAGTGGATGCCGATCAGCAGAATGCCTTTTTTCTCGGCTTCCAGCGCATGGATGTACTCCACGCCGGTTGCTTCGCTCCAGCGTGCCATGCGCTTATCGGACCAGAACCACGCCATGCCGGTTTCCATCAGGCCCATGCCGACGGATTCGAAGTTTTTCACGACCCACTGATGGCGCTTTTTTTCGTCCATATCTGGAAAACAAAGTTCCAGATTACGGTAGGCAATGCGCGCGCGCCGCTTCATAAAACGCAGCGCCAGACGGCCCAGAGAGTTGCCAAGACGGTACAGCAGAGGGTAAGGAAGCTGAACCACCAGCCATAAAGCACCAATGCCCAGCCAGCTCAGCCAATGGCGAGGGTGAAGCAGCGCAGCAGAAAATTTCGGTAAATGCGTCATTTGTTTCCTGTTCTTTTTGACAACCGGTTCTATTATCGCATTTTTTTGCCCCTCACCCAAACCAGGTCGGATACGAGGCGGTTTTTCCGGCAGTTGTTATTTAATCTGATTATTTGAGGTGAGGGAAATGTAGCGCAAAATGTGGGGATGTAAATTCGCAGCGCATGCTATATGATGCGGGCCGCGAATTTTCTCATCGATAATGCAGGAACCACACCATGCCAGTGTTGCATAACCGCATCTCGAATGAGCAACTGAAAGCGCAGCTGATGGCCGAAACCGAGCCGCGCACCACAGTCTCATTCTATAAATATTTCACCATTGCTGACCCACAATCGACCCGCGATGCGCTTTATCAGGCGCTCTCTGCGCTGAGCGTGTTTGGCCGGGTCTATCTGGCTCATGAAGGCATTAACGCGCAAATCAGCGTTCCGCAAAGCAAATTTGAGGCGTTTCGTGAACGGCTTTACGCCTTCGATCCGGCGCTGAACAACCTGCGTCTTAACGTTGCCCTCGACGACGATGGAAAGTCCTTTTGGGTGCTGCGCATGAAAGTGCGTGAACGCATCGTGGCAGACGGCATTGATGACCCAACCTTTGACGCAAGCGACGTCGGCGACTATCTGAAGGCGGCGGAAGTCAACGCCATGCTTGACGATCCGGATGCGGTCTTTATCGATATGCGTAACCATTACGAATATGAAGTAGGCCACTTTGAGAACGCGCTGGAAATTCCCGCCGACACGTTCCGCGATCAGTTGCCAAAAGCTGTCGAAATGATGGAAGAGTATCGCGATAAAAAAATCGTCATGTACTGCACCGGCGGGATCCGCTGCGAGAAGGCCAGCGCGTTTATGAAGCACAAAGGCTTCAGCAAAGTCTGGCATATTGAGGGGGGGATCATCGAATATGCCCGACGCGCGCGTGAACAGGGCCTGCCGGTACGCTTTATCGGCAAAAACTTTGTCTTCGATGAACGCATGGGCGAGCGTATTTCCGACGACGTTATTGCTCACTGCCATCAGTGCGGTACGCCGTGCGATACGCACACCAACTGCCTGAACGACGGTTGTCACCTGTTGTTCATTCAGTGTCCGGCGTGTGCTGAGAAGTACAGTGGTTGCTGTAGCGATCTCTGTCAGGAAGAGCGGGCGCTACCAGAGGAAGAGCAGCGCCGCCGCCGTGCCGGACGCGAAAACGGCAATAAGATTTTCAATAAATCGCGCGGGCGGCTGAATACGAAACTGGGCATTCCTGACCCGAGTAAAGGTCAGTAAAAAAAGATGTAAACCAGATCGATGACGGCCAGCAGCAGCCACAGAACAATCCATACCACGAAGTGTTCGCGGATGTTGTTCACCAGATAATGATATGCACGTTGCAGCATTGTGTTGTTACCAGAAGCCCGGCCATGCGCCGGGCTTTTTGCTGTCTGTCAGCGATTGAAGCGCGACAGGCTAAAGGGCGAAAGATCGAATGCCGCCGTTTTGCCCTGGGCAAAGTCAGCGGCAATTTCACCTAAAACCGGAGCGAACTTAAAGCCGTGTCCGCTGAGCCCGGTGATGACAAGTGTCGATGGCTGGCCGGGCAGGGTATCAATAATGAAATCTTCGTCTGGCGAGTTGTCGTAGGTACAGGCGGCACCGTGAAGGCAGCCGCCGATGCCTGGCAGAACTGTGCGCAGGAAGTTAAATGCTTCCGAGCCGTCCGTTGCCACTGCACCAAACGGTTTGCGCTCCTCTGCAGAGGTGATGGGCTGCCCGCCGTTATGCTTGCCGATTTTCAACTCGTTATCGTCTGCCGGGAAGCCGTAATAGTGATCGCCGTTCGGCAGTTCGCCGGTAAACGCCGGAAAGTTGTTTTTCCGGCTGTAACGGCCATCGGCCTGGAACCACGCAAACACTTTACGTACCGGCTGGACAGGGAGGTCCGGCAGCAGCTTTGTTGCCCATGTTCCGGCGCTGACCAGCAGGCGTTTTCCCGTATAGCTCCCTTCCGCTGTTTCTACCGTGACGCCGTCGGCATGATGCTTTATGGCCGTCACCGGGCAATTAAAGAGCTGCGCACAGCCTGCTTCCCGGGCGAGTTCCACCCAGGCTTTTACCGCCAGTTCGCTGCGCAATACGCCGGAGGCCGGTTCAAACAGGCCGATGTAATCCTCAGGCACGCGAATTTCAGGCCAACGGGCCATCAGCGCCGTGGCGTCCAGCTTTTCAACGTTCAGGCCGAACTGGCGGGCGCTGTGCTCAACGTTTGCCAGGAAAGCAGAGTGCGCCGGACCGAGGTTGATGACGCCGGTCTTTTCGAAAATCTCTTCGCCGCTGATTTCAGCCAGCTCATCCCACAGCGTCTGTGCCCGCAGTACCAGCGGAACATATTTTTCGCCCTCGCCATAGGCATGACGAATCAGTCGTGTGTCGCCATGATGGCTGCCTTCAGCATGCGGTGGCAGATGGGCATCGGTCATCAGAACCGACAGCCCCGCGCGGGCCGCATAAAAACCTGCGGCGGCACCGACAGAACCGCTGCCGATAATAATTAGATCGTAGTTCATGCGTATCTCTCAGCTCTTTTCTTTATTCAGCAGGGTAATTAATCTGAATGTGCGTGACAAGGCAGAAATAATTAAGGCACCCGTAGGTGCCTGTGGCGTGAATTTCAGCATTAAGCGCTAATGCCTTCGATACTCGTTTTCCTGGAAATCGCCGGATTCAATTTTGGCGATGCCCGCTTCTAAAATAGAAATAAACTGGCGGGCCACATCGGTCGTTAACCATAGCGTCTGACCGATCTCTGCTTCGTGATGACTCGATTGTGCGGGGTTCTGGTAGTGCAGGCGCAGCATCAGCGCGTCATAGCTGTCTACGGTGCTGATGTCCCATCCGACGAGGGGATGGGTCTGGATGACTTCATTATTCTTTTCCATCATAACCCCTTATTTGCGTGTTTAAAGACAACGGTTCGAGGTTCAATGCGTGTTTTCTGAAGCAAACTAATTATATCAACAATCAAGAAAATATTCGAATTTTTAGCTTATCCGCAACATCTTTTTCTGCATCTTTCGTTTTTTTGAACAATAAAGCGTCAGTTAGTTCGCTATTTTTTAAAAGAAAAAGCGATGCAATCAGAAAAAGGTTAAAAAAGAAGCGAATAAAAAAACAAAAAAAGCCGGGGCGACCCGGCAAAAAATGACACAGAATGGAGCGTTTGTTTAATTTTATTCAGCGATTCAGGCAGGATTAAACCAGTCATCAGCGCTCTCCCAGGTTTCCTGAAGAATTTCGCTGATGCGATCTTTGTCTTCCTTTGGCGCACCGATGACGGAGAGATTATTGGCGGCGGCATAGCGCACGCTCACCTGACCGTCCCGGTCCGGAAACTGGCTGAGAATACGGCGGGAAAGCTCGCTGGTGAGCGCATCAATGGCGCCCGCGGGTAAAACGGTGGTTTTGGCAATGGTCACTTCAATACGCATAATGTGCCCCCTGTGTAATATACTGGATATTTATACAGTTAGTTTGAGAAACTTACAACAGGGGACAAACAATTTTTAACGTTTGACGCTCCACTGTACGGTTTCACCCGCGAGGAACGGAACCAGCGTGTCATCCGTCAGCGCGATGCTTTCGGTCACCTGGCACTCTTTGCGCTCCAGTTCAATAAAGCTGTCATTCACCGGCAGGCCGTAGAAGCGTGGCCCGTTAAGCGAGCAGAACGCTTCAAAATGCTGCAGGGCGTTCATCTCTTCAAACACGGTGGCATAGCTGCCAAGTGCGGTCGGCGCGTTAAAGCATCCTGCGCAGCCGCAGCTGGCTTCTTTACGATGACGGGCATGCGGTGCGGAATCGGTACCGAGGAATACGCGTTCAAACCCGCTGGCGACCAGCTCACGCAGCGCCTGCTGGTGAATATTACGCTTGAGGATCGGCAGACAGTAGAGGTGAGGGCGCACGCCGCCGACCAGCATATGGTTACGGTTAAACATCAGGTGCTGCGGCGTGATAGTTGCGGCAAGCAGCTCATTACCGTCTCGCACGTACTCGGCGGCATCTTTGGTGGTGATATGCTCGAACACCACCTTCAGCGCGGGCAGACGCTGGCGCATTGGCTCCATAACGGTTTCGATAAAACGCGCTTCGCGGTCGAAGATGTCGATTTCCGCATGAGTCACTTCGCCATGTACCAGCAGTGGCATGCCGAGCTTCTGCATACGCTCAAGCACCGGCATGATAGCATCGATGCTGGTCACGCCGTGGCTGGAGTTAGTGGTGGCGTTGGCCGGGTAGAGCTTCGCGGCGGTGAATACGCCCTCATTGAAGCCGCGCTCCAGCTCATTCGGGTCGAGCGTGTCGGTTAAATAGCAGGTCATCAGCGGCGTAAATTCATGGCCCGCAGGTACGGCATCAAGAATGCGCTGGCGATAGCTGATGGCGGCGTCAACGGTTGTGACCGGCGGCACCAGATTAGGCATCACAATCGCCCGGCCGTACACTTCGCTGGTGTAAGGCACCACGGTTTTCAGCATATCGCCATCGCGGAGATGGATATGCCAGTCGTCGGGACGGCGGATTTTCAGGATCTGGGACTGGGATGACATAGAGGGCTCCGGCTGGTTAAGAAGGGCTATTTTTGCCGGGCACTAAGGTTAAACGGAAACGTTTTCCTTTGCACTCCTTTCTGTAAAAAAAACGGGCGCCAGGGCACCCGTTTATGATGATACGGCCTAGTCGGTGAGGGGGATAACTATCTCGCCGGGTTTGACCTCAATGCCTTTGGCATATTTCTTCGCCAGCGCTTCACCTTTGCTTGCATCTTCTCGCAAAACGTAAGCCGGCTGCTTATTGAAGTAGCTGCGCAAAGACTGATTCAGGTAAGGCAGCATGGTCTGCACCACGGATTGCATCTTCTCAGGCTTCACCGTGGCGTCCACCACCTCCATCTCCTGGAGGAAAATAGCCCCTTTCTCTTTGTTGAAGACCGGGAGCGCCTTGAGCTTCAGATCGATGGTCGCTTTCTGGTTGCCAAACAGCGAAGTCATATCGAGATTCGCTACGCCGTTGAGCGTAATTTTGTTCGGCTCCTCACGCCCGATAGCGCTCGTGAGATTCGTCAGCACAATGTGTGCGTCCGCCACGCCTGGCAGGCCAATATCTTTGGAGAAATTATTGCGCTTTTGCAGCGCCTGATTAATTTCCTGTTCACTTACGGTGTACTGCGTCAGCTGGTTACAGCCTGCCAACAGGCCGCTCACGATCAGCGTGGCGACCATCAACATCTTTTTCATGGGGTTCCTCAACATGATGCCTTTGTCTCATCCTGACACAAAGCAGCATGCCCTGTCAGCCAAAGATGTGCCAGCAGAATCCGCTGAATTGTTACCGCAGTTAACGCTAAGCCCCTGGCTCGACCATCCCCGTTGAGGCGCGCCTGGCGCTGAACTGCCACCACAGCGCCAAAAACGTGATGATGCCAATTACGCCAAGCATTACCCACGGCAGCTCCGGCTGGGCGATGGCTTTACCGGCGTCAAACAGCCAGCCACCGCCCGCGTACCCGAGCGCACCGCCGAAGGCGAGGCCCAAACGACTGAAGCCCATGTAGCTGCCGCGTGCGCGAGGATCCGCGAGCTGGGCGCTCAGGGTTTCTCTCGCCGGTTCGGCAATGATTGAGCCGATGTAGAACAGGCAAATCAGGGTGAACAGCTGCTGCAGGTTGCCGGATAGCCCGATGGGCAGCATCGCCAGCGTCATAATCAGCAATCCGGCCATCAGACGATGCTCGAGGCGAAAACGCTTTTCGCTCCAGCGTGCGATAGGGTAAAGCAGCGACAGCGATAGCGTAGCTTCAATGGCGTACATCCATTTTACTGCCGAGGGCGTTCCGGCGATGTCGTTCACCATAATCGGCAGCATCAGCATCACCTGTACCGCCAGCATGTAGTAGCCGGTCAGGGTCAGCACATAGGTGACAAAACGTTTGTCACTCATCACCCGCGACAGCCCCTCACGCACTGGCGTTTTCACCGTCGAAAGCTTCCATGCCGGGAGATACCAGGCGTTAAATGCCGCGCAGAGAATAAACAGCACTGCGCCCACGCTGCACACGAGACGGAAATCGTACTGCAGCAGCCAGCTGCCGAGCAGGGCGCCAATAACCGCCCCTGCACTGTCCTGCATCATCAATATAGAGAAGAAGCGTCCTCGCTGGTGTGGACGCACAAGTTTTACGACCAGCGCCGCGCGTGGCGGGTCGAACAGTGTGCCGCCGAGCCCGGAAAGGATGCAGGAGAGCCAGAGCATCCAGGGTTCCTGCGCAATCGCCATGGTGGCAAAACCTGCTGCACGCATCAGCATGCCGGTGACGATCATCGGCTTGGCGCCGAAGCGATCGGCTATCGCGCCGCCGAAAATGCCCAAGCCTTGCTGAACCAGCTGACGTAATCCGAGTGCGATGCCGACCATCAGCGCGGCCCAGCCCATCTGGTCAACAAAGCGAATGGAAATCAGGGGGAAGACAACAAAAAAGCCAAGCACGACCAGCATGTTGTCGACGAGCAGAAAATATTTACCCAGGCTGCGAGCCTGTGAGATGCGCGATGGCATTTCCCCTCCAGGGGAATAAGACGGTGAGAAGACCCATTGTACCGTCTGAAGTCTGTTTTTCCGGCGGCGAGCGCAACAATATTTTTTTATCAAAAGACAATTTTGATAGAGTTTATTTATCGAAAAGCAGAAGTGCCGCAGAAAATCGTATGTCGCTGTTTTCCCAAGGCGGTGATGGGCAGGTATAGTAATGTTAATGGCGATTTAAAAGGGTAGGGGAAGATGTTTGGCTATCGCAGTAACGTGCCGAAAGTGCGTTTAACAACAGACCGGCTGGTGGTGCGCCTGGTTCATGACCGTGACGCATGGCGTCTTGCCGATTATTACGCTGAAAATAAGGCGTTCCTGAAGCCCTGGGAGCCCGTACGCGATGACAGCCACTGCTATCCATCCGGCTGGCAGGCGCGTTTATCGATGATCAACGAATTTCATAAGCAAGGATCGGCGTTTTATTTTGTGCTGCTGGATCCGGAAGAGAAAGAGATCGTCGGCGTGGCCAACTTCTCTAACGTCGTGCGCGGCTCTTTCCATGCCTGCTATCTGGGCTACTCCATCGGCGAAAAATGGCAAGGGCAAGGACTGATGTACGAAGCGCTCACCTCCGCCATTCGCTACATGCAGCGAACCCAGCACATCCACCGCATCATGGCTAACTATATGCCGCACAACCAGCGCAGTGGTGCGCTGCTGGCAAAACTCGGTTTTGAAAAAGAGGGCTACGCCAAAGACTATCTGCTGATCGACGGGCAGTGGCGTGACCATGTTCTGACGGCGCTGACCACCCGCGAGTGGACGGCAGGTCGCTAAGGAGAAATCATGAAGTATCAGTTAACGGCGCATGAGGCGCGGGTGATTGGCTGTCTGCTCGAAAAGCAGGTGACTACGCCGGAGCAATATCCGTTGTCGGTTAACGCCGTGACCCTCGCCTGCAATCAGAAAAGCAACCGCGAGCCGGTGATGTCCCTTAGCGAAAGCGAAGTGCAGGATTGGTTAGATCAGCTCGTCAAGCGCCACTATCTGCGTACGGTCAGCGGGTTTGGCAATCGTGTCACTAAATACGAACAGCGCTTCTGTAATTCTGAATTTGGCGATCTGAAACTTACCTCGGGCGAAGTTGCGATCGTTACCACCCTGCTGCTGCGTGGCCCGCAAACTCCCGGTGAACTGCGAAGCCGCGGTCAGCGCATGCATGAGTTTACGGATACGGCGGAAGTGGAAAGCACGCTGGAACAGTTAGCCACCCGCGACGATGGCCCGTTTGTCGCACGCCTGCCGCGCGAACCGGGCAAACGCGAGCATCGCTATATGCACCTGTTTAGCGGAGATGTGGAAAGTCTGATTACTACCGTGGAGGCAGTCGCCCCGGCGACGGACGATCTTGTGGCCCGAGTGGAAGCGCTGGAAGGGGAAGTGGAGGAGCTCAAGCAGCGCCTCGATTCCTTACTGGCTCATCTGGGGGACTGACCGTGACGGCAAAACTTCGAATTGGCGTGGTGGGTCTTGGCGGAATCGCTCAAAAAGCGTGGCTGCCAGTGTTGACCGCAGCGCATGGCTGGACGCTGCAGGCGACCTGGTCTCCGGGGCGCGAAAAGGCACTGCGCATCTGCGAAACGTACCGCATTCCGCTGGCTGATTCCCTCCAGCACCTGGCTTCGCAGTGCGATGCGGTTTTTGTGCATAGCGCAACGTCCACGCACTACGCCGTGGTGAGTGAGCTGCTCAATGCGGGCGTTCACGTCTGCGTGGATAAGCCGCTGGCCGACAAACTGAGCGATGCAGTGCGCCTGATTGAGCTGGCAGAAAAGAAAAAGCTGACGCTGATGGTAGGCTTTAACCGCCGTTTTGCGCCGCTTTATCGCGAGCTTAAAGCAAACCTTGGCAAGGGCGCGTCGCTGCGCATGGACAAGCATCGCACCGACAGCGTTGGGCCTGGCGATCTGCGCTTCACCCTCCTTGATGATTACCTGCACGTGGTGGACACCGCGCTGTGGCTGGCTGGCGGTAAACCGCAGCTGAGCGGCGGCACGTTGCAGACCACCGAGCAGGGAGAGATGTTCTATGCCGAGCACTATTTCACTCTGCCGCAGATGCAAATCACCACCAGTATGCACCGACGGGCGGGCAGCCAGCGTGAGTGGGTGCAGGCGGTGACCGACGGTGGCTTAATCGACATCACTGATATGCGCGACTGGCGCGAAGAGCGGGGCAGCGGCGTGCTGACTCGTCCGGTGCCGGGCTGGCAAAGCACGCTTGAACAGCGCGGATTTGTCGGCTGTGCGCATCACTTTATCCAGTGCGTGCAAAATCAGACCGTTCCGGAAACGGCGGGCGAGCAGGCCATTGCTGCCCAGCGCATCGTCGAAAAGCTCTGGCAGGATGCAAGCCGCGAGTAAGAGGCTGTAACATCTGCCAGTAGAAATTACCGCTAATCCAGGTAGACTATCGCCACTTTTCAGCGCCGCCTTATCGGGCCGTGCAACGATTAACCCACTTCTGCCGGGTAGCGCTCCACTGACCCGGCCTACAAACGCGTCGCTGCTGCTTGTAGGCCCGCGCAAACGAAGTGCCGCCGGGCTTTCCCGACAGAGCGTTAACGTTCACCCCTTTCAGACGGCGCTTTGTTCCCGGATGTGGAATCTCACGTTAATGAATTTATTAAAATCGCTGGCGGCCGTCAGCTCGATGACCATGTTTTCTCGCGTGCTCGGTTTTGCGCGCGATGCCATTGTGGCAAGGGTTTTTGGGGCGGGAATGGCAACCGATGCCTTTTTTGTGGCGTTCAAATTGCCGAACCTGCTGCGCCGAATCTTTGCCGAAGGGGCATTTTCTCAGGCATTCGTGCCAATTCTGGCGGAGTACAAAAGCAAGCAGGGCGAAGACGCCACCCGCGTGTTTGTCTCTTACGTATCGGGTTTATTAACCCTCGCCCTCGCGGTAGTGACCGTCGTCGGGATGCTGGCGGCTCCGTGGGTCATCACTATCACCGCGCCGGGCTTTGCGGATACCGCCGATAAGTTCGCTTTAACCAGCCAGCTGCTGCGCATCACTTTCCCTTACATCCTGCTGATTTCCCTGGCCTCGCTGGTTGGGGCTATCCTGAATACCTGGAACCGTTTCTCTGTTCCGGCTTTTGCACCGACGTTTTTAAACGTCAGCATGATTGGCTTCGCGCTATTTGCCGCGCCGTATTTCAACCCGCCGGTACTGGCGCTGGCATGGGCGGTGACCGTCGGCGGCGTGTTGCAGTTGTTCTATCAACTGCCGCACCTGAAGAAGATCGGCATGCTGGTGCTGCCGCGCATTAATCTGAAAGATAAGGGTTCAATGCGCGTAGTGAAGCAGATGGGGCCGGCCATTCTCGGCGTCTCCGTCAGCCAGATTTCGCTCATCATCAACACCATTTTCGCCTCTTTCCTGGTTTCCGGGTCAGTTTCCTGGATGTATTATGCCGACCGCCTGATGGAGTTTCCGTCGGGGGTGCTGGGCGTGGCGCTTGGCACCATCCTGCTGCCGTCGCTGTCGAAAAGCTTCGCCAGCGGCAATCATGATGAATACTGTCGCCTGATGGACTGGGGGCTGCGCCTGTGCTTCCTGCTGGCGCTGCCGAGCGCCGTGGCGCTGGGGATTCTGGCGAAACCGCTCACCGTGTCGCTGTTCCAGTACGGCAAATTCACCGCGTTCGACGCTGCAATGACTCAGCGCGCGCTGGTGGCGTATTCCGTGGGGTTGATTGGCCTTATCGTGGTGAAGGTGCTGGCGCCAGGGTTCTATTCCCGTCAGGACATCAAAACGCCGGTTAAGATTGCTATTGTGACGCTTATTCTCACTCAGGTGATGAACCTGGCGTTTATCGGCCCGCTGAAGCATGCGGGGCTTTCGCTGTCGATTGGTCTGGCCGCCTGTCTGAACGCCAGCCTGCTTTACTGGCAGCTGCGTAAGCAAAAAATCTTCACCCCACAGCCGGGTTGGGGCACCTTCCTGGCGCGCCTGATTGCCGCCGTGGTGGTGATGGCCGCCGTACTGCTGGGGATGATGTACATCATGCCGGAGTGGTCACAGGGGACAATGCCGTTGCGCATCCTGCGCCTGATGGCGGTGGTGGTGGCGGGGATTGCCGCTTACTTTGCCACGCTTCTGGTGCTCGGTTTCCGCGTGAAGGAGTTTGTGCGCCGTACGGCAGGGTAAATAGCAAAAATCCTCTTTTGAGAGGATTTTTTAATGTTTGCACCCCTCTCCCTGTGGGAGAGGGGCCGGGGGTGAGGGCATCAGGCTGCGCAGTCCCTTGACCCGGCAAAAGCATCAAGCCTTAAGCCACGCTTCACCCTCAGCCTTCATCTTCTTCTCAAGCTCGCTGCCTCGCGTCGCAAACACGCGATTAACCGGGAAGCCGCTTTTTTCGAGAACATACGCCAGTGCCGCATATTCCCGCGGGTATTTCTTGGCAACGCTCATATCAATCTCTACCAGCCCCAGCGGGAAGGTAAAGCTGCCCATGTCGTAGATGCTCTGTCGACGCACGATTTTCCACTTGCCGTCTCGTTTTTCGACCAAATCGTAGAAGCGGTTATGCACGCAGCAGCCCAGGTTCAAATCGATATTTTCGCCAATAATCATGGCGTTGGTTTCGACAATAGCTTTGTCATGATGAAAGGTGACAACCGGGGTGCCGATCAGGTGCTTGGTTTTCAGCGAGGAGGCGCCCATTCTGGCTGAGGCATCAACAAATTCGCCGAACAAGCCTTCGAACCACGTCACTTCGATGGTGCCATCCGGGTGGAACAACCCACGCAGGGCGTCCCATTGTGACAGGTCGCGGTGGATCCAGCCGGTCATCAGATCAGTAATTTGCAAACGGTCGTCATGGTATGTGGACATAGTTTTCTCCGGTAATGTAGGACTCGCTAAGAGCGTGGCAGAAGTATTGCGCCTGCGATTGATAACATCCAATATGCATTATTGACCAATCAATCATTAAAATTGATTAAAGGGGTAAAATGGATCTCAGGCAGCTGCGTTACTTTCTCGCCGTGGCGAAAGAAAAGCATTTTGGGCGCGCGGCTCAGGCTCTGAATATCGTCCAGCCAGCGCTGAGTATGCAAATTCGTGCTCTGGAAGATGAGCTTGGCGGCGCGTTATTTGAACGTACCAGCCGTCGCGTTGAGCTCACGGATGCAGGAAAAGTGTTTGAAGTGCAGGCTCGACGCACGCTTGAGCAAGCTGAGTTAACCCGCGAAGCCACGCAGCGAGCGCTGCGCGGCGAAACAGGCAAAGTGCGCATTGGCTTCGCCGGAAATGCCATTTTCAGCGGGACGCTGATGCGGGATTTACGCCATTTTCATCAGACCTTTCCGGACGTAGAGATAAGCCTTGAGGAAATGACACCGCAGCATCAGGTTGAATCCATTCTGGCGGGCGGGCTGGATATTGGCTACTCACCGGATTTAAGCCAACTGCGCGGGCAGGGACTGTACGCCAGTAAAACAGGCGAGTGGGGCATGCTGGTCGCGATGGCGGAGGAACATCCTCTGGCTGGCGAAGCGGAGGTGACGCTTGCCATGCTGGCAGATGAGCCCCTGGTGTTATACGAAGCGCACGATCCCGATGAGCAACTCAGCGTGCTGCTCGCGCAGGCGCTGGGGGAAAAGCTGAATATTGCTCACCGCACCGGAAGCAGCCTGAACGTGCTGGCGATTGCGGCATCCGGGCTGGGTATTGCCCTGGTTCCCGCACCGCTGCGCCAGGTCAGCGTACCAGGCCTGACGTATCGGGAGCTCATAGCGCCAGAGCTGACCGCCAATCTGATGGTCATCAGCAGAAAGGAAGAGAGCAGCGCGGCGGTTAAGGCCTGGCTGGCACGAACGTACGACGCAGAGAAAAAGTAAAGGCAGGGCCGTTGCCGGAGAGCAGCATTGCGACCTGCTTTAATAAGGGAGGGGTCAGACGGAGAACTTTTTGCCGCCCCGTGGCGTGGACGAGGTCTGGCCATCCTTACCGTAGAGGCTCGGTTCCTGATGGGGCTTCAGCACCTGCAATGCCTGCTGGTTGCGCTCGATCTGACCTTCCAGCAGCCAGCCGTTGTGTTGATTGAGGTCGCGCAGATGCTGCGTTTTCTCGGTGATGTTTTGCCAGCGCTCGGCCACGTCGTCGTTAGCACAACGCTGCGCTTCCTGCTCCATACGGCGCTGCTTTTCCAGATAGTCGAGGGTCGCCAGCAACGAGCTTTTCTCTTCGGTGATCCGTTGCAGGGCGCTGCTGCTCACGCTGCCTGACGAAAGCTGTTGCTGCTCGGCATCCATCACCTCTTTCAGCGAGTTCAGGATGACTGTCATATGATCCAGTATTTCTGACAGACGACTCATCGGTTTATTTACTCTGCAGCCAGCTCTGGGTGTCCGAAATCAGCGCATCGGCGATTTTGCCGGTATCCATTTTCAGTTCACCGTTGCGGATAGCCGTTTTCAGCGCGTCCACGCGCTCCATGTTGATGTCGCTGTTGCGCGGCTGCATCAGGCTGGACTGGGCCTCGCTCAGCGTGACGCTGGTGCTGTTAGCGGTAGATGCTTTATCCAGTCGGGCTTTCTGCGCCTGGGCTTCATTCGGTTCACGCGGCTGAACGGCGTTAACGGGCTTCAGGGGCGATGTACGATCAATGCTCATTATCCTGTCCTCATCGAGGTGTTGTGGCGTTACGGTCTGCCATCATCAGTTGTTGATTATTTATCGGCAGGCTTCACGAATTCTTTAAGGTCATTATAAATTAATAAGAATATTCCCATCAGCGTCTACCTGACCGCTCACCACCTGGCCTGAAGGCATTCTCACTCGCGCGTTTTGTGCGACGGCGGCGTTGTTCAGCGCCTGGCCCTCAGCATTGGCGCTAAAGCCGTCGCCGCGGGCGTAAACCTGTACTTTTTGCCCGGCCTTCACCCGCCATGACTGCCGCAGCATCGACAGCTGTACGGGTTGACCAGCCGCCAGATCCCGCAGCGAGACCGCATTCTGCGCCTGATTAATATCCAGCATCGTGCGCGGCGGCAGCTGATCAAGCCTGCCGCGCTTGAGCGTCACGCTGCCGGGTTCCAGCGTCGTGCCCCTGGCAATCGGCTGTGCGGCGACGACATAGTTTCCCATCGCTTCCACAAAGACCTGAAGATAGCGCTTTTCCGTTCCGCACTGTGCCTGCACGGTCTGGTTTCCCCACAGCTTATTGTTGCCCATAACGCTTAGCGCGGGCTGTTCGCATTGCGGTATCACATTGCCGGGGTTGCGCAGACTGACCATCACCGAGTCACTGAATCCTGCCAGACGCTGAGCGAAAAAAGCGTTCAGCTGCTGCGTTAAATCCTGCGCAAAGGCCACCGGGCTCATCAGCATCAGCGCCAGCGTGAGCGTGTTTTTCAGGTTTCGCATGCGTGACTCCGGTTTATCAGCAATGCGCAAATTTTACCTGGATGTGAAGAACATCAACGCAACAAATAGCGCTGCATTTTGCTTTTATTCCGACGATGGGGGGATGAAATTGGGATTAATCTGAACGCTGAATGAACTATTGCCATCAGCGGAGGAGACATGCTCGATAAACTCGACGCCGCGCTACGTTTTCAACAGGAAGCGTTGAACCTGCGCGCCCAGCGTCAGGAAATCCTGGCTGCCAACATTGCTAACGCCGATACCCCAGGTTATCAGGCGCGCGATGTGGATTTTGCTTCAGAACTGAAAAAAGTGATGGATCGCGGACGCGCGGAGACCACCGGCGTGTCGCTCACGCTGACCTCAGAACGCCACATTCCAGCCCAGGCGATTTCTGCTCCTTCTGTAGACCTGATGTATCGGGTCCCCGATCAGCCCTCTATGGACGGTAACACCGTGGATATGGATCGGGAGCGCACGCAATTTGCCGACAACAGCCTGCAATACCAGACCGGCCTGACCGTGCTGGGCGGGCAAATCAAAAGCATGATGACCGTGCTACAGGGGAATTAATTCATGGCTTTACTGAATATTTTCGACGTGGCGGGCTCGGCGCTGACCGCGCAGTCCAAACGTCTGAACGTGGCGGCCAGTAACCTCGCCAACGCCGACAGCGTCACCGGACCGGACGGGCAGCCTTACCGTGCCAAACAGGTCGTGTTTCAGGTGGATGCGCCCGTCGGGGCAGCCACCGGCGGCGTGAAGGTGGCCGACGTGGTGGAAAGCCAGGATCCGTTCAAGCTGGTTTACCAGCCGGGAAATCCGCTGGCGGATGCCAAAGGTTACGTGAAGATGCCTAACGTCGACGTGGTGGAAGAGATGGTCAACACCATGTCCGCCTCCCGCAGCTACCAGGCCAACGTGGAAGTGCTCAATACCGTCAAGAGCATGATGCTCAAGACGCTGACCCTCGGTCAGTAACGGAGAAAACGATGTCTATTGCCGTGAACGTCAACGATCCAACCAATACCGGTGTTCAGAAGAGCACCTCCAGTGGGGATTTAACCAGCAGCAGCGCTTCCGACCTGCAAAGCAGTTTCCTGACGCTGCTGGTGGCCCAGCTAAAAAACCAGGATCCCACCAACCCGATGGACAACGCCCAACTGACCTCTCAGCTGGCGCAGATCAGCACCGTCAGCGGAATTGAAAAACTCAACACCACGCTCGGCTCTATTTCCGGGCAGATCGACAACAGCCAGTCTTTGCAGGCGTCGAACCTGATTGGTCACGGCGTGATGATCCCGGGCTCCGTGGTGCTCGCCGGTTCCGACACGGACGGCAAAGCCAGCACCACGCCGTTTGGCGTTGAGCTGACGCAGGCCGCCGACAAAGCGACCGCCACCATTACTGACAGCACGGGCAAAGTGGTTCGTACCCTGGATCTGGGCAGCCAGACCGCAGGGGTTCACACCTTCACCTGGGACGGTACCGCCTCCGATGGCTCTACCGTTCCGGACGGCGCATACAGCGTCTCGATTGCCGCCAGCACCAACGGCACGCAGCTGGTCGCCCAGCCGCTCCAGTTCGCACTGGTGCAAGGGGTCACGAAGGGAAGCAGCGGTAATCTGCTGGATCTCGGCACGTATGGCACCACCACGCTCGACGAAGTTCGTCAGATTATTTAACCTCATCAGGAGTTAAGACATGGCCTTTTCTCAAGCGGTCAGCGGCCTGAACGCTGCTGCCACCAATCTCGACGTGATTGGCAACAACATTGCCAACTCCGCGACCTACGGTTTCAAAGCCGGTACCGCTTCGTTCGCCGATATGTTTGCCGGCTCCAAAGTGGGTCTGGGCGTGAAAGTGGCAGGTATCACCCAGGACTTCAACGACGGCACCACGACCAGCACCGGTCGCGCGCTGGACGTGGCAATTAGCCAGAACGGCTTCTTCCGCCTGGTGGACAGCAACGGCTCCGTTTACTACAGCCGCAACGGCCAGTTCAAGCTGGACGAAAACCGTAACCTGGTGAACATGCAGGGCCTGCAGCTGACCGGCTATCCGGCTACCGGCACGCCGCCGACCATTCAGCAGGGCGCAAACCCGGTAGGCTTAAGCATTCCGAACACGCTGATGGCGGCAAAAGCCACCACCACGGGCTCTATGCAGATCAACCTGAACTCCACGGACGCCGTTCCGTCGACAGCGCCGTTCGATGCGACCGATGCGGATACCTACAACAAGAAAGGCACCGTGACGGTGTTTGACTCTCAGGGTAACTCCCATGACGTCAATCTGTATTACGTAAAGACCGCAGACAATAAATGGGATGTCTATACCCAGGATTCCAGCGTAGCAGGTGCAAAGGCGGTCAAAGCCGCGCAAATGAGCTTTAGCGACAATGGAACGCTGGATACCGTTACGGGTTATACCTACCAGCTTTCCGATCCAGCAGACCCGGCCAGCGAGAAGGTACCGGTTCTGAATGCCACGGCTAATGCTCAACCCGCTTTCGATATTGCTCTGGCGGGCTTGAACGGGTCGGCAAGCGGCAGCTTCACGCTAAGCCTTGCCAACTCCATGCAGCAGAACACCGGCTCCAACGATATCGTGGCGACCAACCAGAACGGCTATAAGCCGGGCAACCTGGTGAGCTACCAGATCAACGATGACGGCACCGTGGTCGGTAACTACTCCAACGAACAGAGCCAACTGCTGGGGCAGATCACGCTTGCTAACTTCGCTAACAACGAAGGGCTGCAGTCCGAAGGCGATAACGTCTGGTCGGCAACGCAGTCTTCCGGCGTGGCGCTGCTCGGCACCGCAGGCACCGGTAACTTCGGCACCCTGACCAACGGCGCGCTGGAAGCGTCCAACGTCGATCTGAGCAAAGAACTGGTGAACATGATTGTCGCGCAGCGTAACTACCAGTCGAACGCGCAGACCATCAAGACCCAGGATCAGATCCTCAACACCCTGGTTAACCTGCGCTAAGCGCCTGACGGGACGGCTTTATGGATCACGCGATATATACCGCGATGGGCGCGGCAAGCCAGACGATGGAGATGCAGGGGGTGACCGCAAGCAACCTCGCCAATGCCTCCACGCCGGGCTTTCGTGCTCAGCTGACCGCGCTGCGTGCGGTGCCGGTCAACGGCGAAACGTATCAGACCCGTACGCTGGTGACCGCCTCTACGCCGGGCGCCGACATGACGCCGGGCCAGCTGGACTACACCGGACGCCCGCTCGATGTGGCCTTACAACAGGATGGCTGGCTGGCGGTGCAAACGGCCGATGGCGCTGAAGGCTACACCCGCAACGGCGGCATTCAGGTATCGTCCACCGGGCAGCTCACCATTCAGGGCCTGCCAGTCATGGGTGACGGCGGCGGTGCGGTGACGGTTCCGGAGGGGGCGCAGATAACCATCGGCGCTGACGGCACGGTGTCTGCGCTGAATCCCGGCGATCCGGCAAACACCATTTCACCAGTGGCAAAACTGAAGCTGGTCAAAGCCGCGGATAACGAGGTGACTCGCGGTGACGACGGGATGTTCCGTCTGACTGCGGCAGCGCAGGCCACGCGTGGTCAGACGTTGCAGTCCGATCCGACTATCCGCCTGCAGTCTGGCGTGCTGGAAGGCAGCAACGTTAAACCGGTGGCGGCGATGGCGGACATGATTGCCAGCTCCCGACGTTTCGAAATGCAGATGAAGGTAATCAGCAGCGTGGATGACAACGCTTCGAAAGCCAATCAGCTGTTATCCATGAGCTAGACACAGGAAAAAACATGATCAGTTCATTATGGATTGCCAAAACCGGCCTCGACGCCCAGCAAACCAACATGGACGTTATCGCCAACAACCTGGCGAACGTCAGCACCAACGGCTTCAAGCGTCAGCGTGCGGTATTTGAAGATCTGCTGTATCAGACCGTGCGCCAGCCTGGCGCGCAGTCGTCCGAGCAGACAACGCTGCCTTCTGGCCTGCAAATCGGTACCGGTGTTCGCCCGGTAGCGACCGAGCGTATCCACACGCAGGGTAACCTGTCGCAGACCGACAACAGCAAGGACGTGGCCATCAAAGGTGAAGGTTTCTTCCAGGTGCTGCTGCCGGACGGGACTTCTGCTTACACGCGTGACGGGTCGTTCCAGGTCGATCAGAACGGCCAGCTGGTGACGGCGGGTGGCTATCAGGTGCAGCCAGCGATCACCATTCCGACGAATACCCTGAGCATTACCGTCGGGCGTGATGGCGTGGTGAGCGTTACTCAGCAGGGGCAAACTAACCCGGTACAGGTCGGTCAGCTGAACCTGACCACCTTTATGAATGATTCAGGCCTGGAGAGCATCGGTGAGAACCTCTACACCGAAACACAGGCTTCCGGCGCGCCGAACGACACGACGCCCGGACTGAACGGCGCGGGCCTGCTTTACCAGGGTTATGTTGAAACCTCTAACGTCAACGTGGCGGAAGAATTGGTCAATATGATTCAGGTACAGCGCGCGTATGAGATCAACAGCAAAGCGGTGTCCACCACCGACCAGATGCTGCAGAAACTCACTCAGCTGTAAGACGTTACCGGTGCAGATGTCCTGCACCGGTTTTTTGATTCAGAAGATAAGAGCAATGCAAAAATCCTCAGCGTTTCGTTATCCGCTTTTCGTGGTCCTGGCCCTGACTCAGGCCGGATGCGCATGGATCCCCTCAAAACCGCTGGTGGAAGGGGCGACAACCGCGCAGCCCGTACCCGGCCCGGTGCCGGTGGTCAATGGCTCAATTTTCCAGAGCGCGCAGCCCATTAACTACGGCTATCAGCCGCTGTTTGAAGACCGTCGTCCGCGCAACATTGGCGATACGCTGACCATCCAGCTGCAGGAAAACGTCAGCGCGTCGAAAAGCTCGTCGGCAAACGCCAGCCGCGATGGCAAAACGAATTTCGGCTTCGACACCGTGCCGCGCTATTTGCAGGGCCTGTTTGGCAATGCGCGCGCCGACGTGGAAGCTTCTGGCGGCAACTCCTTTAACGGTAAAGGAGGGGCCAATGCCAGCAACACCTTCAGCGGTACGCTGACAGTGACGGTCGATCAGGTACTGGCAAACGGTAACCTGCACGTGGTGGGTGAGAAGCAAATCGCCATCAACCAGGGAACCGAATTTATTCGCTTCTCCGGCGTCGTCAATCCGCGCACCATCAGCGGCAGCAACACCGTGCCGTCCACGCAGGTGGCGGATGCCCGTATCGAATATGTTGGCAACGGCTACATCAATGAAGCGCAGAACATGGGCTGGCTCCAGCGTTTCTTCCTTAACTTATCGCCGATGTAACGAGGTGGAACATGTTTAAAACACTGGCGGGCATTGCCCTGGTTCTGGTGGCGACCTTCGCCCAGGCCGACCGCATTCGCGACCTCACCAGCGTGCAGGGCGTGCGGGAAAACTCCCTGATTGGCTATGGCCTGGTGGTGGGCCTTGACGGCACCGGCGACCAGACAACCCAAACGCCGTTTACCACCCAAAGCCTGAACAACATGCTCTCGCAGCTCGGGATCACCGTGCCGGCGGGCACCAACATGCAGTTGAAAAATGTGGCGGCGGTGATGGTTACCGCCCAGCTTCCGGCGTTTGGCCGTCAGGGCCAGACCATTGACGTGGTGGTGTCATCGATGGGTAACGCCAAAAGCCTGCGCGGCGGCACGCTGTTAATGACGCCGCTGAAAGGGGTCGACAGCCAGGTCTATGCGCTGGCGCAGGGGAATATCCTGGTCGGTGGTGCCGGGGCGGCGGCAGGCGGCAGCAGCGTGCAGGTGAACCAGCTGAACGGCGGGCGCATCACCGGCGGCGCGACCATTGAACGCGAGCTGCCGAGCCAGTTCGGCGCAGGCAATACCATCAATCTGCAGCTGAACGAAGATGATTTCGGCATGGCTCAGCAGATTGCCGACACCATCAACCGCCGCGGCGGCTATGGTAACGCCACGGCGCTCGATGCGCGTACCGTGCAGATCCGCGCCTCCAGCGGCGGCAGTAATCAGGTGCGTTTGCTGGCGGATATTCAGAATCTGGAAGTGGGCGTTACGCCGCAGGATGCGAAAGTAATCATCAACTCCCGTACCGGGTCCGTGGTGATGAACCGCGAAGTGACGCTCGACAGCTGTGCGGTCGCGCAGGGCAATCTGTCGGTCACGGTCAACCGCTCCGCCCAGGTCAGCCAGCCGGATACGCCGTTTGGCGGCGGTTCAACGGTGGTGACGCCACAGACGCAGATCGACCTGCGACAGAGCGGCGGCGCGATGCAGAGCATTCGTTCCAGCGCCAATCTGAACAACGTTGTGCGGGCGCTGAACGCGCTGGGCGCATCGCCAATCGAGCTGATGTCGATTCTCCAGTCGATGCAGAGCGCAGGCTGCCTGCGTGCCAAAGTGGAAATTATCTGATGCTGGGCGACAGCAAGCTGATGGCGAGCGCGGCCTGGGACGCGCAGTCGCTGAACGACCTGAAGGCGAAGGCCGGGAAAGATCCACAGGCAAACTTAAGGCCAGTGGCCCGGCAGGTCGAGGGTATGTTCGTGCAGATGATGCTGAAAAGCATGCGTGAGGCGCTGCCGAAAGACGGCCTGTTCAGTAGCGATCAGACGCGGCTTTACACCAGTATGTACGATCAGCAAATTGCTCAGCAGATGACGGCGGGCAAAGGGCTTGGGCTGGCGGATGAAATGGTCCGCCAGATGACCGCAGCCCAGGGTGGGCCGAGTGATGCGCCTGCCCAGGTGCCGCTTAAGTTCGATCCTGCAACCGTCACCAGCTATCAAAATTCGGCGCTGACGCAGATGGTGCGCAAGGCGATGCCGAAAGCTCCGGATGCCAGCGATGCCGCAGACGTGCCGGGCGACAGCCACGACTTCCTCGCCCAGCTTTCCCTTCCGGCAAAACTTGCCAGTGAGCAGAGCGGGATCCCGCATCACCTGATTCTCGCCCAGGCGGCGCTGGAGTCTGGCTGGGGGCAGCGGCAGATTCGCCGGGAAAACGGCGAGCCGAGCTTCAACCTCTTCGGGGTGAAAGCATCGTCCGACTGGAAAGGCAAGGTTACGGAGATCACCACCACCGAATATGAAAACGGGGAGATGAAGAAGGTGAAAGCCCGTTTCCGCGTTTACGGCTCTTATCTGGAAGCGTTGTCTGATTACGTCGGCCTGCTGACCCGCAACCCGCGCTATGCGGCAGTCACCTCGGCGGCAACGCCAGAGCAGGGCGCTCAGGCATTGCAAAGAGCAGGTTATGCCACTGACCCGAACTATGCCCGCAAGCTTACGGGGATGATCCAGCAGCTTAAATCAATGGGCGAAAAGGTGAGCAAAGCCTACGGCAACGATATCGAAAATCTGTTCTGAAACCGCTCAAGTTCAGCTGACCGGTGCCGATAATTCTGGTCAGGACTCGTGTCTAAAAGAATAAAGGAACCTCCATGTCCAGTTTAATGAATAGCGCAATGAGCGGCCTCGGTGCGGCTCAGGCGGCGCTGAATACCGTCAGTAACAACATCGCCAGCTATAACGTGTCCGGCTATACCCGCCAGACGACGATACTTTCGGCGGCGAACAGTACGCTGGGCGCAGGCGGCTGGGTGGGCAATGGGGTAACGGTCTCCAGCGTACAGCGCGAGTACAATGCCTTCATCACCAATCAGCTGAACGCGGCGCAGAATCAGAGTAGCGGTCTGACCACGCGCTATCAGCAGATGTCGAAAATTGACGATTTGATGTCGGACACCACCAACTCCATTTCCGCAACGTTGCAGGATTTCTACGCCAGCCTGCAAACGCTGGTCAGCAATGCTGAAGATCCGGCCGCGCGTCAGTCTGTACTTGGAAAAGCGCAGGGGCTGGTAAACCAGTTCAAGACCACCGATCAGTATCTGCGCGATCAGGACAAACAGGTTAACGGCGCGATTGCCTCGTCGGTGGCGCAGATCAACAACTACTCGCAGCAGATAGCGACGCTGAACGACAAAATATCCAAACTGACCGGCGTCGGGGCGGGAGCTTCGCCTAACGACCTGCTGGACCAGCGCGATCAGCTGGTCAGCCAGCTCAACCAGCTGGTGGGCGTGGAAGTGAACGTGCAGGACGGCGGCACGTATAACATCACCATGGCCAACGGTTACAACCTGGTGCAGGGCAGTAATGCTCACCAGCTGGCGGCTGTGCCAAGCAGCGCCGATCCGTCGCGCACCACGGTCGCGTACGTTGATAACGTCGCAGGCAATATTGAAATCCCTGAAAAATTGCTGACCACCGGTTCACTCGGCGGTCTGCTGACCTTCCGCTCCCAGGATCTCGACCAGACGCGCAATAGCCTGAATCAGATGGCGCAGGCCTTTGCCGATGCATTCAACAAACAGAATGCGCAGGGGATTGATGCCAACGGTGATGTCGGCGGGAATTTCTTCAATATTGGCGGCCCGACAACGCTCAGCAACACTAAAAATACAGGTGATGCCACGCTGAGTGCGAAAATTACCGATAGCACTCAGGTCCAGGCGACCGACTACAAGGTGAGCTTCGACGGCACCAGCTGGCAGGTGACGCGTCTGTCCGATAACACCCCAGTGACGCCGACGGTCGAAAGCGACGGTAGCCTGAGTTTTGACGGTCTGAACATCAGCGTCAGCGGCTCGGCGAACAAAAACGACAGCTTCACCGTGAAGCCGGTCGCTAACGCCATCGTCAACATGAGCGTGGCGCTGAGTGATTCCGGCAAGATTGCGATGGGCGTTGATGACGCGGAAAGTGGCGAAAGCGATAACCGTAATGGCCAGGCGCTGCTTGACCTGCAAAACAGTAAGCTGGTGGGCGGCAATAAAACCGTTAACGATGCTTATGCTTCGCTGGTCAGCGACGTGGGGAACAAAACCTCGACGCTGGAAACCAGCAGCACCACTCAGGGCAACGTTGTGACGCAGCTTACCAAACAGCAGCAGTCCATTTCCGGCGTTAACCTCGATGAAGAGTACGGCAACCTGCAGCTGTATCAGCAGTACTATCTGGCGAATGCCCAGGTAATGCAGACCGCCAGCACGCTTTTCGACGCGCTGATCAATATTCGCTAAGGAGACGTGACGGATGCGTATCAGTACCTTAATGATGTACCAGCAGACGATGGGCGGCATTACTAACTCCCAATCTTCCTGGCTGAAATATGGCGAGCAGATGTCCACTGGCCTGCGCGTGAACCGCCCTTCAGACGATCCTATTGCTGCCTCTCAGGCCGTAGTGCTGTCTCAGGCCCAGGCGCAGACCGCACAGTTTGCTTCTGCCCGCAGCTTTGCCACGCAGCGTATCTCGCAGGAAACCAACACGCTTTCTTCCGTGACGACTGCCATTCAGACGGCACAGGAAAAAATCGTCTATGCCGGGAACGGCACGCTTAGCGACGATGACCGCGCGTCGCTGGCGACCGATCTACAGGGGATTCGCGATCAGCTGATGAACCTGGCGAACAGCCAGGACGGTAACGGTCGCTATATGTTTGCCGGGTATAAAACGGACAGCGCGCCGTTTGACTCAGCAACCGGAGCCTATACGGGCGGCACCACTAACGTCGAGCAGCAGGTGGATTCTTCCCGTTCGATGGTCATCGGTCATACCGGCGACAAAATTTTCGACGCCGTTACGCCAAATGCGGTGAAGAACCCGGATGGCACGCTGCCGGAACAAAACCTGTTTAAGCTACTCGATAGCGCGATTGCTGCGCTGAAAACGCCGGTGGCAGACGACGATGCCGCTCAGGCGACGGCCCAGGCAACCATTGATGAAACCAACCGCGGCCTGCGTAATTCACTGAACAACGTGCTGAGCGTGCAGGCAGAAGTGGGTACGCAGCTGAACGAACTTGATAAGCTCAACGCCCTGGGCGATGACCGTAAGCTGAGTCAGACTCAGCAGATGAGCGACCTGGTCAATGTGGACTGGAACGCCACCATTTCCAACTACACCATGCAGCAGGCAGCGCTTCAGGCGTCCTACAAAGCCTTTACCGATATGCAGGGCATGTCGCTGTTCCAGTTGAATAAATAGCCCGGTTTTGAACATGCCCTGAAAAAGCCATGTTCTCTGTGCCCGCGCCACTCACCCCGGCGCGGGCTTTTTTTTATCTGATTACGGGCGACAAAACGCTGCCAGGCGGCGCTGCGCTTACCTGACCTACGGGGGATTTGTAGGCCGGATTAGCGAAGCGCCATCCGGCATCAGGGATGTCTCAGGACATAAAAAAACCGCCCGAAGGCGGTTTAGTGAGGCTTTTGTCGCTTAGTCGTTTGACTGTGGGCGAGTAGGGCCGGCGGTTGCCGTGTGGGTGGCGCTGTGGCCACCGGCTGCGCCTTTACCTTCGAAGCCGAAGGCCGGGCGAACCCAGTCGCTGTGACGCGGTGCTTCCGGCACATATTCCGGTGCTGGTGCACGCGTCATCGGGGCGGTTGCGTGTTTGTTAGCGACCACGGCTGGTTGTTCAGCAACGGCAGCCTTGACCGGCGTTTCAACTGCCGGAGCTGGTGCGGCAACTGGCGCTGGCGCTTCTACCGCCGCTGGCTGAGCTGCAGCGATAACGCTTTCCACTTCTTCCACTGCGGCGGGCTCTGCCACGGCTGGTTTCGCTTCTTCCGCTACGGTTTCTGCGACAACAGCATCCACTTCAGCAATGATCTGCGGCGCTTCATCAACAGGCGCAGCAATCACTTCCGGATGCGTGGTTTCCACAACAGGTGCTGTTACTTCAGCTTCCACTGCCTGCGGTTCTGCCACTACAGCAGGTTCATCAGCTGCGACTGGTGCAGCTGCTTCAGCAACTGGCGCTGGCGCTTCGACCGGGGCAATTTCAATGACTGGCGCAACGGTTTCCTGTTCGCGAGTCTCTTCTGCCAGGTTCTCCTGAGCGCGAGCCACCGGATAGCTGATCCACACTTTACCGGAAGCCATTTCTGGCGATGCGCAGGCAACGGTCAGCGGCATGGCGGACTGGGTCGGGTAACGCTCATCGCGGTAGCGACGACGACGCTGGCCGCTCACGCGCAGGTGGCGCGGAGAACGACGGGAGCGACGCGGCATGCCTGCGGTATCACGACCTTCTGCGTTTTCGTCTTCAGCCTGTACGTCAACGACGGCTGGCAGATCGACTTTAGCAAGCTCAGTGCTGGTAGCCGGAACAGCTTCAAGCGGGGCTGCGGTTTCACCAACAGCTGCGGTTCTTTCCGCGGTTTCTGCGGCGGTTTCGATGCGGACTTTCTGCGCCAGGTTACGCTGCTTGCGACGCGGCATAGTCTGAACGCGTTCTTCCTGTTCGGTTTCCTGAACTGGCTGCTCGGCCTGAACTTTTACGTCCGGCTGTGCCTGACGCTTGTCATCATTACGACGACGGTTACGTTCACGGCGCGGCGGCTGCTCGTCGCGGGATTTCGCTTTATCTGCGTCTTCCACCACGTTCTGCTGGCGTGCTTCACGGGTTTCAGCGTTCTGCTGCGGCTTCTCACGACGGTTGCGGCGGTTGTCTTCGCGACCTTCGCTGTTCTCACCACGATTATCGCGGTCACCACGCTCGCCACGGTTATCGCGACGGTCGTTGCGATCACGGTCATTACGGTCGCGGCGGTTAGACTGACGAGAACGGCGACGATCCTGCTGGCGCTCTGGTTTCTCTTCTTTTTTAACCGGTTCAGGCTCAGCCACGGCTGGCGCTTCGCTGCTGAACATTGACTTCAGCGCACCGAGAATGCGGGAAACCAGACCCGGTGCAGCAGGGGCTACTGCTTTTGCTTCCGGTGCAGCGGCTTTCGCCACTTCAGCGACCGGTGCAGGAGGTGCATCCGGCATCACGAACGTTGCCAGAGCAGGCTGCTCAGGGCGTTTACGTTCAGCTGGTTCATCCTCAGACGGCATTGCCATCTCTTCTTCGTGCAGTTTCGGCAGCAGATAGCTCAGGGTCTGAGTCTCTTCGCCTTTACGAACGCGCAGCACGGAGTAGTGTGGGGTTTCCATCTGATCGTTTGGTACGACGATGCAGCGCACGCCACCCTGACGGGTTTCGATGGCGCTGATGGCCGCACGTTTTTCGTTCAGCAGGTAAGACGCTACCTGAACAGGAACGATCGCGTGGACTTCCTGGGTGTTCTCTTTCAGCGCTTCTTCTTCAATCAGACGCAGAATAGACAGCGCCAGAGATTCGTTATCACGGATGGTGCCGGTGCCGCTACAGCGTGGGCAAACGTGATGGCTGGACTCACCGAGCGACGGGCTCAGGCGCTGACGGGACATCTCCAGCAGGCCGAAGCGAGAGATGTGGCTGATCTGAATGCGCGCACGATCCTGACGGACGGCTTCACGCAGACGGTTTTCCACCGCACGCTGGTGACGAACTGGCGTCATGTCGATAAAGTCGATAACGATCAGGCCGCCGAGGTCACGCAGACGCAGCTGGCGAGCGATTTCATCGGCTGCTTCCAGGTTGGTGTTGAAAGCGGTTTCTTCGATGTCGCCACCGCGGGTTGCACGCGCGGAGTTAATGTCGATAGCGGTCAGCGCTTCGGTACTGTCGATAACGATAGAACCACCGGACGGCAGACGCACTTCGCGCTGGAACGCAGATTCAATCTGCGACTCGATTTGATAGTGGCTGAACAGCGGGATTTCACCGGTGTAGAGCTTAATTTTGCTGCTGAAATCCGGACGACCGAGCGCGGCGATGTGCTGGCGAGCCAGCTCAAGCACTTTCGGGTTATCAATGAGGATTTCGCCGATGTCCTGACGCAGGTAGTCACGGAAAGCACGCACGATAACGTTACTTTCCTGGTGAATCAGGAACGGAGCAGGACGGCTTTCGGAGGCTTTCTGGATGGCTTCCCAGTGCTTCAGGCGGAAGCTGAGATCCCACTGCAGCGCTTCGGCAGATTTGCCGACGCCTGCGGTGCGCACGATCAGGCCCATGCCGTCCGGCAGCTGCAGGCTGGAAAGGGCTTCTTTCAGTTCGGTACGATCGTCACCTTCGATGCGACGGGAAATACCACCGGCGCGTGGGTTGTTCGGCATCAGTACCAGATAGCTGCCCGCAAGGCTGATAAAGGTAGTCAGCGCTGCGCCTTTGTTGCCACGCTCTTCTTTATCGATCTGCACAATGACTTCCTGGCCTTCACGCAGCACATCTTTGATGTTCGGGCGGCCATGAGCATTGTAGTTAGCAGGGAAGTATTCGCGGGCGATTTCTTTGAGGGGGAGGAAACCGTGACGCTCGGCACCGTAGTCAACGAATGCGGCTTCAAGGCTGGGTTCAATACGGGTAATTTTGCCTTTGTAGATGTTCGCTTTTTTCTGTTCGTGTCCTGGGCTTTCGATATCCAGATCGTACAGACGCTGCCCATCAACGAGGGCGACACGCAACTCTTCTTGCTGAGTGGCGTTGATTAACATTCTTTTCATCGTAACTTACTCATTATTCTTGCATTGACGACTAAGCTACGGGCAGAGTTTTCCTTGCCGGGGGTAAACCGATGGCCTCGTGACTGTTCACGTCGCCAACCTCACGGTTGTCGCTCGCTTAAGAGGCGCAAAGTGTCGGTAGCCTGTGTTTCAAACGGAAACACAGCGCAATTATTCAGGGGAACAGCCTGGGAAAATTCTCCAGAGAAGGTTCCTTCTATACTCATAGTCTTTCAAGTTGCAGGTGCGTTGGCTTCACCTGCTTACCCCAGCCATCTACTGGAGTAGCGCCTGGAGATCCCAGGTTTGCCGCCTTCCTGCAGCTTGAAATAGAGAGTATCAACCGGTAAGGACTGCAACCCGCAGCCCGCTAACTGTCTGAAAGATAAATACGTCTTACGCCATTGCTGCATAAAAAATCGTTCAGACAAAATGGGTCATTCCGTTTACTGCTTGTACTTACAAGGACTCAGCACGGAAAACGGCATCATTATTCCCTGCTAACCTTGTTATAGCAAGATGACTTTTACCATTTATCACCCAGTTACTCACAGTTTTTTCACTTCCCGGAACCGATTGCTCTAATAAGCAGCAATCCAGTCAGTGCATCAAAAAATGAGTACCGCAACGAAGTTAATATAAGCACAGAAAAAGGAGTGGCGCGAATGCCTGTGCCTCTTTAGAATCGCCCCCCATGAAAACTGAGACACCGACCGTAAAAATGGTTGCCATCGCCGACGATGAGGCGGGGCAACGAATTGACAACTTTTTGCGCACCCAGCTGAAGGGCGTGCCAAAAAGCATGATTTATCGCATCCTGCGTAAAGGTGAAGTGCGCGTAAATAAAAAGCGCGTGAAGCCGGAATATAAGCTGGAAGCGGGCGATGAAGTGCGTATCCCGCCGGTGCGCGTAGCCGAACGTGAAGAGGACGCGGTATCGCCGCATCTGCAAAAAGTTGCCGCACTGAGCGACGTTATCCTTTATGAAGATGACCATATTCTGGTGCTGAATAAGCCATCAGGCACGGCGGTGCATGGCGGCAGCGGCTTGAGCTTCGGCGTGATTGAAGGGCTGCGTGCGCTGCGCCCTGAAGCGCGGTTCCTTGAACTGGTACATCGTCTTGACCGCGATACATCAGGCGTGCTGCTGGTTGCGAAGAAACGTTCTGCGCTTCGCTCATTACACGAGCAGCTGCGTGAGAAAGGTATGCAGAAAGATTATCTGGCGCTGGTTCGCGGCCAGTGGCAGTCGCATACGAAAGTGGTGCAGGCACCATTACTGAAAAACATTCTGCAAAGCGGCGAGCGCATCGTGCGCGTCAGCCAGGAAGGAAAACCTTCGGAAACCCGTTTTAAGGTTGAAGAGCGATTTGAGTTTGCGACGCTGGTTCGCTGTAGCCCGGTAACCGGACGAACCCACCAGATCCGCGTTCATACGCTTCACGCCGGTCATCCGATTGCGTTTGACGACAGATATGGCGACCGGGAGTTTGATAAGCAACTGGCAGGCACAGGATTAAACCGCCTGTTCCTGCACGCCGCCGCGCTGAAGTTTACGCATCCTGGAACAGGTGAAACGCTGCGTATTGAAGCGCCAATGGACAATGGGCTCAAGCACTGTCTGAAGGTGTTACGAAGCCAGAAGTGATACCCCAGCGCCCCGAAAGGGGCGTTCTGCTATTTGTCGGTCGGGTGAGCGCAGTCCCCCGACGTTGTTCAGTCAACGTAATAGCGGATTAAACTGCTCATTACGCAGCATTTTGCATAAGGCAATCAGCGGCAACCCTATCAGCGTGTTCGGATCGCGCCCATCCAGACGCTCGAACAGAGAAATACCTAACCCTTCACTCTTAAAGCTGCCGGCACAGTTCAGCGGCTGCTCTTTCTGGATGTAATGATGAATCTCAGCGTCGCTCAGATGACGAAAGTGAACGTCAAACGGCTCGCATTCGGTTTGCAGGTGACCGTTAGCGCTGTTATAGAGCGCCAGTCCTGTATAGAAGGTCACGACGTGTCCACTGGCCTCACGCAGCTGGCTACGCGCCTTTTCTTCGGTGTGCGGTTTACCGGCAATTTTCCCACCCAGCACGCAGACCTGATCGGATCCAATAATAAGATGATCGGGGAAGCGTTTTGCCAGCGCCATCGCTTTGGCCTGGGCCAGTCTTAATACGAGCTGACGCGGAGATTCGCCGGGCAGGGCAAGCTCATCAACTTCAGGAGCGGCGCACTGGAAGGGGACCTCGAGCTTTTTCAGCAGTTCGCGGCGATAAGGTGAGGTGGAGGCTAGAATAAGCTGCGGCATAATTTTTTAACCAGGATCTGGTGATTCGGATTGCGACATTTTAAACTACAGGCCGCAATGTGTGCGAATAATTGGCAAAAGGCTCCCGCGGGTGCCTTTTTCTTTGACTCTATGACGTTACAAAGTTAATATGCGCGCCCTATGCAAAAGGTAAAATTACCCCTGACTCTTGATCCGGTTCGCACCGCTCAAAAACGCCTCGACTACGAGGGTGTTTACACCCCGGAGCAGGTGGAGCGTCTTGCCGAGTCTGTAGTCAGTGTGGACAGTGATGTGGAATGCGACATGACGTTCGCCATCGACAACCAGCGTCTCGCCGTTATTAAGGGCGATGCAAAGGTGGCGGTGACTCTCGAATGCCAGCGCTGCGGGAAACCGTTCCCCCTTGCCGTTCACACAACGTATTGTTTCAGCCCGGTCAAAAATGATGAGCAGGCTGAAGCACTCCCGGAAGCGTATGAACCGATTCAGGTTAACGAATACGGTGAAATCGATCTGCGGGCTTTAGTCGAGGATGAAATTATCCTCTCTTTGCCTGTGGTTCCGGTGCATGATTCTGAACACTGTGAAGTGTCCGACGCGGACATGGTCTTTGGCGAACTGCCTGAAGAGGCACAAAAACCAAACCCATTTGCCGTATTAGCCAGCTTAAAGCGTAAGTAATTGAGGAGTAAGGTCCATGGCCGTACAACAGAATAAACCAACTCGTTCCAAACGTGGCATGCGTCGTTCCCATGACGCTCTGACTGCAGTTACCAGCCTGTCTGTAGACAAGACTTCTGGTGAGAAACACCTGCGTCACCACATCACTGCCGACGGTTTCTACCGCGGTCGCAAGGTTATCGCTAAGTAATCACGCGCAAGCGTGATGAAGCTTAGTGAGGATTTCCCCGCGCAAGCGGGGGATACACCGAACCAGGCGGCGACGAAACCTTGACACGTCTGACCTTAGCGTTGGATGTCATGGGGGGCGATTTTGGCCCTTCCGTGACGGTGCCTGCAGCCTTGCAGGCACTGCACGCTAACCCACAGCTCTCGCTTCTTCTCGTCGGTGACCCCGACACCATAACGCCATTACTTGCCAAAGCTGACTTCGAACAACGTTCACGTCTGCAGATTATCCCTGCCCAGTCAGTTATTGCCAGTGATGTCCGCCCGGCTCAGGCGATTCGCAACAGCCGGGGAAGCTCGATGCGTATTGCGCTTGAGTTGGTGAAAGAAGGAAGGGCCCAGGCCTGCGTCAGTGCCGGCAATACCGGTGCGCTGATGGGGCTGGCAAAATTACTGCTTAAACCTATTGAAGGGATTGAGCGCCCGGCGCTGGTGACGATTTTACCGCATCAGCAAAAAGGCAAAACGGTGGTGCTGGATTTAGGTGCCAACGTCGATTGCGACAGTACCATGCTGGTGCAGTTTGCGGTGATGGGCGCCGTGATGGCCGAAGAAGTGGCTGGCATCTCGAAACCGCGCGTTGCGCTACTGAACATTGGCGAAGAAGAGACCAAGGGGCTCGACAGCATTCGCGATGCCTCTGCGATGCTGAAAAATGTCGAATCCCTCAACTATATTGGTTATCTCGAAGCCAACGAATTATTAACCGGCAAAACTGATGTGCTGGTTTGTGACGGTTTTACGGGAAACGTCACATTAAAAACGATGGAAGGCGTTGTCAGAATGTTTCTTTCCCTGCTGAAATCTCAGGGCGAGGGGAAAAAACGACCGTGGTGGCTGAAAATTTTGAAGCATTGGTTACAAAAAAGCCTCTCAAGGCGATTCAGTCACCTCAACCCCGACCAGTATAATGGCGCCTGTCTGTTAGGATTGCGCGGCACGGTGATTAAGAGTCATGGTGCAGCCAATCAGCGCGCGTTTAGCGTGGCGATTGAACAGGCAGTGCAGGCGGTGCAGCGTGAGGTCCCACAGCGGATCGCCGCTCGCCTCGAATCTGTATTACCACCAAAAGACTGAGCGTACATGTATACGAAGATTGTAGGTACCGGCAGCTATCTGCCTGAACAAGTGCGTACGAACGCCGATCTGGAAAAAATGGTGGATACGTCTGACGAGTGGATTGTCACCCGCACAGGTATCCGTGAGCGTCGTATCGCCGCGCCAGATGAAACTGTCTCAACCATGGGCTATGAAGCCGCTAAGCGCGCGCTGGACATGGCGGGTATCGATGCTGAACAGATTGGCCTGATTATAGTGGCAACCACATCTGCGACCCATGCTTTCCCAAGTGCCGCATGCCAAATCCAGTCCATGCTGGGGATTAAGGGTTGCCCGGCGTTTGACGTTGCGGCCGCCTGCGCAGGCTTTACCTACGCGCTGAGCATTGCCGATCAGTATGTGAAGTCTGGTGCCGTGAAGCACGCGCTGGTTATCGGTGCCGACGTGCTGGCTCGCACCTGCGATCCAACCGATCGCGGCACGATCATTATTTTTGGCGATGGCGCAGGAGCCGTCGTACTCAGTGCTTCAGAAGAGCCAGGGATCATCTCCACGCACCTGCATGCGGATGGTAACTACGGCGAGCTGCTGACGCTGCCGAACGCAGACCGCGTTCATCCGGAAAACTCGATTCACCTGACCATGGCAGGGAATGAAGTCTTCAAGGTCGCGGTGAAAGAGCTGGCTAACATCGTTGAAGAGACGTTGGCGGCTAATCATCTTGAGCGTACTGCCCTCGACTGGCTGGTGCCGCATCAGGCTAACCTGCGCATCATCAGCGCGACGGCGAAAAAGCTGGGCATGCCGATGGAGAACGTGGTTGTCACGCTCGATCGTCATGGCAACACTTCCGCTGCATCCGTGCCGTGCGCGTTTGATGAAGCCGTACGCGATGGCCGCATTAAGCGCGGTCAGCTTGTGCTGCTCGAAGCCTTCGGCGGTGGTTTCACCTGGGGCTCTGCACTGGTTCGTTTCTAATTAAGGATTATAAGATGACGCAATTTGCATTTGTGTTTCCGGGACAGGGGTCTCAGACCGTTGGCATGTTAGCCGATATGGCTGCGAGCTATCCGGTTATCGAAGAAACCTTCGCAGAAGCCTCTGCGGCGCTCGGCTATGACCTGTGGGCATTGACCCAGCAGGGCCCGGCAGAAGAACTGAACAAAACCTGGCAGACTCAGCCTGCGCTGCTGACTGCCTCCGTCGCACTGTATCGTGTCTGGCAGCAGCAGGGCGGTAAAGCGCCTGCGCTGATGGCTGGTCACAGCCTTGGTGAATACTCAGCGCTGGTTTGTGCTGGCGTGATTGCCTTCGCTGATGCGGTGAAGCTGGTCGAACTTCGTGGAAAATTCATGCAGGAAGCCGTGCCTGAAGGTACGGGTGGCATGTCTGCGATCATCGGTCTGGACGATGCAGCTATCGCCAAAGCATGCGAAGAGTCTGCTGAAGGGCAGGTGGTTTCCCCGGTAAACTTCAACTCTCCAGGCCAGGTGGTTATCGCCGGGCACAAAGAAGCCGTTGAGCGTGCTGGTGCCGCCTGTAAAGCTTCGGGCGCTAAGCGTGCGCTGCCTCTGCCGGTGAGCGTTCCTTCACACTGTGCGCTAATGAAGCCTGCCGCTGAGAAGCTGGCTGTTGAACTCGCAAAAATCACCTTTAATGCACCGCAGATCCCGGTTATCAATAACGTGGATGTGAAGTGTGAAGCGGCCGCAGACGCGATTCGTGATGCGCTGGTTCGCCAGCTCTACAGCCCGGTACAGTGGACCAAAACCGTTGAGTTTATGGCTACCCAGGGCGTTGAACACCTGTATGAAGTGGGCCCGGGTAAAGTCCTCACCGGGCTGACAAAACGTATTGTTGACACCCTGACTGCCTCGGCCATTAACGAGCCGGCGGCGATGTCAGCGGCGCTTGAGCAATAAGAAGAGGAAAAGCAAAACCATGAGTTTTGAAGGAAAAGTTGCGCTGGTTACCGGTGCAAGCCGCGGCATTGGCCGTGCTATCGCTGAAACGCTCGTTGCCCGTGGCGCGAAAGTTGTCGGAACCGCTACCAGCGAAAATGGTGCTCAGGCCATCAGCGATTATCTGGGTGCAAACGGTAAAGGTCTGATGTTGAATGTGACCGATCCGGCATCTATCGAATCTGTTCTGGAAAATATTCGCGCAGAGTTTGGCGAAGTGGATATTCTGGTCAATAATGCCGGAATCACTCGCGATAACCTGTTAATGCGAATGAAAGATGATGAGTGGAACGACATTCTCGAAACCAACCTGTCATCAGTTTTCCGTCTGTCAAAAGCGGTAATGCGAGCTATGATGAAAAAGCGTCATGGTCGTATTATCACTATCGGTTCTGTGGTTGGTACCATGGGAAATGCTGGTCAGGCCAACTACGCTGCGGCGAAAGCGGGCTTGATCGGTTTCAGTAAATCGCTGGCGCGTGAAGTTGCGTCCCGCGGTATTACGGTGAACGTTGTTGCTCCGGGCTTCATTGAAACGGACATGACGCGTGCGCTGTCAGACGATCAGCGTGCGGGTATTCTGGCGCAAGTTCCAGCGGGTCGCCTTGGCGATGCAAAAGAAATCGCCAGTGCGGTTGCATTCTTAGCGTCTGATGAAGCAGGTTACATCTCTGGTGAAACTCTGCACGTCAACGGCGGGATGTACATGGTCTGACCGTAGTTTGCACAAAATGCTCAGGAACCGCGCACTCTGTGCGATTCTGAGCAGCAATATGTGCAAAATGATTTGCGTTATGAGGGCAAACACCCGCAAAATAGCGTAAAATCGTGGTAAGACCTGCCGGGATTTAGTTGCAAATTTTTCAACATTTTATACACTACGAAAACCATCGCGAAAGCGAGTTTTGATAGGAAATTTAAGAGTATGAGCACTATCGAAGAACGCGTTAAGAAAATTATCGGCGAACAGCTGGGCGTTAAGCAGGAAGAAGTTGTTAACTCCGCATCTTTCGTTGAAGACCTGGGCGCTGATTCTCTTGACACCGTTGAGCTGGTAATGGCTCTGGAAGAAGAGTTTGATACTGAGATTCCGGACGAAGAAGCTGAGAAAATCACCACCGTTCAGGCTGCCATTGATTACATCAACGGCCACCAGGCGTAAGTGAACATCTCCAGGCGGTCACTCGACCGCCTGAGTTTTATCTGTTGCCCCTTTTTTTCTCTTTTTTATCATCCCTCCCTGGAGGACAAGCGTGTCTAAGCGTCGTGTAGTTGTGACCGGACTTGGCATGTTGTCTCCTGTCGGCAATACCGTAGAGTCCACCTGGAAATCTCTTCTTGCCGGTCAGAGCGGCATCAGCCTAATCGACCATTTCGATACTAGCGCCTATGCAACCAAATTTGCTGGCTTAGTAAAGGATTTTAACTGTGAAGAATTTATCTCGCGTAAAGATCAGCGCAAGATGGATGCCTTCATTCAATATGGAATTGTCGCTGGCATTCAGGCCATGCAGGATTCTGGCTTTGAAGTGACGGAAGAGAACGCCTCACGTATCGGTGCCGCAATCGGCTCGGGTATCGGCGGTCTTGGCTTAATCGAAGAAAACCACAGTTCGCTGGTTAACGGCGGTCCACGTAAGATTAGCCCCTTCTTCGTCCCGTCCACGATTGTTAACATGGTGGCCGGTCACCTGACCATCATGTTTGGTTTACGTGGCCCTAGCATTTCTATTGCCACGGCGTGTACCTCCGGTGTGCATAACATCGGCCATGCGGCACGCATGATTGCCTACGGCGACGCAGATGCGATGCTGGCTGGCGGTGCTGAAAAAGCCAGCACCCCGCTCGGCGTGGGTGGCTTTGGTGCGGCGCGCGCGCTGTCAACCCGTAACGATAATCCTCAGGCGGCGAGCCGGCCGTGGGATAAAGACCGTGATGGGTTCGTACTGGGCGACGGGGCAGGTATCCTGATGCTCGAAGAGTATGAGCACGCGAAAAAGCGCGGCGCGAAAATCTATGCTGAACTCGTTGGTTTTGGCATGAGCAGCGATGCCTATCACATGACGTCACCGCCGGAAAATGGCGCAGGTGCAGCGCAGGCGATGGTGAATGCCATTCGTGATGCGGGCATTGAGCCTGGCCAGATTGGCTACGTGAACGCCCACGGTACATCCACCCCTGCGGGTGACATTGCTGAAGCACAGGCCGTTAAATCTGTGTTTGGTGATGTAGCCAGCCGCGTAATGGTCAGCTCCACCAAATCCATGACCGGCCACCTGCTGGGTGCTGCGGGTGCGGTTGAGTCGATCTACTCGATTCTGGCCCTGCGCGACCAGGCCGTTCCGCCTACCATCAACCTGGATAACCAGGAAGAGGGGATTGACCTCGACTTCGTTCCTCACGAAGCGCGCCAGGTCAGCGGCATGGAGTACACCCTGTGTAACTCCTTCGGCTTTGGCGGCACCAACGGATCGCTGATCTTCAAAAAGGTCTGATGATTCGCCCTGATGATAAAGGCCTGCCATGCAGGCCTTTTCTTTGCGTTTTTTCCGCTTGAGATCCCGTGTTCCCCCTGCCAGACTTACGGGCCACTGATAAGGAGCTGCGATGGTCTTGATTAATGGTGTGGAACAGGATTCACTTGCCGCGAGTGACCGCGGCGTCCAGTTTGGTGATGGCTGTTTTACCACGGTCCGCATCTCGCGTGGCGTTCCCGAGTTTTTAGAGCAACACCTGCAAAGGTTGCAGAATACCTGCCGCGCACTCCTGATCCCTTTTTCTGAGTGGCCCACGCTCAGCCAGGAAATGCGCGCGCTTGCGCAGACACAGCAGGATGGCGTGCTGAAAGTCATTATCACCCGTGGAAAAGGGGGCCGGGGCTACAGCCCTTCGGCGTGTTATTCCCCAACGCGTATTCTTAGCCTCTCTCCCGCACCGGCACATTATCCCCAGTGGCGGCAGCAAGGTATTACGCTTGCGCTAAGCCCGGTCAGACTCGGGCGTAACCCGATGCTGGCTGGCCTCAAGCATCTCAACCGCCTGGAGCAGGTGCTGATTCGCGCGCAACTTGAGCAGACGCAGGCCGATGAGGCTCTGGTGCTTGACAGCGAAGGCTGGGTTACGGAATGCTGTGCGGCTAATTTATTCTGGCGAGCCGGGAATACCGTATTTACTCCTCGCATGGAGCACGCTGGCGTTAACGGTATCATGCGGCAGCATTGTCTCTCCGTACTGGCACAAAGTCGTTTTCACGTTGTCGAAGTCAGTGCCCGGGAGGATGCCGTTCGTCAGGCTGATGAAGTGCTGATCTGCAATGCGCTGATGCCCGTTGTGCCCGTAAACCAGTTTGCTGAGGCTCGCTATCTGTCGCGCGAGCTGTTTGAATTTTTGGCCCCCCTTTGTGAGCAGTCGAAGAAGTCATGAAGAAAATGTTTCGGTTTGTCCTCCTGCTGTTGGTTGCGTTTGTCCTTGCCGCTGGCGTCGGAATGTGGAAAGTTCGTGAGTTTGCGACAAGCAAAATTCTGATTAAAGAAGACACTATTTTTACCCTCAAGGCCGGTACTGGTCGTATGGCGTTGGGGGATTCCCTTTATGTGGAAAAAATCATTAATCGTCCGCGCGTATTTCAGTGGTTGCTTCGCGTTGAGCCAGAGCTCTCTCACTTTAAAGCCGGTACTTATCGCCTGACGCCAGGGATGAGCGTGCGCGATATGCTGCAGCTTCTGGCCAGCGGAAAAGAGGCTCAGTTCCCGTTGCGCTTTATCGAAGGAATGCGCGTCAGCGATTACCTTAAACAGCTGCGAGAAGCGCCTTACGTCAGGCACACGCTGAAAGACGACAGCTATGCCACCGTTGCCGAAGCGCTGAAGCTGGAGCATGCCGACTGGGTGGAAGGCTGGTTCTGGCCAGATACCTGGATGTACACGGCCAACACCACGGATATCCAGATCCTCAAGCGCGCGCATCAGAAAATGGTGAAGGCAGTTGATGAGGCCTGGGAAGGACGGACGGACAACCTGCCGTATCAGGATAAAAACCAGCTGATGACCATGGCTTCGATCGTCGAAAAAGAGACTGCCGTTGCCGCTGAGCGCGACAAAGTCGCGTCTGTGTTCATCAACCGCCTGCGTATCGGCATGCGTCTGCAAACCGACCCGACCGTGATCTACGGCATGGGTGAAAGCTATAATGGCAAACTGAACCGCAAGGATCTCGAGACGCCAACGGCGTACAATACCTACGTCATTGCCGGAATGCCGCCAGGTCCGATTGCCACGCCGGGTGAGGCCTCATTGAATGCTGCCGCGCATCCGGCAAAAACGCCGTATCTCTATTTTGTGGCCGACGGCAAAGGCGGGCACACTTTTAATACCAATCTCGCGAGCCATAACCGCTCGGTGCAGGATTACCTGAAAGTACTTAAGGAAAAAAATGCGCAGTAAATATATCGTCATCGAAGGCCTGGAAGGCGCAGGGAAAACCACCGCGCGTAATCTGGTAGTGGAAACCCTCGAGCAGATGGGCATCCGTGAGCTGGTGTTCACCCGCGAACCTGGTGGCACCGTGCTGGCGGAAAAACTGCGTAGCCTGGTGCTGGATATCAAATCCGTCGGCGATGAAGTCATTACTGATAAAGCGGAAGTGCTGATGTTCTATGCCGCTCGTGTACAGCTTGTTGAAACAGTCATTAAACCGGCGCTGGCTGAAGGCAAATGGGTGATTGGCGATCGCCACGATCTCTCAACGCAGGCGTATCAGGGCGGCGGACGTGGTATCGATCAGCACTTGCTCACCACGCTGCGTGATGCGGTACTCGGTGATTTCCGCCCGGACCTTACGCTCTACCTCGACGTTACGCCGGAAGTGGGTCTAAAGCGTGCCCGAGCTCGCGGCGATCTCGATCGTATTGAGCAGGAATCCTTCAACTTCTTCCATCGCACCCGCGCCCGTTATCTGGAGCTGGCTGCGCAGGATCCGACTATTCGTACCATTGACGCGACGCAGCCGCTTGAAACAGTGATGCAGGATATTCGCAGCATGCTGGCCGCCTGGGTTGAGGAGCAGGGCGCATGAAATGGTATCCGTGGCTGCGCCCGCCGTTTGAACAGCTGGTCACCCGCTACCAGTCCGGTCGTGGTCACCACGCGCTGTTAGTGCAGGCGTTGCCCGGCCTGGGTGCGGAGGCGCTGGTCTATGCGCTGGTGCGCTTCCAGATGTGCCACACACCGGAAGGCCAAAAAAGCTGCGGGAAATGTCACAGCTGCCAGCTAATGCAGGCGGGCACGCATCCCGACTACTATCAGCTTGAGCCTGAAAAAGGTAAGAGTACGCTTGGCATCGACGCGGTACGTGACGTTACCGAAAAATTGTATGAGCGTGCCCGGCTTGGTGGGGCGAAGGTCGTTTGGTTGAGCGATGCGGCCTTGCTGACAGAGGCCGCAGCGAATGCTCTGCTGAAAACCCTGGAAGAACCGCCGGAAAACACCTGGTTCTTCCTGCAATGTGAAGAGCCCGCCCGGCTGCTTGCCACCTTGCGTAGCCGCTGTCGCCATTTCCATCTCGCCCCGCCGGCTGAAAATTACGGTCTGGCCTGGCTCGGTCGGGAAGTGACAATGTCACAAGAGAGCCTGCTGACGGCCTTACGCTTAACCGCAGGTGCGCCTGCAGCCGCGCTCGAACTGCTTGAGGAAAAACATTCTGCTGCCCGTCAGCAGCTCTGCGCTGCGCTGGATGGCGCGCTGCAAAGCGGTGACTGGCTTTCGCTGCTGCCGGTGCTTAATAACGACAACGTAGCGGAGCGGCTTTACTGGCTGACTTCGCTGCTGCTGGATGCGCAAAAAATGCAGCAGGGCATTACATTGTTAACCAATGTGGATGCCGGGCCGCTGATTCAGCGAGTGGCGGGTCAGGTTTCCGCAGCGCGCTTGCAGGCAATGGCCCGCGACGCCTGCGAGTGTCGGGAGCAGCTCCAGAGCGTTACCGGACTCAACCGGGAGCTCATGCTCAACGATCGCCTGCTGCGCTGGGAACACTGGCTCCATGCTACGAGCCCGCTGCCGACGCCATTCCATTAAACATCACCTGTATAAAGACAATATTAAGAGAGACATCATGTTCTTAGTCGACTCGCACTGCCATCTCGATGGCCTCGATTATCAGTCCCTGCACAAAGACGTGGACGACGTGCTGGCGAAAGCCGCGGCGCGCGACGTGAAGTTCTGTCTGGCGGTTGCAACCACTTTGCCGGGATACCGCGGGATGCGCGATCTGGTCGGTACGCGGAACAACGTTGTGTTTTCCTGCGGCGTTCACCCGCTGAACCAGGATGAAAGCTATGATGTTGCAGACCTTCGCCGGATGGCGGCGGAAGAGGGCGTAGTCGCGTTGGGGGAAACGGGCCTCGATTATTATTACACGCCGGAAACTAAACTCCGTCAGCAGGAGTCTTTCGCGCATCATATCCGTATTGGTCGTGAGCTGAACAAACCGGTCATCGTTCATACGCGGGATGCACGGGAAGACACGCTGGCGATCCTGCGCGATGAAAAAGTGACGGATTGCGGAGGCGTACTACACTGTTTCACAGAGGACAAAGAGACGGCGGGCAAGCTGCTCGATCTGGGCTTCTATATCTCGTTTTCCGGCATCGTGACGTTCCGCAATGCTGAGCAACTGCGCGATGCGGCACGTTATGTGCCTCTCGACAGGATTCTGGTGGAAACGGATTCACCGTACCTGGCACCGGTACCGCACCGTGGGAAAGAGAACCAGCCGGCGATGACTCGCGATGTTGCAGAGTACATGGCCGTGCTGAAAGGGGTGTCGCTTGAGCAACTGGCGCAACAGACCACCGAAAACTTCGCCGCGCTCTTCCAGATCGACCCCGCCCGCCTGCAATCTGCCTGATTCGTCAGCTTATTTTAAAGCTCGTAATTAATATTTAAAGCGAGTAAAGTTCACCGCCTCAAAAAGGGCGGTGTACGTCCCGTTTGTAACGCTCAGAAACAACTTTTGTAAAATAGTGCAAGGATTTCTGCGATTGCTGGCTGAAACGTGATGGCTGTCAAACAAAAATAATCCGAATTATTTTACTCTGCGTAATAAATAAAAGGACACTCAGATGTCCTGTACACGGCGAAGTTCTCCCCCTTCGCCAATGCGTGAAAGCGTGAAAAAGCACAAATACTCAGGAGCACTCTCAATTATGTTCAAGAATGCATTTGCTAACCTGCAGAAGGTCGGTAAATCGCTGATGCTGCCAGTATCCGTTCTTCCTATCGCAGGTATCCTGCTGGGCGTCGGTTCTGCAAACTTCAGCTGGCTGCCAGCCGTCGTTTCCCATGTTATGGCGGAAGCGGGCGGTTCTGTCTTCGCCAACATGCCGCTTATCTTCGCTATCGGTGTGGCGCTGGGCTTTACCAATAACGACGGCGTATCTGCGCTGGCATCGGTTGTTGCTTATGGCATCATGGTGAAAACCATGGCCGTGGTTGCACCGCTGGTTCTGCATTTACCTGCAGAAGAGATCGCAGCGAAACACCTGGCCGATACTGGTGTTCTCGGCGGTATCATCGCTGGTGCTATTGCTGCCTACATGTTCAACCGTTTCTACCGCATCAAGCTGCCAGAGTACCTGGGCTTCTTTGCGGGCAAACGCTTTGTTCCGATTATCTCCGGCCTGACGGCTATCTTCCTGGGTGTTGTTCTGTCCTTCATCTGGCCACCAATTGGTACGGCTATTCAGGAATTCTCTCAGTGGGCTGCGTACCAGAACCCGGTTGTTGCGTTCGGTATCTATGGCTTCATTGAGCGTTGCCTGGTGCCATTCGGTCTGCACCATATCTGGAACGTTCCATTCCAGATGCAGATTGGTGAATACACCAACGCCGCAGGCCAGGTGTTCCACGGTGACATCCCACGCTACATGGCTGGTGACCCGACTGCAGGTAAACTGTCTGGCGGCTTCCTGTTCAAAATGTACGGTCTGCCTGCTGCCGCTATCGCTATCTGGCACTCTGCTAAACCAGAGAACCGCGCGAAAGTGGGCGGGATCATGATCTCCGCTGCGCTGACCTCATTCCTGACCGGTATCACCGAGCCAATCGAATTCTCCTTCATGTTCGTGGCTCCGATCCTGTACATCATTCACGCGATTCTGGCGGGTCTGGCGTTCCCAATCTGTATCCTGCTGGGTATGCGTGACGGTACGTCCTTCTCCCACGGTCTGATCGACTTCATCGTTCTGTCTGGCAACAGCAGCAAGCTGTGGCTGTTCCCGATCGTTGGTCTGTGCTATGCAGCGGTGTATTACACCGTGTTCCGCGTGCTGATTAAAGCGCTGGATCTGAAGACCCCGGGTCGTGAAGATGCAACCGAAGAGTCCAAAGCAGGCGCAGCCGGCGGTGAAATGGCCCCAGCTCTGATTGCGGCATTCGGCGGCAAAGAAAACATCACTAACCTCGACGCGTGTATCACTCGTCTGCGTGTCAGCGTTGCCGACGTGGCAAAAGTTGACCAGGCTGGCCTGAAGAAACTGGGCGCGGCAGGTGTGGTTGTTGCAGGTTCCGGCGTTCAGGCTATTTTCGGCACCAAGTCCGATAACCTGAAAACCGAAATGGATGATTACATCCGCAACAACTAAGGTGTGATTTGGGGAGAAAAGAAAAGGCAGCCATCAGGCTGCCTTTTTTACGAGGTAAACTGCAAAACCTTCTCTTCAGAGAAGGTTTTTAGTGTTTGCACCCTCTCCACGTGGGAGAGGGACGGGGTGAGGGCATCAGACCGCTCGGAGCTGGTGTAAATCTCAGAAGTCGTAGCTGGCAGATACCGAGAAGTTCAGCGGTGCGCCATACACGAGATAGGACCCAACGTAGTCGTAGTACTCTTTGTCGAACAGGTTATTGACGTTAGCCTGCAGGGCAAAGTTTTTCGTCACCTGATAGCGGCTAAAGAGGTTAACCAGGCCGTAGCTGCCCTGATCGATGTAGTCACGGCCGTTTGGCCCGCCGTCGACCTTCGCCCAGGTTTTGTTCTGCCAGTTCATACCACCGCCGACAGAGAGCTCAGGCAGCATCGGCAGCTGGTAGCGGGTGAACAATTTGAACGTCGTGCGTGGCTGATCGGAGCTGACCGCATTACCTTCTTTGTCTTCCGCCACGTAGCGGGTCGCGCCAAAGGTGAGCTGCCAGTTGTCCGTCAGCGCGCCGTTCAGTTCAAACTCCACCCCTTTACTTACCACGCCATCGAGCGATTCATAGATGGATTCACCGCTGGGCAAATAGGTGTAAGTATTGTTCGCCACGTGATCCTGCTCGATACGGAACACCGCCAGCGAGGTTGTCAGACGAGTGTTGAACCAGTCGGCTTTAACCCCAGCTTCGTAGCTTTTACCGGTGGTCGGATCGAGATAGCGTCCGTTGGCGTCGCGTTTGTCCTGCGGCTGGAAGATATTGGTATAGCTGGCATACGCTGACCAGTCCTCGTTGATGTCATAGACCAGGCCTGCATACGGCGTTACGTCATCTTTGGTGCTTTCCAGACGGGTATCCGGTGCGCCAGCCGGATTGTACTTGATGTTGTAGTTGGTATAGCGAGCACCCAGGATCAGGTGCAGCGGATCGAGCAGCGAGAAGCGCGCGGAGGTATACGCCGAAGACTGGTTGATATCATCTTTGCTGTAGAGCTTCCACGCAGTCCACTGCGGATCGGCAATATTACTGTTCCAGTTTTTGAAGCTGCCGATATCGACCATGCCATAGAGGGCGTCGGGCATTGAGTTGTCGTAATGGTTACGCTGGTGGCTGAGGCTGCCGCCGACCATCATTTCATGCTGGCGACCAAACAGCTCGAAGCCGCCGCGTAGGAAGGCATCCACCGCATCCTGTTTACGTTCGCCGCGGTTCCAGCCGCCGTAGCCCACCATTCCGCCGCCGGTGTCTTTGTCCGGGTAGCCGGACATGTACATCAGTTTGGTATCGAAATTAGTTTCAGCGTGCATGCCGTTAACGTGCGCTTCCCAGCCGTTGTCGAAGCGCTGGGTGAAGTTGGCAAAGACTTTGGTGCTGTCTTTGTCGGAGTATGCCCAGTCCGGTGCCACGGTGTCGCTTCGGTTGTAATGGGTTTTGCTGCCGTCCGCATACCACGTTGGCAGGCCGCCCCATGTTGGATTGGCGGTGCTGCTTTCCTGATATTCATAGCCGAGCGACAGCGTGGTGCTGTCGGTTATGTCGGCATCCACAACACCGTAAAGAAACTTTTTGCGGTAGTGATAGTTGTCCATCCAGGAGTCGTTGTCCTGATAGCCTGCAATTACGCGCCCGCGCACGTTCCCGGACTCCACGAGAGGGGCCTGTAAATCGAGCACGTAGCGCTGTTTGTCCCAGCTGCCGTAGCTTACGGTGGCGTTGCCCTGAAAATCACGGCTGTCGGCGTGCTTGCGCACCATATTGACGTAGGCCGCCGGGTTGCCGGTGCCGCTCATCAGGCCCGTTGCCCCGCGTACCACTTCGATGCGGTCATAAATGGCGGTGTCGGTGGCGGTGTCGCCGAAGTTCCACACTTCACTGATGGAGGTTGGCAAATCGTCGTAGGCATAGTTGCTGACGAAGAAGCCGCGTGAATAAAACACCGTACGGTCGCTGTCCTGAACCTGTGCCGTGACGCCGGTCGTATTGGTCAGAACCTGGCCGATGGTCTGGAGATTCTGATCTTTCATGCGCTGCTGGCTGATCACGCTCACGGACTGTGGAATGTCGCGCGGCACTAATAAAAGTTTGGTGCCAGTGGTGGTGGTCTTGACGCTGTAATCCTGATCCTGAGCGTTATCGGATACGTTATCTGCTGTACCTTCAACCACCACCGTTTCTTCTTTACTGTTATCTGCCGCATAAACGGCGGCAGGCAACAGTGCGAACGCTATGCAGGCGGCGAGGCGGGAAGGCGACATGGACAGTTTTTGCGGCTTCTCTCTGGTGTCAAAAGTGAAAGACATCGATAAACCCTTATGTTGGCTGTGTTATAGGTGTGATGCTGCATGAAAATGCAAATGCGAAATATACGCATTCATATTACTGGTGTAAACAAATGTAAGCGTGCACCTGAAACTTTGTTTTGAAATCTGCTGAGAGATGAAATAAAGGAGGAGTGTTCAAGCAACCAGCAGCCAATCCAGGAATGGGGAAGAAAAAAGCGGGTACGGCTTGAAAGAGATGAAGTAAGTCGCTCATACTCTTACGTTGTCAGTAAAAGACCCAAGACGAAACGGTCATCTACAAAAAGGAACAGACCATGGCAGAAGAAACGATTTTCAGCAAAATCATTCGTCGTGAAATTCCGGCGAATATTGTTTATCAGGATGAACTGGTGACGGCTTTTCGTGATATCTCGCCTCAGGCTCCAAGCCATATTCTGATCGTCCCTAACGTGCTGATTCCCACGGTTAACGACGTCACGGCTGAACATGAACTGGCCTTAGGACGCATGATGACGGTGGCGGCGAAAATCGCTGAAGCGGAAGGTATTGCTGAAGAGGGCTATCGTCTGATTGTGAACTGCAACCGCCACGGCGGTCAGGAAGTCTACCACATTCATATGCACCTGCTGGGTGGCCGTCCGCTGGGCCCTATGCTTGCGCACAAAGGATAAGACAATGAAAGGTGGCCGAATTGCTGTCCTGTTGACGGCGGCGTTGCTGGCGGGCTGCGGCTCGCACCCGGAAATCCCTGTGGGAGAGCAGCAAACGCTGGTGATGGAAGCGAACGTGCTGGCGGCCGGGATCAGTGCCGAAAACCCGGACTTAACCACATCAGAAATTCAGGCAACAGCGTCCTCTCGGCTTTATAACGAACGCGCCACGCCGGTCACCGTTCACTATCGTTTTTACTGGTATGACGCTCGAGGGCTGGAAATGCATCCGCTGGAAGCACCGCGTACGGTGACAATCCCGGCTCACTCTTCGGTCACACTTTACGGCAGCGCAAACAGTCTGGGTGCGCATAAAGTCCGGCTTTATCTTTATCTTTGAGGGGTAAAAAGTAATGAGCAAACTGAGTCGCTATGCGTTTATCGCGGCGGTGGCCATTTTTCTGTCAGGGTGCGTGGGGCAACGTGAGCAGCCAGCGCCGGTAGAGGAAGCAAAACCGACGCCGGAACAACCCCAGACGCCGCCAACCACGGTGCCGACGGTGCCGACGATTCCCACTCAGCCAGGCCCGATTGAAAACGGCGCCACGCAGCCTGAACAGCCTGCTCCGCGCGTACGTCACTACGACTGGAACGGTGCAGCACAGCCGCTGGTGGCGAAAATGCTGAAGGCCGACGGCGTCACCGCGGGCAGCGTGCTGCTGGTGGACAGTGTGAATAACCGCACCAACGGTTCGCTGAATACGGCGGAAGCGACCGGCGTGCTGGCCAGTGCGCTGAAAGGCAATACGACGTTTACGCTTGTGTCGCCACAGCAGCTGGCCGTCGCGAAACAGCAGCTGGGCCTTTCCCCGCAGGACAGCCTGGGCTCCCGCAATAAAGCAATGGGCCTGGCCCGTACCGTTGGCGCGCAGTATGTGCTTTATTCAAATGCCACGGGCAACGTCAATTCGCCGGTGCTTTCCATGCAGCTGATGATGGTCCAGACGGGCGAGATCCTTTGGTCAGGTAAAGGTGCGGTTGCGCAACAGTAAGCTTACGCGTGACAAATGCCTGTCACGCTACTTTCTCGGCTTTCATCCTCTGGCTCGCTCCGCCACGGCGGGGCTGAGTGGAGCAAGCTGCATCATCGAACGTCAGGGGCAGCGGATCGTACTGCGACAGCATCACGATCCGTCAGCCCCTGATTTTCATTTTCTGCGCCAGTATCGTGCGCTCCACGCGCTGCCAGCCTCACTTGCCCCAAGGCCGCTCGGCTACTTTTCTGGCTGGATGGCGGTGGAATACCTTGAAGGTGCGATCCCTTCCACGCTTCCGGATGCCGACGCCACGGCGGCGCTGTTGTATCATCTGCATCAGCAAAAGCCCTTTGGCTGGCGAGTCGCGATTCTGCCTTTGCTTGAACGCTACTGGCAGGGCGCAAGTCCTGCGCGCCGCACGCCGCACTGGCTTCGTTTGCTTAAAAAACTACGAAAGCGGGGCGAGCCGCAGCCGTTACGGCTGGCGCCGCTGCACATGGATATCCATGCCGGGAATATTATCGACACGCCCGCAGGGCTAAGGCTCATTGACTGGGAATACGCCGCAGACGGCGATATTGCCCTCGAACTGGCGGCGGTCTGGGCGGAAGACAAAACGGCGCTCATCGCCGCTTATGCAAAGCAGGCGCATCTGGATCAAACGCTGTTAATACGGCAGATCGGAAGATGGCGGCCCTGGACGCAGATGCTGATGACCACCTGGTATGAGTACCGCTGGCAGCAGACCGGCGACCAACAATTTATTGCGCTGGCCGATGAGGGCTGGCGTCAGATGACGAATAAAGGACAGGAGAGAGAACTGTGGGCCCAGTGATGTTGGATGTAGAAGGCTACGAACTGGATGCAGAAGAGCGGGAAATTCTGGCGCATCCTTTGGTTGGCGGGCTGATTTTATTCACTCGTAACTACCACGACCCGGCGCAGCTTCGGGAGCTGGTGCGCCAGATCCGTGCGGCATCGAAAAACCATCTGGTTGTCGCAGTGGATCAGGAGGGAGGACGCGTTCAGCGTTTCCGTGAAGGATTCACCCGCTTGCCGGCTGCACAATCCTTCGCTGAGCTGCTGGGTATGGAGCAGGGCGGCGAAATGGCCAGAGCCGCAGGCTGGCTGATGGCCTCCGAGATGATCGCCATGGATATCGATATCAGCTTTGCGCCGGTGCTGGACGTCGGTCATATCAGCGCTGCCATTGGCGAACGTTCTTATCATGCCGATCCGCATAAAGCGCTGGCGATGGCGCGCCATTTCATTGACGGCATGCACGATGCAGGGATGAAAACCACGGGAAAACACTTCCCGGGACACGGCGCAGTCAGCGCTGATTCTCATAAAGAAACACCGCGTGACCCGCGTGATGAAGCGGAAATTCGCGAGAAAGATATGGCTGTTTTCAAGACGCTGATTACCGAAAATCGTCTCGATGCGATTATGCCTGCGCACGTCATTTACAGCGACGTCGACCCACGTCCGGCAAGCGGATCGCCACACTGGCTGAAAACCGTTCTCCGCGGCGAGCTGGGCTTTGATGGTGTGATTTTCTCAGACGATTTGTCGATGGAAGGTGCGGCGATCATGGGCAGCTATGCGGAGCGCGGCCAGGCGTCTCTGGATGCAGGTTGCGATATGATCCTGGTCTGCAATAATCGTAAAGGCGCGGTCAGCGTGCTGGATAACCTGTCGCCGATCAAAGCTGAACGTGTTACGAAATTGTATCATAAAGGTTCATTTACCCGTCAGGAGCTGATGGATTCCGCTCGCTGGAAGACGGTCAGCGCGCAGCTGAATGAACTGCACGAACGCTGGCAGGCCCACAAAGCCGCTCCTTAATCTCCCGCTACGGGATTAGCAGTGTTGTGAGGATGTATGATTATTTATTTGCACGGTTTTGACTCAAACAGTCCGGGAAACCACGAGAAAGTACTGCAGCTGCAGTTTATTGACCCGGACGTTCGCCTGATAAGCTACAGCACGCGCCATCCGAAGCATGATATGCAGCACTTGCTCAAGGAAGTGGACAAAATGCTGCAGCTCAACGCTGACGACAGGCCGCTTATCTGCGGCGTCGGGCTCGGCGGCTACTGGGCTGAGCGCATTGGTTTTCTGTGTGATATTCGACAGGTTATCTTTAACCCGAACCTGTTCCCGAATGAGAACATGGAAGGGAAGATCGACCGTCCGGAAGAATACAGCGACATCGCCACTAAATGCGTGAGCAACTTCCGTGAAAAAAACCGCGATCGCTGCCTGGTGGTGCTCTCCCGCCAGGATGAAGCCCTGAACAGCCAACGTTCGGCGGATCTGCTGCATCATTACTACGAAATCATCTGGGACGAAGTGCAGACGCACAAGTTCAAGAACATTTCCCCGCACCTGCAGCGTATCAAAGCGTTCAAAACCCTCGGCTAATCCCGCTCTGCGCCTGGTGGCATTCGGCTTCCAGGCGCAAAAACCTCTCCCGATCGACTACACTTGCTCAACTTTTCAGCGAGAAAACTTGATTCATATCAATTTTGGTATGACCAATGCACCTCGCGTGATATTCTTCACATTAATGTCAGGTTTCAGGTCGGTAACTTATTGTTAATTAAGGGCTATTTTAATAACTTTTAGTTAACAATTGGTTAATAATTTAGGGGGTCACGTTGACTACGCCATTGAAAAAGATTGTGATTGTGGGTGGTGGTGCCGGCGGGCTGGAGCTGGCTACTCAATTGGGTAGAAAGCTTGGCCGCGGCAAAAAAGCGAAAATCACGCTTGTAGACCGGAACCACAGCCATCTGTGGAAACCACTGCTGCATGAAGTGGCGACCGGATCGCTGGACGAAGGCGTGGACGCGCTGAGCTACCTGGCGCACGCCCGTAACCACAACTTCCAGTTCCAGCTGGGGTCGGTAATGGACATCAATCGCGAAGCCAAAACGATCACTCTGGCCGAACTGCGCGATGAGAAGGGTGAGCTGCTGGTGCCGGAGCGCAAGCTGCCGTATGACACGCTGGTGATGGCGCTCGGCAGTACCTCCAACGACTTCAATACGCCGGGCGTGAAGGAAAACTGCATTTTCCTTGATAACCCACATCAGGCGCGTCGTTTCCACCAGGAGATGCTCAACCTGTTCCTGAAGCACTCCAGCAACCTGGGCGCGAACGGCAAGGTCAATATTGCTATCGTCGGCGGCGGGGCGACGGGGGTAGAACTCTCGGCTGAACTGCACAACGCCGTGAAGCAGCTGCACAGCTACGGCTACAAAGGCCTGACCAACGATGCACTGAACGTGACGCTGGTGGAAGCCGGGGAGCGCATTCTCCCTGCGCTGCCGCCGCGTATCTCCGGTGCGGCGCATAGCGAGCTTACCAAAATGGGCGTGCGTGTGCTGACCCAGACTATGGTCACCAGCGCCGATGCGGGCGGGCTGCATACCAAGGAAGGCGAGTATATCAACGCCGATCTGATGGTGTGGGCAGCAGGGATTAAAGCGCCGGACTTTATGAAAGAGATTGGCGGGCTGGAAACTAACCGCATCAATCAGCTGGTGGTGGAACCTACGTTGCAGACTACCCGTGACGCAGACATCTACGCCATTGGTGACTGCGCTTCCTGCGCGCGCCCTGAAGGCGGATTTGTGCCACCGCGCGCTCAGGCGGCGCACCAGATGGCAAGCCTGGCGCTGAGCAACATCCTGGCGCAGATCAAAGGCAAACCGCTGAAAGCGTATACCTATAAAGATCACGGTTCGCTGGTGTCGCTGTCGAACTACTCAACCGTCGGTAGCCTGATGGGCAACCTGATGCGTGGCTCGATGATGGTGGAAGGGCGCATTGCGCGCTTCGTTTATATCTCTCTCTACCGTATGCACCAGATTGCGCTACACGGCTACTTCAAAACCGGGCTGATGATGCTGGTAGGCAGCATCAACCGGGTGATTCGTCCTCGCCTGAAGCTGCACTAACGGATGAAGACCCGGCTGAGTCCGGGTCTTTTTTTGGTGATATCTGCTGCCAGTTTCTCATACAGCCTTCGGACTTCTCTGAATCACATTCACCAGCAGAATAAGCGGCAATTTTTCATCCCTTTTCTTATATCCACCTCGTCCTTATGGTTGCAAAATTGTTACCAACAGCAACAAAGGAGGAACTCCCGTGAATAAATCAATGTTAGCGGGTATAGGGATTGGCGTAGCTGCTGCGCTGGGTGTGGCAGCGGTGGCCAGTCTGAACGTATTAGATCGTGGCCCGCAGTATGCACAAGTTATTTCCGCCACCCCGATTAAAGAGACCGTCAAAACACCTCGTCAGGAGTGCCGTAACGTCGCCGTAACGCACCGTCGTCCGGTGCAGGATGAAAACCGTATTGCCGGTTCAGTGCTGGGCGCGGTAGCCGGTGGGGTGATAGGCCATCAGTTTGGCGGCGGGCGTGGTAAGGACGTCGCGACCATTGCCGGTGCGCTGGGTGGCGGTTACGCAGGTAACCAGATCCAGGGCTCTATGCAGGATAGCGACACCTACACCACCACGCAGCAGCGCTGTAAAACGGTGTACGACAAGTCGGATAAAATGCTGGGTTACGATGTAACCTACAAAATTGGCGATCAGCAGGGGAAAATCCGTATGGATAAGGACCCGGGCACTCAGATCCCACTCGACAGCAATGGTCAGCTTGTTCTGAATAACAAAGCGTAAAAAAGCATTGCCCTTACGTGTTAATTGGCCCCTCATTCGCTCAGGCTGAGGGGCCTTTTTTATGGCACGGGATCAGACTTTGAGCATCTGCGGCCACAGACGAAGCGTGGTGTTGGTGATTTGCATCAGCGTCTCAAAGCTTGCGCCTTCGCGGGCGCTGATCGACATTCCTTGCAGGATACAGCTCAGAAATTGTGCCAGCTCATCAGTACTTTTACCCGCCGGAATTTCGCCCTTAGCCTGGCGCTGGTGCAAAAATTGTCTCAGCGTCTTTTCCTGCATGGCATGACGTGACTTGATCGTATGGGCGATCTCTTTCGACGAAGCCGCAAGAGTGGCGGAGGTGTTGATCATAAAACATCCCGCCGGGGTATCTTTGCTGGTAAAGCAGGTCGCGACGGCGGTGAAATAGTCACGCAGCGCGGTTTCGACCGACTTCTCTTCGCAAAACAGCTGCGCTTCGTGCTTATCTGCAAAGCGAGAAATGTACCTGTCCAGTACGGCCCGGAACAGGCCTTCTTTATTTACAAACTCTGCATACAGCGTGGGGGCTTTTGCCCCGGTGGCTTCGACTAAATCCGCGAGGGATGTTGCCTCATACCCATGCTGCCAGAAGAGCGTCATAGCCTTATCAAGCGCCACTTCCCTGTCGAACACTTTTGGTCGGCCACGGCTTTTTTTTGTGCAACTTGCAACGTCAGTTGTCATGGTGCCGCTGGTCCTCTGTGGTTGTGTTAAGCCTCCATTATAAAAACAAACTCCGGGCATAACCAGCGGCCTGTTGCACAAAATAAAATAATCCTATTGATATGAAAAATAAGGCATTATTAATTTATATAGTAATCGTTATGAAAATAATTTGACGTGTGACCTGGATCACATTATGATTTCTGTATCGATCGTTAAGTTAATAATAACGACCAGCCAAAATTCATCTGCATAGGTATAAGAATATGAAAAGCATCAAAACCCTGGCCATCGCAGCCGTACTGAGTTCTCTGTCATTCGCAAGCTTTGCTGCTGTAGAAGTGCAGTCCACCCCTGTAGACCAACATAAAGTGGGCGTGATTTCTGCTGATGCGGGCACCAATCTGGGCTCTCTGGAAGACCAGCTGGCGCAAAAAGCGGATGCAATGGGTGCCAAATCCTACCGTATTACCTCTGTTACCGGACCGAATACCCTGCACGGGACGGCGGTAATTTATAAATAAGGTTCGCCTTATTTTAAAACCCTCGGCAATGCCACTGCCTTAAAAGAGCACCGCGACATAAGTCGCGGTGTTTTTTTTACATATTTTGCAGCGGAGATTCGCTGTGTCGGGTGACATCCACCGGCATCCCGGATCGCACCTCCATCACATGCTCCATCACCTGAGCGTCTGTCTGTGGCGCATTCCTGAACGTTGTCAACGCGGCGTTGAGTGAAATCGGTAATACCTGCGGGTCGTCATCGATATGCTTCGATAAAGGCTGATGCACTTCCACAAGATGCACGCCGCCCGGCTCAACGGAGGCCTTAATCGGTGTATTAAGGATGTTCACTTTAGTGCCCGGCGTGACTTGTTTAAACAGCGTTTCGATATCGCCATCGCGCAGGCGAATACAGCCGGAGCTCACTCGCATGCCGATACCAAAGTCCGCATTAGTGCCGTGCAGCAGGTAAACGCCGCCAAAAGCGGCCAGTCGAATCGCATGATGCCCCATAGGGTTATCCGGACCTGCGGGCACCACCGCGGGTAAATCAATACCGTTAGCCTTATAGCGCGCCCGAATGTTGGCCGTTGGCGTCCAGGTCGGGTTGGCGCGTTTATCGGATACCGTGGTAACCATGGTTGGCGTAAGCGTATCACCGCCCAGTTGGCCGATGCCAATAGGGTAGACCGTCACGCTATTGGTGCCCGGCTTGTAGTAATAAAGGCGCAGTTCGGCGAGGTTAATGACGATGCCTTCGCGCGGTGCATCTGGCAGCAGAGTTTGCAGCGGAATGGTCAGCACGCTGCCCGGTCGTGGTACGTAAGGATCGACACCCGGATTCGCCTGAAGCAGCGCAAGGAAGCCAACATTGTATTTTTTGGCAATAGCCTCAAGTGAACCGCCATTATTTTCAACGACGTGAACCCGATTTTCGCCCACCAGGCGGCTGCCGGGTGGGGGGAGAGGCCAGGTATTGGCTTGCGCAGGCTGCGCCGCGATAGCGGTCATGAAGACAGCGAGCAGGGCAAGCGAGCGCAGAAAACGCGATTGAATCATCATCACAGCACTTCCATAACGGCGATTGAGCAGGAAAACGCTCATTATGGTGTCAGTCCGTGTCTTGATGTTTCAGTGCTTTGCAAAGAGTGTGTAAATTCAGGGGAGAAACCCGGCGACGAGCGCCGCCGGGTGAGAGAAGATTATGCGACGGCGTTCTCTTCCAGCTGCTGCATGAAGTTGCGCACCCAGTCCATGCGGTTTTTACGCTCGGTCAGATCCTGGAAGAACTTCAGGCGTGTTGGCCCGTCCAGGCGATAGTGCTGCGGCTGCTTTTGCAACAGTCCGATAAGCCAGGCCGGATTGACGTGGTTTTTCTCGTTGAACTCCACCACGCCGCCTTTTTCGTTGCCTTCCAGTTTGCGGATCCCAAGCTTCTGCGCCTGCTGGCGGAGTCGGGCGATATCCAGCAGGTTGCGGGCCGCATCCGGTAGCAGGCCGAAGCGGTCGATCAGCTCCACTTTCAGCTCATCCAGCGCCGCTTCGCCTTTGGCGCTGGCGATGCGTTTGTAGAACGACAGACGAGTGTTGACGTCGGGGATGAAATCATCCGGCAGCAACGATGGCATCCGCAGCTCGACTTCCGTCTGCTGGCTGGTCAGATCCTCCAGCGACGGCTCGCGCCCGGCTTTCAGCGCGTCGACGGCGTTTTCCAGCAGCTCCATATACAGCGAGAAGCCAATAGTTTCCATTGAACCGCTCTGATCTTCGCCCAGCAGCTCGCCTGCACCGCGAATCTCCAGATCGTGCGTTGCCAGCGCAAAGCCCGCGCCCAGATCTTCGAGCGACGCAATGGCTTCCAGACGCTTCTGCGCGTCGGTGGTCATCGCTTTCGGATGCGGTGTCAGCAGCCAGGCATAGGCCTGATGATGTGAACGCCCGACGCGCCCGCGAAGCTGATGAAGCTGCGCCAGACCGAAGTGGTCGGCCCGCTCGATAATAATGGTGTTGGCGGTTGGAATGTCGATCCCGGTCTCGATAATGGTGGTACACACCAGCACGTTGAAACGCTGGTGGTGGAAGTCATTCATTACCCTTTCCAGTTCGCGCTCGCGCATCTGGCCGTGTCCGATAGCAATCCGCGCTTCCGGCACCAGCTCCGCCAGCCTGTCCGCCGCCTTCTGAATGTTTTCTACGTCGTTGTAGAGATAGTAAACCTGCCCGCCGCGCAGCACTTCACGCAGGATGGCCTCGCGCACGACTAAATTGTCGTACTCGCGAACGAAGGTTTTCACCGCCAGCCGTCGCGCAGGCGGCGTGGCAATAATCGACAGGTCACGCATGCCGCTCATTGCCATGTTCAGCGTGCGCGGGATCGGCGTGGCGGTCAGGGTCAGAATATCGACGTCGGCGCGCATCGCTTTAATGCGCTCCTTGTGACGCACGCCAAAGCGGTGCTCTTCATCGACAATCAGCAGGCCGAGATCTTTCCACTTCACGTCGCTTTGCAGCAGCTTATGGGTACCAATCAGAATGTCGATTTTGCCCTCACTGGCTGCTTCCAGTATCTGCGTTTGCTCTTTGGCGCTGCGGAAACGAGAGAGCATTTCGATACGCACTGGCCAGTTGGCGAAACGGTCGCGGAAGTTATCGAAGTGCTGTTGTGCCAACAGCGTTGTTGGCACCAGTACGGCGACCTGTTTATTGTTCTCAACCGCCAGGAACGCAGCCCGCATCGCAACTTCCGTTTTCCCGAAGCCCACGTCGCCGCATACCAGCCTGTCCATCGCCAGCGGCTGACACATATCGCTCAGCACGGCGTTGATGGCCTGGGCCTGGTCCGGGGTGGTTTCGAACGGGAAGCTGTCGCAGAACAGCTGGTACTGTTCGCGATCGTGCTTAAAGGCAAAGCCTGATTTCGCGGCACGTTGGGCATAAATGTCGAGCAATTCGGCAGCTACGTCACGCACTTTCTCCGCGGCTTTCTGCCGCGCACGCGCCCAGGCGTCACCCCCCAGCTTATGCAAAGGAGCATTATCCTCTGCACCGCCCGCATAGCGACTAATCAGGTGCAGCGACGAGACCGGCACATAGAGTTTGGCGTCGTTGGCATAGATGAGCATCAGGTACTCAGCGGTGATGCCACCGGCTTCCAGCGTCGTCATCCCGGCGTAGCGGCCTACGCCGTGTTCCAGATGCACCACCGGCTGGCCCTCATGCAGCTCCGCCAGGTTGCGGATCAGCGTGTCCGGGTTAATGGTGCGCCGGGAATCCTGGCGACGACGCGCCACGCGTTCACCCAGCAGATCGCTTTCGCAGATCAGCGCCCGGTTGCGCAGCGTGTCGATATAGCCATGCTCGGCAGAGCCAATCATCAGATAGCGGCCCGCACCCTCGCACTCATCGAGGCGCTGGATGCGTTTTGGCGAAAGCTTAATGCGTGAGAGCAGCTCGCCTAACGCTTCGCGACGACCTTTGCTTTCCACCGAGAAAATGACCGGCCCGTCGAAGGCCTCCAGGAAGCGACGCAGGTTATCAAGCGGCGCTTTCTGCTGCGCTTGTACTGCCAGATCCGGCAGCGTCTGATAACCGAGATTGACGTTGGCGGCTTTATCGGCCAGCTGTTCGGTTTTGAGCTGCACGCGCGGCCATTTTTTCAGCTCGCTGAACAGTTCGTCAGTGCGCAGCCAGAGCGTTTCCGGCGGCAGTAATGGACGCATCGGATCCACGCCGCGATTTTCAAAGCGGGCATGCGTATCGGCCTCAAAACGCTTCGCGCTGGCTTCCGGATCGCCGGTATTCACCAGCAGCGTATTGGCCGGAAAATAGCTGAACAGCGTCGTGAGAGGCTCGCTGAAGAACAGCGGCTGCCAGTATTCGATCCCGGCGGGGAGGGTGCCTTTGCTTACCTGCTGATAGATATGTTCGGCGTCTCGCTTAACGTCGAATTTATCGCGCCACTGGCTGCGGAACAGCTCAATGGCGTTTTTGTCGGTCGGAAATTCGTGCGCGGGCAGCAGGTTGATAGCCTCGACTTCCTCCAGCGTACGCTGGGTATCGGCATCAAACAGGCGCAGGCTGTCGATTTCATCATCGAAAAAGTCGAGGCGGTAAGGACGGTCGCTGCCCATCGGGAACAGATCCAGCAGCGCGCCGCGGGTGGCATATTCACCGTGCTCCATGACCTGATCGACGTGGCGATACCCGGCGCTGTCAAGCTGAGCCCGCAGCGCATCACGCGACAGACGCTGGCCTTTTTTCATCACTAACGCGTGACCGTGCAGATAGCTATGCGGGCACACGCGCTGCATCAGTGTATTCACCGGCACAATCAGCACGCCGCGCTGCATGGTCGGCAACTGATACAGCGTAGACAGGCGCGAGGAGATGATTTCCTGATGCGGCGAGAAGCTGTCATACGGCAGTGTTTCCCAGTCGGCGAGGTTAATGACCAGTTCATCGGTGAACTGACTGATTTCATCTTGCAGACGCAGGGCGTTTTGCATGTCCGGGGCAATAAGCACCACCGGGCCGGAATGACGTTCAGCAATCTGCGCCACTTCCGTTGCGCAGGCGGCGCCGGTTAACTCTCCCAGCAGACGCTGTTCGCCCGCTTTAACGGGCAGGGCGTATCGTTGTTGTGCTTCAGGCATAGATAATGTCGGGGTCCCGTAAAGGTTTACCCCTGATTATGGGGGCAAACCGCCGCTCTTCAATGAAGGTTATTATCCTCGATCGACCGACATTAGCAAATGAGCCCTCGATCGCTACCGGTTCAGCGCAACCCTCGGGGGAGAAAAGAGAATATCACCCGCCACTCGCTGAGAGAGTCGACGGGCGAGCATTCCGGTCGCGACGCACAGCAGCAGGCTCAGGAACGGATAAAACAGCAGAATGCTCAACTCAACCGACGGCGAGCGGGGTTGTGCGCTGAGCCAGCCGAGCAGCAGCAGGCTGAAAATTTCCACCAGAATGCGGTGAGTGGTGTAAATCGCGATGGTGTTTGAGCCGACAACGTTCAGCAGCGAATTTTCTGACGGCGGGAAGCGCCGTCCGACCGCATAAAATACCTTCATAATGATGAAAATCGACAACAGCGAAAGCAGCAATGGCGTGCGCATAAACCACAGGACCACGGCGGCAAACGCAAAGATCCCCAGCGGCAGCCAGCGGCGGCGAATATCAAACGTTTTCATCCACGTCATCAGCGGCGTGCCGAACCAGGCGCCCAGCGCATAATAAATAACGTTACGCAGCACGCTGTTCATGCCCCACCACGGCGTTGGCAGGAAATTGATGACGACGCTGAGCAGGGCCAGCCCGGCGAGCATGGGTATTTTTGCACGTGAAGTCAGCTTGCAGAATACGAAGTAGGCGATCAGCGCATACAGATACCAGAGGCTGGTACTGGCGGTGAGCATTGCCTGTACAAATTCTCCGGGGCTGCCCGCGTAGGCCGCGTTTGCGCTGCTACTGACATCCCGCTCCGGTGCGAGCCAATGGGTAATGTGGCTTAACGCCTGCCATTGGATAAAGCCCCACAGCGCCAGTACCCACAGAATGTTGCCGACGCGCTTGCCTAAGCTTTCACGCCAGGAGACGCCGTCGATGTAGCGCTGAATCAGAAACCCGGAGATAAAAAAGAAGACCGGCATTCGAAAAGGGGCAAGGTAAAGATTGAAGTAGACCCAGCACTTTGCCAGCGTTTCCGACCACGGGTGTTGCCAGGCGTGAAGGTGTGGATAAAAGGTGATCACCGAGTGGTAAAACACCACAAGGCAGATACATAGCCCCTTGATTTGATTGATCCATAGTGCTTTTTCTTTCATAACGGTCCGGGTTCCTGATTGCCATAAACAGGGGACCATCCTAAGAAGTTCATCGCAGGTGTAACGGGTAACATTCTGTATTTCATTCATTTTCAGATAAAGGTCAGGCTGCACGGATCCGCGTTCTGCCGTTTACGCTCTGGTCTTTCGCTTATATACTCGTGCGATTGCCAACCGCAACCAGACGGAATACATGTACCAACCTGTCGCACTATTTATTGGCCTGCGTTATATGCGTGGGCGCGCAGCGGACCGCTTCGGTCGCTTTGTTTCCTGGCTGTCGACTATCGGCATTACCCTTGGGGTGATGGCGCTGGTGACCGTGCTTTCGGTCATGAACGGGTTTGAACGCGAGCTGCAAAACAACATTCTCGGGCTGATGCCGCAGGCGGTGCTCAGCGCGCAACAGGGATCGCTCGATCCGCAGAAAATCCCCGAAAATGACGCGAAATTGCAGGGTGTGACGCGCGTTGCGCCGTTGACGACGGGTGACGTGGTGATTCAGAGCCCGCGCAGCGTTGCGGTCGGCGTGATGCTGGGCATTGACCCGGCGCAAAACGATCCGCTGACGCCATATCTCGTTAACGTCAAACAGACCGCGCTGGAAACCGGCCAGTACAACGTCATTCTCGGCGAGCAGCTTGCCGGGCAGTTGGACGTTAAGCGCGGCGATCAAATCCGCATTATGGTGCCGTCGGCAAGCCAGTTCACGCCGATGGGCCGCGTGCCAAGCCAGCGCCTGTTTAACGTGATTGGCACCTTTGCCGCTAACAGCGAAGTCGACGGTTACCAGATGCTGGTCAATATTCAGGACGGTTCACGCCTGATGCGCTACCCGCTCGGCAATATTACCGGCTGGCGTCTGTGGCTCGATAAGCCGCTGGAAGTGGACACGCTCAGCGCGCAAAAGTTACCTGAAGGTACCAAATGGCAGGACTGGCGCGAGCGTAAAGGCGAGCTGTTCCAGGCCGTGCGCATGGAAAAAAACATGATGGGCCTGCTGTTGAGCCTGATCGTAGCCGTGGCCGCCTTTAACATTATTACCTCGCTCGGCCTGATGGTGATGGAGAAGCAGGGCGAAGTCGCCATTCTGCAAACCCAGGGCCTGACGCCGCGCCAGATTATGGCGGTGTTTATGGTGCAGGGCGCCAGCGCAGGCGTGATTGGCGCGCTGCTCGGCGCGCTGCTCGGCCTGCTGCTGGCAAGCCAGCTCAACAATTTAATGCCGATTATTGGCGCGTTCGTTGATGGCGGTGCGCTGCCGGTGGCGATTGAACCCGTCCAGGTCATCGTCATTGCGCTGGTGGCGATGCTGCTGGCGCTGCTTTCTACGCTTTATCCTTCCTGGCGCGCCGCCGCCACCCAACCCGCTGAGGCTTTACGTTATGAATAAGATCCTGTTGCAGTGCGACAACCTGTGCAAACGCTATCAGGAAGGCACCGTGCAGACCGACGTGCTGCACAACGTCAGCTTCAGCATCGGGGAAGGGGAAATGATGGCGATTGTCGGCAGCTCAGGCTCCGGCAAAAGTACGCTCCTGCACCTGCTCGGCGGGCTGGATACGCCAACGTCCGGCGACGTGGTGTTCAGCGGTCAGCCGCTGTCAAAAATGTCGCTGGCGGCAAAGGCCGATCTGCGCAACCGCGAGCTGGGCTTTATCTATCAGTTCCACCATCTGTTACCGGATTTCACCGCCGAAGAGAACGTGGCGATGCCGCTGCTCATTGGTAAAAAGAAACCGGCTGAAATTCAGGAACGCGCCCGTGCAATGCTGGCGGCTGTGGGCCTCGATCATCGCCGCAGCCACCGCCCTTCCGAACTTTCCGGCGGTGAGCGTCAGCGCGTGGCGATTGCCCGTGCGCTGGTGAATAACCCGCGTCTGGTGATGGCGGATGAACCCACGGGCAACCTTGATGCCCGCAACGCCGACAGCATTTTCCAGCTGCTCGGTGAGCTGAACAAACAGCAGGGCACTGCGTTTCTGGTGGTCACCCACGACTTACAGCTGGCGAAGCGCATGAGCCGCCAGCTGGAGATGCGTGACGGTCACCTGAACGCCGAACTGACCCTGATGGGAGCGGAGTAAGATGGCGTCTCCGTTATCCCTGCTTATTGGTTTGCGCTTTAGCCGCGGGCGCCGTCGCGGCGGCATGGTTTCGCTGATTTCAGTTATCTCCACCGTCGGTATTGCGCTGGGCGTGGCGGTACTGATCGTGGGATTAAGCGCCATGAACGGCTTTGAGCGCGAACTCAATAACCGCATTCTGGCGGTGGTGCCGCACGGTGAAATCGAACCGGTTAACCAGCCATGGACCAACTGGAACGAAGCGCTGAGCAACGTTGAGAAAGTTAAGGGTATTGCCGCGGCGGCTCCTTACATCAACTTTACCGGGCTGATTGAGAGCGGCAGCAATCTGCGTGCGATCCAGATTAAAGGCGTCGATCCACGGCAGGAAAGCAGGCTCAGCGCGCTGCCGAACTACGTGCAGAACAACGCCTGGGCGGGCTTTAAAGCGGGGGAGCAGCAGATTATTCTTGGCAAAGGCGTGGCCGATGCGCTGAAGGTGAAGCAGGGCGACTGGGTCTCCATCATGATCCCCAACTCTGATAAAGAGCATCAGCTGCTGCAGCCTAAGCGCGTGCGCCTGCACGTGACCGGCATTCTGCAGCTTAGTGGTCAGCTCGATCACAGCTTTGCCATGATCCCAATGCCGGATGCCCAGCAGTATCTCGATATGGGCAGCAGCGTGACCGGCATAGCCATCAAAGTGAACGACGTGTTCAACGCCAACAAGCTGGTGCGTGATGCGGGCGAAGTGACCAACAGCTATGTGTACATCAAGAGCTGGATAGGGACTTATGGCTATATGTACCGCGACATTCAGATGATCCGCGCGATTATGTATCTGGCGATGATCCTGGTGATCGGCGTGGCCTGCTTTAACATCGTCTCGACGCTGGTGATGGCGGTGAAAGACAAAAGCAGCGATATCGCCGTGCTGCGTACGCTCGGCGCCAAAGATGGCCTGATCCGCGCCATTTTCGTCTGGTATGGCCTGCTGGCCGGACTGCTCGGCAGCGTACTTGGTGTGGTGATTGGCGTGCTGTGCGCGCTCAATCTGACGGTCATCATCAACGGCATTGAAAAGCTTATCGGTCACCAGTTCCTGTCCGGTGACATCTATTTTATCGACTTCCTGCCGTCTGAACTGCACTGGCTGGATGTCTTTTATGTGCTGGTCACGGCACTGCTGCTGAGCCTGCTGGCGAGCTGGTATCCTGCCCGTCGCGCCAGCCGGATTGATCCTGCTCGAGTGTTAAGTGGCCAGTAATTCAGTGGATTGCGGGAGATGAACTTGTAGGTCGGGTAAGGCGAAGCCGCCACCCGACATTGAGCCCGGCGGCGCTTCGCTTGCGCGGGCCTACGAAGCGCTTTCGCAATCCACTCTTTACGTCCTGACCTTTTTGGTCAGTAAAGAGGAATGGCTATGTACTACGGATTTGACATTGGCGGCAGCAAAATCGCCCTTGGGGTGTTTGACGGACAGCGTCGGCTTCAGTGGGAAAAACGCACGGCCACGCCGCGCGACAGCTATGAATCCTTCCTGAAAGCCGTGTGCGATCTGGTGGCGGAAGCCGACGAGCGCTTTGGCGTCAAAGGCAGCGTCGGTATTGGTATTCCGGGCATGCCGGAAACCGCCGACGGTACGCTCTACGCCGCCAACGTGCCAGCCGCCAGCGGTAAACCGCTGCGCAAAGACCTTTCCACCCGCCTTGAGCGCGACGTACGCCTCGACAACGACGCTAACTGTTTTGCCCTCTCTGAAGCCTGGGATGATGAATTCACGCAGTACCCGTTGGTGATGGGGCTCATCCTCGGCACCGGCGTGGGCGGTGGCGTGGTGCTTAACGGTAAATCGATAACCGGTCACAGCTATATCACCGGAGAGTTTGGCCATATTCGTTTGCCCGTTGACGCTCTTGACGTGGTTGGGCGCGATTTCCCGCTCACGCGCTGCGGCTGCGGCCAGCTGGGCTGCATCGAAAATTACCTCTCCGGACGCGGCTTTGCGTGGCTGTATGAGCATTATTATCAGCAGCCTCTGAGTTCGCCGGAGATCGTCGCGCTCTGGGAGCAGGGCGATGCCAAAGCCCGCGAGCACGTGGAGCGCTACCTGGATTTGCTTGCGGTGTGCCTCGGAAATATTATGACCATTGTCGATCCGGATTTGCTGGTGATCGGCGGTGGATTGTCTAACTTTAGTGCGATAACAGACGGAGTGGCGGCACGCCTGCCGCGTCATCTGTTGCCGGTGGCTCGCGTGCCACGCATTGAGCGTGCGCGTCACGGCGATGCCGGAGGAATGCGCGGTGCCGCATTCCTGCATCTTACGGATTAATACAGGGGTTACTATGCAGTCGCGTCGCTTTCATCGACTTAGTCGTTTTCGCCTCAGCAAACGCCGGCTGCACGACAGGCTGCGTCAGCGAGTATTCTTCAGAGACCGGGCTACGCCGGAGGAGATGGACAAACCGAGAGTGGTGGTGCTGACGGGCGCAGGGATCTCGGCGGAATCCGGGATCCGCACCTTCCGTGCCACTGACGGCTTATGGGAAGAACATCGCGTAGAGGATGTGGCAACGCCTGAAGGTTTTGCCCGCGACCCGGCGCTGGTGCAGGCATTTTATAACGACCGTCGTCGACAGCTCCAGCAGCCTGACATTCAGCCGAATGCAGCCCATCTGGCGCTGGCAAAGCTGGAAGAAGCGCTGGGCGACAGATTTCTGCTGGTCACGCAAAACATCGACAACCTGCATGAACGTGCGGGCAACACGCGCGTGCTGCACATGCACGGCGAGCTGTTAAAAGTGCGCTGCCCCTGGAGCGGTCAGGTGCTGGAGTGGACGGGTGACATCACCGTTGATGATAAGTGCCACTGCTGCCAGTTCCCGCAGCCGCTGCGCCCGCACGTGGTGTGGTTCGGAGAGATGCCGCTCGGCATGGATGATATCTATGAAGCGCTGGCGATGGCCGATGTTTTCATTGCTATCGGCACGTCCGGCCATGTTTATCCGGCTGCGGGGTTTGTCCATGAGGCCAAATTGCAGGGTGCACACACCGTTGAGCTTAACCTCGAACCGAGCCAGGTTGGCAGCGAGTTTGAGGAAAAGCGCTACGGGCTGGCAAGCTCGGTGGTGCCTGAGTTTGTCGAGAAGTTGCTGAAAGGGCTTTGAAAAAATTGCCCGGTGCGCTGTCGCTTACCAGGCCTACGGGTTCGTTGCAGGTTGATGTTTTGTAGGCCGGATAAGCGTTAGCGCATCCGGCACACAATAGCTGACTTAACGTCCCGCTTTCAGCTTCTGGTAATAGTCTTCGTAAAGACGGCTGGCATCGCCGACGTCGTTTTGCCATTCGCCGTGTTTAATGGTGTCCGCGTCCGGATAGAGCGATTTGTCGTTGGCGACTTTCGGATCCAGCAGCTTACGTGCGGCGAGGTTTGGCGTCGGATAACCGATAGTTTCGGCAACCTCTTTTGCCACGTCCGGACGCAGCAGGAAGTTAATCAGCTTCAGCGCGCCATCGACGTTTTTGGCGTTTGCCGGAATAGCGAGGCTGTCCATCCAGAAAATGCCGCCTTCTTTTGGCCATACCACTTCCAGCGGCGTACCCGCCTGACGGGCAACGTACGCTGAGCCGTTCCATACCATCCCCAGATTCACTTCGCCTTCCATGTACGGGTTTGCCGGGTTATCAGAGTTAAACGCCGCGACGTTTGGCATCAGTTTTTGCAGCTCTTTGTACGCCGCTTCAATCTCTTTCGGGTCGGTGGTGTTGCCGGAAAGACCAAGCTTGCGCAGCGCAATCTGGAAAACCTCGCGCGCGTCGTCGGTCAGCAGCAGGCTGCCTTTGTATTCCGGCTTCCACAGGTCGGCCCAGCTGGTAACCGTTTTCGGGTCGATGCTGTCGCTGTTGACGCCAATCGCCGTGGCGCCCCAGATATACGGAATGGAGTAGTCGTTATTCGGGTCGAACGGCTTGTTGAGCATCTCCGGGTCGAGGTTGCTGAAGTTACTCAGCTTCGACTTGTCGATCTTCTGGATCATGCCTTCCTTGCGCATTTTGTCGACGAAATAGGTCGACGGCACCACCAGGTCGTATGCGCCGTCCTTGTAGGTTTTCAGCTTGGCGTACATGGTTTCATTCGATTCATAGGTCGAATAGATAACCTTGATACCGGTCTCTTTGGTGAACTGTTCCAGCAGGCCCGGCGGCACGTATTCGGTCCAGTTGTAGAAATAGAGTGTTTTGCTGTCATCGGCGTGCGCGGCACCCATTCCAAGCACCAGCGCCGCGGCGGCAAGCATTTTTTTCATTTCGATGTCCCCTGAGATTTCGTTTTATCACGAGCAACAACCTGGCTGGCAACCACCATAACCAGAGAAAGCACTAACAGAATGGTCGCTAGCGCGTTCACCTCAGGTGAGACGCCGACCTTGACCATAGAGTAAATCTTGAGCGGCAGAATTTCATATCCCGGGCCGGTGACGAACGAGGAAACCACCACGTCATCCATCGACAGGGTAAAGCTGAGCAGCCAGCCCGCGGCTACAGCAGGCATCGCCAGCGGCAGAATAATTTTACGCAAAATGGTGATTTCGCTGGCGCCCAGATCTTTTGCCGCTTCCAGCATTCTCACGTCAAAACCTTTAAGGCGGGAATAGACCGTGACCACCACAAACGGCAGGCAGAAGGTGATATGTGAAAACAGCAGCGACCAGAATCCGAGCTGAATACCTATCAGCATAAACAGCACCAGCAGGGAAATCGCCATCACGATGTCCGGAGACATCATCACCACAAACAGCATCCCGCTGACAAACGGCTTACCGCGGAAACGGTAGCGATAGAGCGCCACCGCCGTCAGTGAGCCAATCAGCGTGGCGAAGGTGGCGGAAAAGACCGCCATCGTCAGCGAGTGCTGTGCCGCCTGCAGCAGGCTGTCGTTGTTCATCAGCAGGCTGTACCATTTGGTGGTAAAGCCCTGCCAGCTGATGCCAAAGCGCGAACTGTTAAAGGAATTCACGATCAGAATGATGATCGGAATATAGAGGTAAGCATAGATGGCGGTCATAAAGCCGCCGCGCAGCAGTCGACCGATCATTCGAGTTCCACCTTCCTGTTCAGCAGGCGCGCCGCGCGCCAGTAAACCAGCAGCATCAGACCCATCACCAGCGTCAGCGTGATGCTGGTGGCGGCGCCAAACGGCCAGTCGCGGATGTTCAGGAACTGGCTCTTAATGACGTTACCGATGAGCAGGTTCTTCGCGCCGCCCATCAGATCAGAGACGTAGAACAGCCCCATTGCCGGCAGCATCACCAGCAGGCAGCCGGCGATAATCCCCGGCATGGTCAGCGGCAGAATAATGCGGAGAAACGTCTGGAATTTGTTGGCCCCCAGATCTTTGGCGGCTTCCAGCAGCGGCTTATCGAGTTTCTCTATGCTGGAGTAGAGCGGCATCACCATGAACGGCAGCAGGATGTAGACGAGACCAATAATCACCGCCGAAGGGGTAAACATAATGCGAATCGGCGTGTCGATGAGCCCAGCCCACAGCAGGAATTCATTGAGATAGCCTTTGGTGCTGAGGAAAATTTTCAGACCATAGATGCGGATCAGCGAGTTGGTCCAGAACGGTACGATCAGCAGAAACAGCAGCAGCGGGCGCACGCTTTGCGGCAGCCGGGCGAGAAACCAGGCGAACGGATAGCCGAGGATCAGACACGCCAGGGTGGCGAGAAACGCCATGTTCAGCGAGTGCAGCAGAACGTCAAAATAGAGCGGGTCGAGCAGACGGGTGTAGTTGTCCAGCGTAAAGACCATTTTGACGAAGCTGGCGTCATCGCGGGTCAGGAAGCTGGTGGCGATAATCATCAGGTTGGGCAGGAACACAAAAACAACCAGCCACCCGACAATGGTGGCGATCGCCACCTTCTGGAATTTACTGGTGTTCTTCATCGGCCAGCACCACCTCCCAGCTCTCGACCCAGTTTATGGCCATTTTTTGATCCAGAGAGTGGTCGAAGTCCGGGTCATCTTCGTTGAAGAACTCGCTGACCATCACCATTTTGCCGTTTTCCAGCTCGACGACGGATTCCAGGGTCATGCCTTTGTAGTTGCGTTCGCGGACGTAGCCAATCAGCCCTTCCACGTGGTTATCGTCGTTGATTTCGTCGACGCGCAAATCTTCCGGGCGCAGCAGGACGTGCAGCTTCTGGCCTTTCTCCACCGCAAAGTTGACGTAGATATTGCACTCGCGACCTTCGACGCTGGCGCGAACGCGTTGCTCATCCAGACGCTCGATGACGGTGGCGTTGAACATATTGATTTCGCCAATGAATCCGGCGACGAACAGGTTCTTCGGCTCTTCGTAAATTTCACGCGGCGTGCCGTCCTGCTCGATTTTACCGTCACGCATCACCACGATGCGATCCGACATGGTCAGCGCTTCTTCCTGATCGTGGGTGACGAACACAAAGGTGATGCCGAGCTTGCGCTGCAGGGCCTTCAGCTCGTTCTGCATCTGCTTACGCAGCTTGTAATCGAGGGCCGAGAGCGATTCGTCCAGCAGCAGTAAACGAGGTTTGTTCACCACCGCCCTGGCAATTGCCACACGCTGCTGCTGGCCGCCGGAAAGCTGATTCGGCTTACGCTGGGCAAACGCTTCGAGCTGTACCATGCGCAGGGCTTCCGTCACGCGGGCGGTGATTTGGTCGGCGGGCGTTTTTTGCATTCTCAGGCCAAACGCGACGTTTTCAAACACCGTCATATGCGGGAAAAGGGCGTAGCTCTGGAACACGGTATTAACGTGGCGGTTTTCCGCAGGGACGTCGGTGATATCGACATCTTCAAGATGAATACGACCTTTATCGACGCTTTCGAGTCCGGCAATCAGGCGTAATACGGTGGTTTTGCCGCAGCCAGAGGGGCCAAGCAGCGTCAGGAACTCACCGTTATTAATGGTGAGATTGAGATCGGAAATGACTGTTTTACCTTCAAAGCCTTTGCAAATCCCCGCCAGTTCGACCAGCGGCGAAAGCGAACGCGATTGTGTATTCAATTTTTTACGCTGTCCCATGTAAACGTAGCGAAAAGCGGTCGCTACGGGGTGTGTGGTTAACCACCTTAGAGGTTTGGCACATAATTAAGGGCTGGCATTCTACGGCAATCCTCTGAAATCGCCAATCATTCTGCACCCTTGTGGGCTACCTTTAAACCATTCGCGTACGTGACTGAAAAAAAATCGTAATTGCCGGGCCAAAAGTGACCTGACGCAATATCCGGCCCCCGGCGCTTACTGATAATGTGGTCACAAAAAATGAGGGCGACGACATGGATAAATTACTTGAGCGGTTTTTGCAGTATGTTTCTCTGGACACCCAGTCGAAGCCTGGCGTGCGTCAGGTGCCCAGCACCGAAGGGCAATGGAAATTATTACGCCTGCTTCAGACGCAGCTTGAAGAAATGGGGCTGGTCAACGTCACCCTGAGCGAGAAGGGCACGGTGATGGCAACGCTGCCTGCCAACGTGCCCGGCGATATTCCGGCTATCGGATTCATTTCTCACGTGGATACTTCCCCCGATTTTAGCGGTAAAAACGTGAATCCGCAGATCGTGGAGAACTATCGCGGCGGCGATATTGCGCTGGGCATAGGCGATGAAGTGCTCTCGCCGGTGATGTTTCCTGTGCTGCATCAGCTGCTGGGGCAAACGCTGATCACCACCGACGGCAAAACGCTGCTCGGTGCCGATGACAAAGCGGGCGTGGCGGAAATCATGACCGCGCTGTCCGTCATGAAAGCCAACAACGTGCCGCACGGCGACATTCGCGTGGCCTTTACGCCAGACGAAGAAGTCGGCAAAGGTGCCAAACACTTCGACGTGGCGGCATTTGATGCCCGCTGGGCGTACACCGTCGACGGCGGCGGCGTGGGTGAACTGGAGTATGAGAACTTCAACGCCGCGTCCGTGACTATCAAAATCGTGGGGAACAACGTGCATCCGGGCACCGCCAAAGGCGTGATGGTCAATGCGCTGTCGCTTGCTTCGCGCATTCATGCTGAAGTGCCTGCCGAAGAGAGCCCGGAACAAACCGAAGGCTACGAAGGCTTCTACCATCTCACCAGCATCAAGGGCAGCGTAGATTCCGCGCAGATGCATTACATCATCCGCGACTTTGACCGCAAGCAGTTTGAGGCCCGCAAGCGCAAGATGATGGAGATCGCCAGGAAGGTCGGCAAAGGGCTGCATCCGGATTGCTACATCGAACTCATCATCGAAGACAGCTACTACAATATGCACGAGAAGGTGATGGAGCACCCACACATCATTGAGATCGCACAGCAGGCGATGCGCGACTGCGATATCGAACCCGATATGAAGCCGATTCGTGGCGGCACCGACGGCTCGCAGCTTTCGTTTATGGGGCTGCCGTGCCCGAACATTTTCACCGGCGGCTACAACTACCACGGCAAGCATGAATTTGTGACGCTGGAAGGAATGGAGAAGGCGGTCAAAGTGATTGTGCGGATTGCGGAGCTGACCGCGAAAGCGAAGTAAACGCAGAAGTGCCGGGTGGCGGCGCTTGCCTTACCCGGCCTACAATAACAGCGTCGTTTCGTCGTCCGTAGGCCCGGTAAGCGTCAGCGCCACCGGGCAGCAATTAAAATCAGTCCTCAAAGAACCAGTAGCCGCTGTTGACCAGCGCAGAAAGCATGGCGAGGAACGAAGGGTCTTCCAGCGCGTCGCCAAACTGTTCAGCGGTCAGCACGATATGGCTTGCCAGTGCTTCCAGCGCCGGGCGGTGCGGCGAATCAATTTTCTCTCCGTTGACAAACACTTCACCGTCGATGCGCAGTACACGCAGGCCACCGAGGCGGACGAGCTTGTCACCCTGCTGTAGCGCATCGTAGATCTCATCGGCCTGATACGGCGGCTCTGGCGGGGAGACGTCCAGCTCGTGACGGGTCTGACTGATAAATTCGCCAAACCACTGTTTGAAATGCTCCGGTTGGTTGATCATGCCGAGCATCATGTCGCGCAGCTTATCGATTTCCTGCGGCAGAATATCTGCCGGATGCTCGCGTGCGGGCACGTCCGGATCGGTAAAACGGTGCGTGCCAAGCTCTCGCTGGAGCACGTAGTCAGCAAAGCCGCTGATAAGCTCTTTCCCGCTTGGCGCACGGAAGCCGACGGAATAGTTCAGCGAGTTTTCCAGGGAATAACCTTCGTGCGGGAAGCCTGGTGGAATATAGAGGATATCACCCGGTTCCATCTCTTCGTCGATGATGGCGTCGAAAGGATCGACCTGCAGCAGATCCGGATGCGGGCAGTGCTGCTTCATTGGCACTTTTTCACCCACGCGCCAGCGACGGCGGCCGGTGCCCTGAATGATAAATACGTCGTACTGATCGAGATGTGGGCCCACGCCGCCGCCGGGAACGGAGAACGAAATCATCAGGTCATCGATGCGCCAGTCGGGCAGGGCGCGGAACGGAAGCATCAGCGCTGCCGTTGGCTCGTGCCAGTGATTCACCGCCTGCACCAGCAGCGACCAGTTGTTTTCACTGAGGTGATCGTAACTTTCAAACGGCCCGTGGCTGACCTGCCATTTACCTTCGTTGTGGCTGACGAGGCGGCTGTCCACTTCGTCTTCCATGGCTAGGCCCGCCAGTTCGTCCGGTGAAATGGGATCGACAAAGTTCGTGAAGCCGCGCTTCAGCACCACCGGGCGTTTTTGCCAGTAGCGTTCGATAAAGTCGGGCCAGTTAAGCGATAAGTTATATTCCATGATGTTTTATTCCACAGGCAGGTTTCTGTTTGGGAGTATAACGGAAGCCGTTGCCCGACGATGCAGGCTATGGCAAATAAATGACTTATCCTTCTTTGCTTTCCGGATGCTGGTGGCCAAACACCACGTCCATTTTTGCGCCGCCGAGCGGGCTGTCTTCGGCGATGATTTTGCCGTCGTACTGCTCGACGATCTCTCTTGCGACCGACAATCCCACGCCCTGGCCCGGGCGCAGCGTGTCGGCGCGCTGGCCGCGGTCAAATACCAAATCGCGTTTGCTTTGTGGAATGCCGGGGCCGTCGTCTTCCACGAAAATGTGCAGATGGTCGTCGGTCTGACGAGCGGACACTTCAACAAACTCCAGACAGTACTTGCAGGCGTTATCCAGCACGTTGCCGAGCACTTCCATAAAGTCGTTTTGCTCGCCGACAAAGGTGATTTCTGGCGAGATATCGAGCGCGATGTTAACGCCTTTGCGCTGATAAACCTTGTTCAGCGCTGAGGTCAGCTTATCCAGCAGCGGCGCGACCGCATGCAGTTCGCGACTCAGCAGGATATTGCCACTGCGCATGCTGGCGCGGTGCAGATAATAGCCAATCTGCTGCGAGATACGGCTGATCTGCTCAAGCATCACCGGTTCGGCGTCTTCAACGCTGAGCTTGTTGCCGCGCAGCGATCGCAGGGTGCTTTGCAGCACGGCCAGCGGTGTTTTCAGGCTGTGGGTGAGATCGGTGAGCGTTGTGCGGTATTTGTCGTAACGCTCGCGCTCACTTTTCAGCAGGCGGTTAAGGTTTTGCACCAGGCTGGTTAATTCGCGAGTGGTTTCCGGGTTAAGCGTATCACGATGGTGTTCTTCAAGCTCACGCACCTCTTTCGCCAGCGACTCAATGGGCCGAAGGCTCCACCAGGCCGCGACCCACAGCAGCGGAATGACCAGCAGCAGGTTGGCGGCTAACACGTAGATAAACCAGCTCCAGACCATGTAGGAGCGCTTGAGCTCGATTGGAATGGTATCGACCACCACGATGGTCATCTGCGGCAGACGGGCGGTCGCCGGGTAGATATTGACGGCTACCGAGTGCGTCATCTCCGAATCATCCTGCTGCTCGCGCAGCTCCTTCAGCTGGCGCATCACTTCATGATCGTTATGCTGCAGCATGCTCGAGGAATCCACGTCCGCCTCTATTTCATGGAAACCGTTGGTCTTCAGCCAGTCCGGGTTGATACGGCTGATGAGCCACGGGACTTCCCGCTGCATCCAAAGCAGCTTGCCGTTCTTGTCGTAGATAAGCGCCATGGTCGGGCTTTGCAGATTCAGGTTTTCCGGGATCTCCACGCTGACTTTATTATTTTCGTAGCGTGCAAGGGTATAGAACAGGTTGCTCTCCCCACGCAGCAGGCGGAAGGTGGTCTTATCGAAGCTCACGCTGTAGCCGACCAGGGCGACCATCCCATAGGCCAGTGACAGCACCAGCACCACCGCGGCCGTTGCCAGCAGGAAGCGGACGCGCAGGGAGAGCGGCAGAATATGCCGGAGCATGTTTTTCATCCGCGCAGTTCGAACAGGTAGCCCTGGCCTCGTACGGTGGTGATCACATCCTGCGGGTACTGGGCCTGAATTTTCTTGCGCAGGCGACCCATGAGGACATCGATGGTGTGGCTCTCGCGCAGTTCGGCATCAGGGTAGAGCTGCAGCATCAACGAATCTTTGCTGACGACCTTGCCGTTGTTGCGGATAAGCGTCTCCATGATGGTGTACTCAAACGCGGTCAGCTTGATGACTTCGTCATTCACCGACAGTTCACGGCGAGACAAATCGACCTGGAAGGGCGGCAGGGAGATCACCTGAGAGGCCAGACCGCTGTTCCGGCGCAGAAGAGCCTGCATTCGCGCGGCAACTTCTTCAATATGGAACGGTTTGGTGACGTAGTCATCGGCTCCGGCGCTCAGCACTTCAACCTTGTCCTGCCAGCCTTCGCGGGCGGTCAGCACCAAAACAGGCACCGAAATGTCGTTGCTGCGCCAGCGGCGGATCATCGACAGGCCGTCTTCGTCAGGCAGGCCTAAATCGACAATGGCGATGTCCGGAACGTGTTCACCCAGATAGTAATCAGCTTCTTTTGCATCCTCGGCGGCATCCACCTGATGGCCAAGCTCCTGTAGCTGAACTTTTAAATGGTGACGCAGGAGGGCGTTATCTTCCACAACGAGTACGCGCATGGGTTATCCCTTTTTCATTTTCGATTTGAAGAGTTTAACGCTGATTATGCGGTTGTGGGGATAAACATTGTATAAACCGGGGAAGGGGCCTCTCTTCCCGGGTGAGAAGAGAGGCGGGACTCTTTACTTCAGCTCGTCAACCAGGGTGATGGCGCGACCAATATAGTTGGCAGGTGTCATCTCTTTCAGGCGTGCTTTCTCGTGCTCCGGCAGCGCCAGACCATCGATAAACTGCTTCATGCCTTCAGCATCAACGCGCTTGCCTCGGGTCAGCTCTTTCAGCTTCTCGTACGGCTTCTCGATACCGTAACGGCGCATCACGGTCTGAATCGGCTCCGCCAGCACTTCCCAGTTGTTGTCCAGCTCTTCCAGCAGGCGATCGCGATTCACTTCCAGCTTGCTCACACCTTTCAGAGTGGACTGATAAGCGATCAGCGCATAGCCGATGCCCACGCCAAGGTTACGCAGTACGGTGGAGTCGGTCAGGTCACGCTGCCAGCGGGACACCGGCAGTTTGCTTGCCAGGTGCTGGAGTACGGCATTGGACAGACCCAGGTTGCCTTCGGAGTTTTCGAAGTCGATCGGATTCACCTTATGCGGCATGGTGGAAGAGCCGATTTCCCCGGCGATGGTTTTCTGCTTGAAGTGGTTCAGCGCCACGTAGCCCCAGACGTCACGGTCGAAGTCGATGAGGATAGTGTTGAAGCGCGCCACGCAGTCGAACAGTTCGGCGATATAGTCGTGCGGCTCAATCTGGGTGGTGTACGGGTTCCACTGGATGCCAAGCGAGGTCACGAACTCTTCGCTGAACTGGTGCCAGTCCACTTCCGGGTACGCGGCGATGTGGGCGTTATAGTTGCCAACTGCGCCGTTAATTTTGCCGAGGATCTCAACCTGGTTGAGCTGGCGATACTGACGCTCCATGCGGTACGCAACGTTAGCCATCTCTTTGCCCATCGTGGATGGCGTGGCGGGCTGGCCGTGGGTACGGGAGAGCAGCGGGATATCACGGTACTGCTCTGCCAGATCCTTCACCGCGTCAATGAGCTTGCGCCAGTAAGGCAGCACCACTTCGTCGCGGGCGGTTTTGAGCATCAGAGCGTGAGACAGGTTGTTGATGTCCTCGGAGGTGCAGGCGAAGTGAATAAATTCAGACACTGCGTGCAGGGCAGGGATATCCGCCACTTTCTCTTTCAGGAAATACTCGACCGCCTTCACGTCGTGGTTGGTGGTGCGCTCGATGGTTTTGATGCGAGCGGCGTCTTCTTCGTTAAAATCCGCAATGATTTTATCGAGGAAACCGTTTGCGTCGGCAGCAAAAGCTGGAACTTCCTTGACAGCTGCGTGCGCGGCCAGTTTTTGCAGCCAGCGAACTTCAACCTGCACACGGAATTTCAGCAGACCGTATTCGCTGAAAATGCCGCGCAGCGCGCTGACTTTATCGCCGTAGCGTCCATCGACAGGGGAAACGGCGGTCAGTGAGGATAATTCCATAGATCACAACTCCGGAGTTATATGAGCAAGAATTTGTTTGGCCTGAGTGGTCAGGCGATTACGGGAAAACATCAGCTGCAGACGACCGCCGCCGACCTGGTGCCAGAGCACTGCGGCGCGTATCCCTGCGAGCAAACCGGCTCGCACTTTGGCCTGCACCTGCGCGCTTTGCAGCACGGCAGGAGAACCGGTGACCTGAATGCGAGGGCCGAGCGGGCTAATGACATCGACATAAATCGCGGCCATGGCGCTCAGCAGCGTTTCAGACTGCAAATCAAAATGGTCAAGCTGGCGCTGGAGCCCGGCGATGCGCTCACCCAGGGTGTCCATCGCGCCCTTCGCGGCAAAGAGTTTTCGTTCCAGCACCATCAGGCTTAAGGTGTAGCGCGTCAGTTCGGCGTTCAGCCCCTGACGGCTGCTGGCATTCAGCACGCCGAGCAGCGTTTCCAGGCCGAGGCGAAGATTGGCTTCGCTGCCACCGAAGACGCCGAGCGTGGAGTCCGGGTTCAGATCGATAACGCTGTTCAGTGCCACGTGCAGGGCATCGCTGTCGCAATGGCCCTGATGCGCCAGCTGCTGAACCAGACGGGCGGACTGGCAGATCCCTGCCAGAGCCAGCGTAATGTCGTAATAGTTCTTCGCCACGAAAACTCCTTTCTCTGTGCTGTCTGAGTCTTAAACCGGCAGCGGCAGGCGCTGCTCGATAATGCCGCCGCCGAGGCACACTTCACCGCTGTAGAAAACAGCGGACTGGCCAGGCGTAACGGCTGCAACGGGCTCGTCGAAGCGAACCTCAATTCGGTCATCATCAAGTCGGGTGACGGTGCACGGAATATCCGTCTGGCGATAGCGGGTTTTCACCGTGCAGCGTAGCGTGCCGCTGAACGGCTCGCGATCGACCCAGTGCAGCTGTTGGGCAATCAGACCGACGGACATCAGGCGCGGATGATCGTGACCCTGAGCCACCACCAGAACGTTGTTTTCCACGTCTTTGTCTACGGTGTACCACGGCTCTTCACTGCCGTCTTTGGTGCCGCCGATGCCTAAGCCTTTACGCTGGCCGAGGGTGTGGTACATCAGCCCCTGGTGCTCGCCAATTACGTCGCCGTCGACGGTGATGATTTTGCCCGGTTGGGCAGGCAGGTAGCGGCCCAGGAATTCGCGGAATTTACGCTCGCCGATAAAGCAAATGCCGGTGGAGTCTTTTTTCTTCGCGGTGATGAGATCGAGCTCTTCGGCAATGCGGCGCACTTCAGGCTTGGACAGTTCGCCGACCGGGAACAGGCTTTGCGCGATCTGTTCATGGCCGAGCGTATAGAGGAAATAGCTCTGATCTTTATTGCCATCGAGACCGCGCAGCAGCTGACTTTTGCCGTTCACATCGGCGCGGCGTACGTAGTGCCCGGTGGCGATGTAGTCGGCACCTAAGTCTTCAGCGGCAAACTCGAGGAAGGCTTTAAATTTGATCTCTTTGTTGCACAGAATATCCGGGTTCGGCGTGCGGCCCGCTTTGTACTCTTCAAGAAAGAGCTCAAAAACGTTGTCCCAGTATTCCGCGGCAAAGTTAACGGTGTGCAGCTCAATGCCGAGCTTGTCGCACACGGCCTGGGCATCGGCCAGGTCTGCGGCGGCAGTACAATATTCCTCGCCGTCGTCCTCTTCCCAGTTCTTCATGAACAGGCCTTCCACCTTATAGCCCTGCTGTTGCAGCAGGTAAGCGGAAACGGAGGAATCGACACCGCCGGACATCCCGACGATCACTTTTTTTGGGCTTTCTGACATTGGAATACTCACGACATTGAACTTCAAGGCGGCATAGTCTATCACGCAGCCCCAGTGGGATCACCCTTTGTGAAGGGCCAGTTAAATTCACCGATCAGCTCAAGCGGCAGACGCTGTCCGCTTTGCCAGCTGCGGATGCTTTCGGCCACCAGCGGCGAGCGCAGATTAGTGGCGTTAAGGATGTCATCGGCGCTAACCCACTGGCAGCGGTCAATGTCGCTGTCATGCGGTTCTGTGGCACACGTATCGTTAAGCTCGACGGCGAAAAGAAAGCGTAAGAATGGCGTTCTGTCTGGCGCTATCCACTGATGCATACGGATGAAATGCTGGGGCGTGGCGCGAATGCCGGTCTCTTCCCACAGTTCGCGCTCGGCGGCCTGAACAAGCGTTTCGTCGGCCTCAAGGTGTCCGGCGGGCTGGTTCCAGGTCGTTTTGCCGTTCACTTTTTCTTCTACTACCAGAAACTGACCTTTGGCGTGGACCACGCAGGCGACGGTAACGTGCGGTTTAAACATTAAGCCATCCTTCTGTTCAGGCATCCCGCCACTGACCGTTGGCAAGATCATCGAGAGTGTAAGCGCCCATGGCGTAGCGAATCAGGCGCAGGGTAGGGAAGCCGACGTGAGCGGTCATCCGGCGAACCTGGCGATTTCGGCCTTCATACAGCGTCACTTTCAGCCAACTGGTCGGTATCGATTTACGCTCGCGAATTGGCGGATTGCGTGGCCACAGCCATTCAGGTTCGCTTACCAGTTCGATTCCTGCGGGCAGCGTCGGGCCGTCGTTCAGCGTCACGCCTTTGCGCAAGGCATTCAGTGCTTCTTCATCCGGGGCGCCTTCCACCTGAACGTAATAGATTTTGCCCGTGCGTTTGCCTGGCTGCGTCAGCTGAGCCTGAAGGGCACCGTCGTTGGTGAGCACCAGCAGGCCCTCGCTATCTCGATCGAGTCGACCCGCGGCGTAGACACCCTGTACGTCGATATAATCCTTCAGGGTGCTGCGCCCGGCCTCGTCCGTAAACTGCGGCAATACATCGTAGGGTTTATTGAACAATATCACCCTTTTTGGGCGGGTTTCTTTACGTTGTCGGGTGGCTTGTTGTGAGCTGAATCGCTTAAGGCGGTGATTTGTATAAGAAGTTTTGTTCATGGTGTTTTCAGGCCGGGTCAATTGCCGCATTATAGCCTAATTACGAAGACCTTTCATGGAACCCAACAATCAGGTAGTATCAACCAGCTCATTACAAATCATTAACAAAAAATATTGCTCACACTCTTCGCGCTGCCAGGGCAACGCGACCCAGGACGCGAAAGGCACGAGCAGTCACCAGAAGCGCTCGAAGGAGAAGTTGATGGAAAGCAAAGTAGTTGTTCCGGCGGAAGGCCAAAAGATCACCCTGCAAAACGGCAAACTCAACGTACCCCACAACCCGATTATCCCGTTCATTGAAGGGGACGGTATCGGTGTCGACGTTACTCCACCAATGATCAAAGTGGTGAACGCCGCGGTAGAGAAAGCCTATAAGGGCGAGCGTAAAATTTCCTGGATGGAAATTTACACCGGCGAGAAATCCACCCACGTATACGGCCAGGACGTCTGGCTGCCAGCGGAAACGCTGGATCTGATTCGTGAATACCGCGTTGCCATCAAAGGCCCGCTGACGACCCCGGTCGGTGGCGGTATTCGTTCTCTGAACGTTGCCCTGCGTCAGGAGCTGGACCTGTACGTCTGCCTGCGCCCGGTACGTTACTACCAGGGCACTCCAAGCCCGGTGAAGCACCCGGAGCTGACCGACATGGTTATCTTCCGTGAAAACTCCGAAGACATCTATGCGGGCATCGAGTGGAAAGCGGATTCTGCGGACGCAGAAAAGGTTATCAAGTTCCTGCGTGAAGAGATGGGCGTGAAGAAAATTCGCTTCCCTGAGCACTGCGGGATCGGCATCAAGCCATGCTCTGAAGAGGGCACCAAGCGTCTGGTGCGTGCGGCCATCGAGTATGCGATCACCAACGATCGCGACTCCGTGACCCTCGTGCACAAAGGCAACATCATGAAGTTCACCGAAGGCGCTTTCAAAGACTGGGGCTACCAGCTGGCGAAAGAAGAGTTCGGCGGTGAGCCGATCGACGGCGGCCCATGGCAGAAAATCAAGAACCCGAAAACCGGCAAAGAGATCATCATCAAAGATGTGATCGCTGATGCGTTCCTCCAGCAGATCCTGCTGCGTCCGGCCGAGTACGACGTTATCGCCTGTATGAACCTGAACGGCGACTACATCTCTGACGCCCTGGCGGCGCAGGTTGGCGGTATCGGTATTGCACCAGGCGCGAACATCGGTGACGAATGTGCACTGTTCGAAGCGACCCACGGCACTGCACCAAAATACGCAGGCCAGGATAAAGTGAACCCAGGTTCCGTTATCCTTTCCGCGGAAATGATGCTGCGTCATATGGAATGGTTCGAAGCCGCAGACCTGATTGTTAAAGGCATGGAAGGCGCAATCGCAGCCAAGACCGTGACCTATGACTTCGAACGTCTGATGGAAGGCGCTAAGCTGCTGAAATGTTCAGAGTTTGGTGA